>NZ_QHJH01000166.1 GCF_003947455.1 Streptomyces sp. WAC 04229 | reverse complement strand
CCCGTGATGTGACGTGGCCTACACCCCGGCTCCCCGCCCGCTGCGCGCCGTAGACTGTAGACGAAAGACAATCGATACTTCCCCGTACGGGGTAGTGTGCCGGCTTTCGAGGGGGACCGATGTTGTCCGCAGGACTGCCGCAGGGCTCGGTGCCCAGGCTCGAACGCCCCGGCCCGCTGCGCGACCGCGTCTACGAGGCGCTGCTCGAACTCATCACCACCCGCGCCCTCCGGCCCGGCCAGCACCTCGTCGAGAGCGAACTCGCCGGTCACCTGGGGGTGTCGAGGCAGCCGGTGCGGGAGGCCCTGCAGCGGCTCAACACCGAGGGCTGGGTCGATCTGCGCCCGGCGCAGGGCGCGTTCGTGCACGAGCCGACCGAGGAGGAGGCGGACCAGCTCCTGACGGTCCGCACACTCCTGGAGGCCGAGGCGGCCCGGCTCGCCGCGGCCAACGCCGGGCGGGCGGGCGTGACCGCGCTGGAGGAGCTGTGCGACGAGGGGGAGCGGGCCGTCGCCGCCGACGACGTGGACGCCGCCGTCGTCCTCAACGCCCGCTTCCACGCGAAGATCATGGACCTGGCGAGCAACGCCGTCCTCGGCGAACTGGCCGCCCAGGTCGACCGCCGGGTCCGCTGGTACTACACGCCGATCGCCCGGCAGCGCGGCCGGCAGTCCTGGATCGAGCACCGCGGGCTGATCGCCGCCATCGCCGACCGGGACGAGCAGACGGCGACCCGGCTGATGCGCGAGCACACCGAACACACCCGTCGTTCGTACCACGCGCGCGGAGAATCCTGAGGTCGGAGCCTGTGCGGCAGCCGCCCGGCGGACAGGCCGGGCGGCTTCGTCGTGCCCGCGTACGGCCGACGCCACCCGGGCCTTTGTCCACTCAGTGGAGAAAGTTCGCAGTAATTCGTGCGTGACTTCTTCCCACACCCGGCGCCCACTGCTACGTTCCCTCCGAAAGCAGGCCACGGAACGTGGCCGGAATCCGGCACACTCAAGGCCGATTGAGGCGGGGAGGGGCTCGTGAGACGCATGACCGCACGACCCGCCAACACCCACCAGGCGCGACTGCTCCAGCTGTTGCGCGACGGCGGGCCCAACTCCCGCGCCCAGCTGGGCGACCAGGTCGACCTCTCGCGGTCCAAGCTGGCCGTGGAGGTGGACCGGCTGCTGGAGACGGGGCTGGTCGTGGCCGACGGACTCGCCGCCTCGCGCGGCGGGCGCCGCAGCCACAACGTCCGGCTCAACCCGGAACTGCGCTTCCTCGGCGTCGACATCGGCGCGACCTCGGTCGACGTCGCCGTCACCAACGCCGAGCTGGAGATCCTCGGCCACATCAACCAGCCCATGGACGTACGCGAGGGACCCGTCGCGGTCTTCGAGCAGGTGCTGTCCATGGCCGCCAAACTGCGGGCCTCGGGACTCGCGGAGGGCTTCGACGGCGCCGGCATCGGCGTCCCGGGGCCGGTCCGCTTCCCCGAGGGCGTGCCGGTGGCTCCGCCGATCATGCCGGGCTGGGACGGCTTCCCCGTGCGGGAGGCGCTCAGCCAGGACCTCGGCTGCCCGGTCATGGTCGACAACGACGTCAACCTGATGGCACTGGGGGAGCAGCACGCGGGCGTCGCCCGCACCGTGCACGACTTCCTCGTCGTCAAGATCGGTACCGGCATCGGCTGCGGCATTGTCGTCGGCGGTGAGGTGTACCGGGGGACCACGGGCAGCGCGGGCGACATCGGGCACATCCAGGCCGTGCCCGACGGACGCCAGTGCGCCTGCGGCAACCGCGGGTGCCTGGAGGCCCACTTCAGCGGCGCGGCGCTGGCCCGCGACGCCATGGAGGCCGCCGAACAGGGTGGTTCGGCCGAACTCGCGAACCGGCTGGAGGCGAACGGCGTCCTCAGCGCCGCCGACGTCGCCGCCGCGGCCGCCGCGGGCGACGCCACCGCACTCGACCTGATCCGCGAGGGCGGCCGCAGCACGGGCCAGGTCATCGCGGGCCTGGTCAGCTTCTTCAATCCGGGCCTGGTGGTGATCGGCGGCGGGGTGACCGGCCTCGGCCACAACCTGCTCGCCGCGATCCGCACCCAGGTCTACCGCCAGTCGCTGCCGCTGGCGACCGGCAACCTTCCCATCGTTCTAGGGGAGTTGGGTCCCACCGCCGGAGTCATCGGCGCGGCCCGCCTGATCAGCGACCACCTGTTCTCACCCGCGTAGGCACCGTTCGGTACCTCAGCCACGCTCCACCAGTACAGCGCTCTGCCCTGCCCTGCTCCGCTCTGCCCTGACACCGGCCCGCATGCCCGCCGAGGGGACCTCACATGGCACCAGAACCACCGCTGCTCAGCATGTCCGGCATCACCAAGTCGTTCCCCGGAGTCCGGGCCCTGGACGGCGTCGACCTCGACGTCCAGGCCGGCGAGGTGCACTGCCTGCTCGGCCAGAACGGCGCCGGGAAGTCCACCCTCATCAAGGTGCTGGCCGGCGCCCACCAGCCCGACACCGGCACCATCCGCTGGCGCGGCGAGGACGTCACCCTGCGCTCGCCCATCGCGGCCATGCGCCTCGGCATCGCCACCATCTACCAGGAACTCGACCTGGTGGAACACCTGTCGGTGGCCGAGAACGTCCACCTCGGCCATGAGCCGACCAGCGTCGGCTTCGTCGTGCGCGGAAAGGCAGCGAAGACCTCGACGGCCCGGCTGCTGAAGCGGCTCGGACACCCCGAGGTCGACCCGGGCCGGCTGGTCGGGGACCTCTCCGCGGCCCAGCAGCAGATCGTGTCCATGGCACGGGCGCTCTCGCACGACGTACGGCTCATCGTGATGGACGAGCCGTCCGCCGCGCTCGACCCGGACGAGGTCGACAACCTCTTCCGCATCGTCGCCGACCTCACCGCGGACGGCGTCGCCGTCGTCTACATCTCGCACCGCCTGGAGGAGATCCGCCGCATCGGCGACCGGGTCACCGTCCTCAAGGACGGCCGGGCGGTGGCCGGCGGGCTGCCCGCCAAGGAGACGCCCACCCGCGAGGTGGTGGCGCTGATGACGGGACGCAACGTCGAGTACGTCTTCCCGGAGCGACCCGCCGCCCCCGGCACCGGTGAGCCGGTGCTGAGCGTCCGCGGACTGACCCGGCACGGCGAGTTCGCCCCGCTCGACCTGGAGGTACGGCCCGGCGAGATCGTCGGCCTCGCCGGACTCGTCGGCTCCGGCCGCTCCGAGATCCTGGAGACGGTCTACGGCGCCCGCAAGCCGAACGCCGGACAGGTCCTCGTCGACGGACGGCCGCTGCGGCCGGGCAGCGTGCGCGCCGCGGTCCGCGCCGGACTCGGACTCGCCCCCGAGGAGCGCAAGGCGCAGGCCCTGCTGATGCTGGAGTCCGTCACCCGCAACGTGTCGGTCTCCGCCATGTCCCGCTTCTCGCGCGGCGGCTGGATCGACCGCGGCGCCGAACTGAAGGCGGCCCGCGCCGCGACCCGCGAACTGTCGCTGCGGCCCGACAACCCCACCGCCCCGGTGCGCACCCTCTCCGGCGGCAACCAGCAGAAGGCGGTCCTGGCCCGCTGGCTGCTGCGCGGCTGCCGGGTCCTGCTGCTCGACGAACCCACCCGCGGCGTCGACGTGGGCGCCCGCGCGGAGCTGTACGCCGTCATCCGGCGCCTCGCCGACGAGGGCCTCGCCGTCCTGCTGGTCTCCAGCGAGGTCCCCGAGGTGCTGGGCCTGGCCGACCGGGTGCTGGTACTGCGCGAGGGGAGCGTCGTGCACGAGGCCCCCGCCCGCGAACTCGACGAACACCGCGTACTCGACCTCGTGATGGAAGGAAGCCCGGCGTCATGACGCAGCACGTGTCCCCGCCGCGGGACGGCACCGGCAAGGCGGCACCGGTGGACACCCGGCCCGCCTGGAAGAACCTGACGGCCGGCGCCGACGTCCGCACCCTCAGCCTGCTCGGCGTGCTCGCCGTCCTGGTCCTCATCGGCGGCATCACCCAGCCCGACTCGTTCCTCGACACCCGCAACCTCCAACTGGTGCTCACCCAGGCGTCCGTCATCGGTGTCGTCACCGTCGGCATGACCTTCGTGATCATGTCCGGGGGCATCGACCTCTCCGTGGGCGCCATCGTCGCCCTGTCCTCGGTGTGGGCGACCACCGTCGCCACCCAGGACTTCGGCTTCGCCGGCATCCTCTTCACCGCGATCATCGTCGGAGTCGGCTGCGGCCTGGTCAACGGCGTGCTCATCGCGTACGGCACGATGGTCCCGTTCATCGCCACCCTGGCCATGCTCGCCTCGGCCCGCGGCCTCGCGCTGCAGATCACCGACGGGCGCACCCAGGTGGTCACGGTGCCGGGCGTCCTCGACCTCGCCGAGCGGGACTCCTACGTGCTGGGCGTCCCGCCGCTGGTCCTGGTCTTCGCGGCCGTCACCGTCATCGGCTGGCTGGTGCTCAACCGGACCACCTTCGGGCGCCGCACCGTCGCCGTCGGCGGCAACCCGGAGGCCGCCCGGCTGGCCGGCATCGACGTCCGCCGCCAGCGGCTCTACATCTACCTGCTCTCCGGGCTGTGCTGCGGCATCGCCGCCTTCCTGCTGATCGCCCTGGCCGGCTCCGGCCAGAACACCAACGGCAACCTCTACGAACTCGACGCCATCGCCGCCGCGATCATCGGCGGCACGCTGCTCAGCGGCGGCCGCGGAACCATCATCGGCTCCGTGCTCGGCGTCCTGATCTTCACCACGATCACGAACATCTTCGCCCTGAACAACCTGCAGACCGACGTGCAGCAGATCGCCAAGGGCGCGATCATCGTCGCCGCCGTGCTGGTCCAGCGCCGTACCGCAAGCACGCATTGAGGAAAGGGTTCACCGTCATGACGAAGCTCACGAGTCGCAGAGGGCTGCTCTTCGGAGCCGCCGCCGTGTCCGCCGGTGCCGTCCTCACGGGGTGCACGAGCAACGACCCCGACGACGGCGGCGACAAGGCGGCGGACACGCAGCCGGCCGCCGACGACAAGCCCGGCAAGCAGGTCACCATCGGCTACGCGGGTCCGCAGGCCGACCACGGCTGGCTCAACGCCGTCAACGACCAGGCGCAGAACCGCGCCAAGAAGTACTCGGACGTCACCCTCGAGGTCACCGAGGGGTCCAACGACACCGCCCAGCAGATCGGCCAGATCGAGACCCTCATCAACAAGAAGGTCGACGTCCTGGTCATCCTGCCCGCGGACGGCAAGGCCCTCACCCAGATCGGCCTCAAGGCGATGCGCGCCGGCATCCCGGTGGTCAACCTCGACCGCATCTTCAACAGCCCCCAGGCCTACCGCTGCTGGGTCGGCGGCGACAACTACGGCATGGGACTCAACGCCGCCCACTACATCGGCGAGAAGCTGAAGGACAAGCCGGACGCCAAGGTCATCGAGCTGGCCGGCATCGACAACCTCGAACTGACCCAGCAGCGCACCCAGGGCTTCGACGACGGCCTGAAGAACTACCCGAACATCAAGAAGGTGGCCCGCCAGGCCGCCGAGTTCACGGTCGAGTCCGGGCAGTCCAAGATGGCGCAGCTGCTCCAGGCCCAGTCGAGCTTCGACGCCCTGTGGAACCACGACGACGACCAGGGCGTGGGCGCCCTGCGCGCCATCGAGCAGGCCGGACGCGACGACTTCCTGATGGTCGGCGGCGCCGGCGCGCTCTCCGCCTTCCAGGCCATCAAGGCCGACAGCGGCGTGCTGAAGGCGACGGTGCTCTACCCGCCGACCATGGCGGCCTCCGCGATCGACCTGGCCCGCGCGCTCGGCCAGGGCAAGGGCGTCAGCGGGCTCGCCGAGTTCGAGATCCCCTCGACGGTCACCTGCTACTCGGCCGTCGTCGACAAGGAGAACGTCGACCAGTACATGTCCACGGGCTTCAAGTGACGGACTCCGCCCCGGCAGCGGCCTGACCAGCCGCCCGGGGCGGGTCGCACCCCCCACCGCGCCACCACGACGAGGAGGACATCCGCATGGGACAGCCGCAGCAGCCCGAGGGGGCCGGGGCAGCAGCCGCCGGGACCGGAACCGGGGCTACGGGGGCATCCGCGAACAGACCGCCCCTGCGCGTCGGCATGGTCGGCTACGCCTTCATGGGCGCCGCCCACTCCCAGGGCTGGCGCACCGCCGGCCGGGTCTTCGACCTGCCGCTGAACCCGGTGCTGGCCGCGATCTGCGGGCGGGACGCCGACGCCGTCCGCACGGCGGCCGACCGGCACGGCTGGCAGAGCACCGAGACGGACTGGCGGGCCCTGGTCGAACGGGACGACATCGACCTCGTCGACGTCTGCACCCCCGGCGACAGCCACGCCGAGATCGCGCTGGCCGCGCTGGCCGCCGGCAAGCACGTGCTGTGCGAGAAGCCGCTGGCCAACACCGTCGAGGAGGCCGAGGAGATGACGCGCGTCGCCGAGGAGGCGGGCGCGCGCGGCCAGCTGGCCATGGTCGGCTTCAACTACCGCCGGGTGCCCGCCACCGCGCTGGCCCGGCGGATGGTCGCCGAGGGCCGCGTCGGACGGCTGCGGCACGTGCGGGTGACCTACCTCCAGGACTGGCTGGTGGACCCCCAGGCCCCGCTCACCTGGCGGCTGCGCAAGGAACTCGCCGGATCGGGGGCGCTCGGCGACCTCGGCGCCCACATCGTCGACCTCGCCCAGTACCTGACGGGGGAGAGGATCGCGGGCGTCTCCGCCCTCACCGAGACCTTCGTACGGCGGCGCCCGCTGGCCGCCGGCGCCGCCCGGGGCCTGACCGCGGGCTCGGCGGACGGCACCATGGGCGAGGTCACCGTCGACGACGCCGCCGTGTTCACCGGCCGCCTCACCTCCGGCGCCCTGGTCTCCTTCGAGGCCACCCGGTACGCCACCGGCCGCAAGAACTCCCTGCGCATCGAACTCAACGGCGAGCGCGGCTCGCTCGCCTTCGACCTGGAACGGCTCAACGAGCTGTCGTACCACGACGGTACCGAGCCCGGGGAGCACGCCGGGTTCCGCCGCATCCTCGTCACCGAGCCCGAGCATCCCTACCTGGACGCCTGGTGGCCGCCGGGCCACGGACTCGGCTACGAGCACACCTTCGTGCACCAGGCGCGCGACCTCGTCCACGCCGTCGCCGAGGGCCGCCGCCCCGAACCCTCCTTCGCGGACGGGCTCCAGGTGCAGCGGGTGCTCGCGGCGGTGGAGGAGAGCGCCGAGAAGAACTCCGTCTACACCCCGATCGCCCCCTGAGGAGGCTGGCAGCGACATGCCGCGCAACTTCACGCTCTTCACCGGTCAGTGGGCGGACCTGCCCCTGGAGGAGGTCTGCCGCCTAGCCCGCGACTTCGGCTACGACGGCCTCGAACTCGCCTGCTGGGGAGACCACTTCGAGGTCGACAAGGCCCTGGCGGACCCCTCCTACGTCGAATCCCGGCACCAGCTGCTCGACAAGTACGGCCTCAAGTGCTGGGCGATCTCCAACCACCTGGTCGGCCAGGCGGTCTGCGACGCCATCATCGACGAACGCCACGAGGCCATCCTGCCCGCCCGCATCTGGGGCGACGGGGACGCCGAGGGGGTGCGGCAGCGCGCCGCCGCCGAGATCAAGGACACGGCGCGGGCCGCCGCCCGCCTCGGCGTCGACACCGTCATCGGCTTCA
Organism: Streptomyces sp. WAC 04229; assembly: GCF_003947455.1. Taxonomy (GTDB): domain Bacteria; phylum Actinomycetota; class Actinomycetes; order Streptomycetales; family Streptomycetaceae; genus Streptomyces. The sequence continues at coordinate 7,992 of NZ_QHJH01000166.1, read as the reverse complement.
CCGGCTCGGCCATCTGGCACCTGGTCGCCATGTTCCCGCCGGCCCCCGAGTCCATGATCGAACGCGGCTACCAGGACTTCGCCGACCGCTGGAACCCGATCCTCGACGTCTTCGACGCGGAGGGCGTGCGGTTCGCGCACGAGGTGCACCCCAGCGAGATCGCCTACGACTACTGGACCACGCAGCGCGCCCTGGAGGCGGTCGGCCACCGGCCCGCCTTCGGGCTGAACTTCGACCCCTCGCACTTCGTCTGGCAGGACCTCGACCCGGTCGGCTTCCTGTGGGACTTCCGCGACCGCATCTACCACGTCGACTGCAAGGAGGCCCGCAAACGCCTCGACGGCCGCAACGGCCGTCTCGGCTCCCACCTGCCCTGGGGCGACCCGCGCCGCGGCTGGGACTTCGTCTCGGCCGGTCACGGCGACGTGCCCTGGGAGGACGTCTTCCGCATGCTCCGCTCCATCGACTACCAGGGGCCCGTCTCCGTCGAGTGGGAGGACGCCGGAATGGACCGGCTCCAGGGCGCCCCCGAGGCCCTCACCCGCCTCAAGGCCTTCGACTTCGAGCCGCCCAGCGCGTCCTTCGACGCCGCGTTCAACAGCTGACCCACGCTTCCGGCAGCAGGCCGGGAAGGGGGCCGGTGAAAGCACCGGCCCCCAGTCCGGCCTGCCCGGATCCCGCTTTGTCCTGAGTTGGGAAAAAGTTCAAACAAGTCCCGGCCCAAGGGGTGTTGGCCCCGGACGAACGCGGTTACCGTCCCTGAAGTGTTCAGGACACCCACGCCTCCGGGGTGACGGCGCACCCCGGCGCCCGCATCGCACGTCATCGCACCCGTTCCGTACGGCCCACCCGTTCCCGGAGGGACTTCGTGCACAGAAGCAGACTCAAAAGCACCAGGACCACGAGGCGTCCCAGGCTCCGCACCACCCTCGCCCTCTTCACCGGCCTGATGCTGGCCGTGGGCGCCCCGGCGACCGTAGCCGGCGCCCACCCCGGCCACCCGGAGCACGACGAACCGGCGGCCGAGGGACAGTTCCAGCAGGTGCCGCTCGCCAAGGGCGAGCCCGAGATGGGCGAGCCGATGTCGCTCGCCGTGCTCCCGGACCGCAGCGTCCTGCACACCTCGCGCGACGGCACACTGCGCCTGACCGACCAGGGCGGCGTCACCAAGGTCGCCGGCAAACTCGACGTCTACAGCCACGACGAGGAGGGCCTCCAGGGCGTCGGCATCGACCCGGACTTCGCGAACAACCGGGCGATCTACCTCTACTACGCCCCGCCCCTCGACACCCCCGCGGGCGACGCCCCGGAGACCGGCACCGCGGCGGACTTCGCGAAGTTCGACGGCGTCAACCGCCTCTCCCGATTCGTCCTCAAGCCCGACGGCACCCTCGACCAGGCCAGCGAGAAGAAGGTCCTGGACGTCGCGGCCTCCCGCGGCACCTGCTGCCACGTCGGCGGCGACATCGACTTCGACGCCGAGGGAAACCTCTACCTGTCCACCGGTGACGACACCAACCCCTTCGCCTCCGACGGCTTCACGCCGATCGACGAGCGGGCCGACCGCAACCCGGCCTTCGACGCCCGCCGCAGCGCCGGCAACACCAACGACCTGCGCGGCAAGATCCTGCGGATCAAGGTCGCCGAGGACGGCTCGTACACCGTCCCGGAGGGCAACCTCTTCGCCCCGGGCACCGAGAAGACCCGCCCCGAGATCTACGCGATGGGCTTCCGCAACCCGTTCCGGCTGAACGTCGACGAGAAGACCGGAACGGTCTACGTCGGCGACTACGGCCCCGACGCCGGCGCCGCCGACCCGAACCGCGGACCGGCCGGACAGGTCGAGTTCGCCAAGGTCACCAAGGCCGCCAACTTCGGCTGGCCGTACTGCACGGGCAACAACGACGCCTACAACGACTACGACTTCGCCACCGGGACCTCCGGAGCCAAGTTCGACTGCGCCGCGCCCAAGAACACGTCCCGGCACAACACCGGACTCACCGACCTGCCGCCCGCCGAGGCCGCGTGGATACCGTACGACGGCGCCTCCGTGCCCGAGTTCGGCACCGGATCCGAGTCCCCGATGGGCGGCCCGGTCTACCGCTACGACCCCGACCTCGAGTCCAGCGTGAAGTTCCCCGAGGAGTACGACGGCGACTTCTTCGCGGGTGAGTTCGGCCGCCGCTGGATCAAGCGGATCGAGCAGAACGCCGACGGCACGGTCGCGAAGATCAACGACTTCCCGTGGACCGGCACCCAGATCATGGACATGGAGTTCGGCCCCGACGGCGCGCTCTACATCCTCGACTACGGCCTCTCCTGGTTCCAGGGCGACGAGAACTCCGGGCTCTACCGCATCGAGAACGCCGCGGACGGATTCTCCCCGATCGCCGAGGTGAGCGCCGACAAGACGTCCGGCGCTGCCGGACTGAAGGTCAAGTTCACCGCGAGCGCCAAGGACGCCGACTCCCCGGACCTCACCTACAGCTGGGACTTCGGCGACGGTACGAAGGGCGAGGGCCTGACCCCCACCCACAAGTACAAGAAGGTCGGCACCTACACCGCGACCTTCACCGCCAAGGACCCCGAGGGCAACACGGGCAGCGCCAGCGTGCGGGTCGTGGTGGGCAACACCGCGCCCACGGTGACCATCGAGACCCCGGGCAACGGCACCCTGCTCCCGATGGGCGAGCCCATCCCGTTCAAGGTGAAGGTCACCGACCCCGAGGAGACCGTCGACTGCTCCAAGGTCAAGGTCGCCTACAGCCTCGGTCACGACTCCCACGCCCACGAGCTGACCAGTGAGATGGGCTGTGAGGGCACCCTCAAGCCGCCGCCCGGCGACGGCGGTCACGACCCCAACGCCAACATCTACGGCGTCGTCGGCGCCAGCTACACCGACGGCGGGGCCAACGGCCAGGAGGCCCTGACCGGCACCGCCCGCACCGTCATCCAGCCGCCGCACCGCCAGGCCGAGCACTTCGCCGGCCAGTCGGGCGTCTCGGTCGTCGACAAGACCGGGGCCAACGGCGGCAAGACCGTCGGCAACATCGAGGACGGCGACTGGATCTCCTTCAGCCCCTACAAGTTCGACGGCCAGAAGAAGCTGACCGTGCGCGCCTCCTCCGGCGGCGCCGGCGGTTACCTCGAGGTGCGCACCGGCTCACCCGAGGGCCCGCTGCACGGCTCGGCGTACGTCCCGCCCACGGGCAGCTGGGAGACCTTCCAGAACGTCGACGTACCGCTGCGGGCCCTGCCCAAGAAGACCACCGACGTGTACCTGGTCTTCCGGGGCGGCGAGGGCGCGCTGTACGACGTGGACGACTTCGAGTTCTCCACCGAGCCCTTCAAGGCCGGCAAGAAGGTCCTCGTCTTCTCCAAGACGGCCGGCTTCCGCCACGACTCCATCCCGGCGGGCATCGCCGCGCTGAAGGAGATCGGCGCCCCCGCCGGCATCTCCGTCACGGCGACCGAGGAGGCCGGGCAGTTCACCACCGCCAACCTCGCCAAGTACGACGCGGTCGCCTTCCTGTCCACCACCGGTGACGTCCTCAACGCCGCTCAGCAGACGGCGTTCGAGAACTACGTCAAGAACGGCGGCGGCTACCTGGGCATCCACGCCGCCGCCGACACCGAGTACGACTGGGAGTTCTACGGCGGCCTGGTCGGCGCCTACTTCGACTCGCACCCGGCCATCCAGAAGGCCACCGTCCGCGTCGAGGACCACGACCACCCGTCCACCGCGCACCTGGACGACGCCTGGGAGCACACCGACGAGCTGTACAACTACCGCACCAACCCGCGCGAGCAGGCCAAGGTCCTCGCCACCCTGGACGAGACCACCTACCAGGGCGGCAACATGAAGGGCGACCACCCGATCGCCTGGTGCCAGCCCTACGAGGGCGGCCGGGCCTTCTACACCGGCCTCGGCCACACCAAGGAGTCCTACGCGGACGAGGCCTTCCGCGGCCACCTGCTCGGCGGCATGCAGTACGCCACCGGCCAGGTCAAGGCGGACTGCAAGCCCAGTAAGGACTACCGGGACATCTTCAACGGCCAGACCCTGGAAGGCTGGAAGCAGGCCGGCCCCGGCACGTTCGACGTCAAGGACGGCACGCTGGAGTCCAACGGCGGCATGGGACTGCTCTGGTACCAGGCCAAGGAGCTGAAGTCGTACTCCCTCAAGCTCGACTGGAAGATGCAGGGCGACGACAACTCCGGGATCTTCGTGGGCTTCCCCGCCTCCGACGACCCCTGGTCCGCGGTGAACAAGGGCTACGAGATCCAGATCGACGCCACGGACGCGCCGGACCGCACCACCGGGTCCGTCTACTCCTTCAAATCGGCGAACATCAAGGCCCGTGACCAGGTTCTGCGGCCGCCCGGCCAGTGGAACTCCTACGAGATCAAGGTCCAGGGCGAACGCCTCCAGGTGTTCCTCAACGGAGTCAAGATCAACGACTTCACCAACAAGGACCCCGAGCGGAGCCTGACCGACGGGTACGTCGGCCTCCAGAACCACGGCGCCGACGACCAGGTCTCCTTCCGCAACATCCAGCTCAAGGAACTGCCCTCCTAAGGGCGATCAGACGGCGGCGGGCGGAGGACGCCGGACCTCCGCCCGCCGTCCCGCCGGGCCCCGCGCCCGGCCCCCCGCTTCCGGCGCTCACATCCGGTTCGCGTACGACAAGGAGGCTGCCCATGTCCGCCGAACCGTTCCTGCCCACCCCCTCCACGGCCCCGCGTTTCGGCGTCTGGCTCATCGGGGCACGCGGCTCCGTGGCCACCACCGCGATCGCGGGCTGCGCCGCCGTCGCCGCCGGGCTCCACCCGGCGACCGGCATGGTCACCGAGACCGCGCCCTTCACCTCGTGCGGTCTGCCATCGTTGTCCTCGCTCGTCTTCGGCGGTCACGACACCCTCGACTGCCCGCTGCCCAAGCGCGCCGAGCACCTCGCCGACGGCGGTGTACTGCCGCACGGCCTGCCGTCCGCGGTGCACGCCGAACTCGTCGCCGCCGACCGGGAGATCCGGCCCGGCGGCCCGCTGCCGGGCGCCCCCGCGCCCACCCAGGAAGCGCTGATCGACGCCTTCGCGTCCGACATCCGCGACTTCGTGCGCCGCCAGGACCTCGCGGGCGCCGTCGTCGTCAACGTCGCCTCCACCGAGCCGGCGCCCACCGACGACACCCTGCCGCCCAGCTCGCTGTACGCGGCGGCCGCGCTGCGCGCCGGCTGCCCCTACGTCAACTTCACCCCGTCCACCGGCCTGCACCACCCGGCGCTGGCCGCGCTCGCCGAGTCCTCCGGGCTCCCGTACGCCGGCCGCGACGGCAAGACCGGGCAGACCCTGCTCCGTTCGGTGCTCGGCCCGATGTTCCTCCAGCGGGCCCTCGCCGTACGCGCCTGGTCCGGCACCAACCTCCTCGGCGGCGGCGACGGAGCGGCCCTCGCCGACCCCGCGGCGGCCGCCGCCAAGAACGCCGGCAAGGAACGCGTCCTCGTCGACACGCTCGGTGCCGCGCCCGAGGGCGAGGTCCACATCGACGACGTGCCCGCGCTGGGCGACTGGAAGACCGCCTGGGACCACATCGCCTTCGACGGCTTCCTCGGCGCCCGGATGGTCCTCCAGACCACCTGGCAGGGCTGCGACTCGGCGCTGGCCGCCCCGCTCGTCCTCGACCTGGCCCGCCTCGCCGCCCGCGCCCAGCAGAAGGGTCTCTCCGGCCCCCTGGGCGAACTGGGCTTCTACTTCAAGGACCCGGTCGGCGACGGCCCGTCGTCCCTGGCGGAGCAGTACGCGCAGCTGCGGGCCTTCGCGGGGCGGTTGCGCGACGACGGGGACGCCGCGGCCGGGGACGGCGACAACGGGGTGCGGCGATGAGCCGTGCCAGGGCGCGGGACGCATCCGGGTCGCCCGCCTCCACCCGGGTGCTCGCCGTACCCGGTGGGCCGGCGGACGGCCATGGCGTCGACGCCGCCGCGCCGCACGCCGATGGCCGGGGCGCCGACCTCGCGAAGCCGCCCGCCGACGGTGACGCGACCCGCCGGCCACGTCCCCGCTCCGGCCGCGCCGGGGCCTGGGCCGAACTGCTGCGGCTGCCCGCCCTGTTCACCGTCCCCGGAGACGCCCTGGCCGGTGCCGCCGCGGCCGGGGTGCGGCCCGGGCGCCGTACGCTGCTCGCCATCGGGTCGTCCCTGTGCCTGTACGAGGCGGGCATGGCCCTGAACGACTGGGCGGACCTGGCCGAGGACGCCGTGGAGCGTCCGCACCGCCCGATTCCGTCCGGCCGGATCCGTCCGGCGGCCGCCCTCGCCGCGGCCTGCGGACTCACCGGTGCCGGTCTCGCACTCGCCGCCGCGGCCGGGCGCCCCGCCCTCACGGTGGCCGCGCCACTCGCGGGGTCCGTGTGGGCCTACGACCTCGTCCTGAAGCACACACCCGCCGGGCCCGCGGCCATGGCCGCCGCCCGCGGACTGGACCTGCTCCTGGGCGCGGCCGCCACCTCCGGCGCGACCCGCGCCGCGCTGCCCTCCGCCGCGCTGCTCGGCAGCCACACCCTCGCGGTCACGGCCGTCTCCCGCCGGGAGACCACCGGCGGTTCGGTCCTGGCCCCGCCGGCGGCCCTGGCGACGACGGGGGCGCTGACCCGGCTGGTGGCCGGCCACCGCCGCACCCGACTCCCGGCAGGCCGGCGGGCAGCAGCCGCCCCCGGCCTGTCGGGCTCCAAGCGGGCCGCGGGCGCCCCGGAGGCCCGGGACGTCCTCACCGCCGCCCTGGGCGCCGCGTACGCCGCCACCGCGGCCCGCCCCTACTTCCACGCCACGCTCAACCCCTCACCCCCGCTCACCCAACGCGCCGTCGGCGGCGGCATCCGGGCCACGATCCCTCTCCAGGCCGCCCTCGCCGCCCGCGCCGGGGCACCCGCCACGTCCCTGCTGATCGCGGCCCTGGCCCCGGCCGGCCGGATGTTCGCGAGGAGGGCCGCCATGAGGAAGGTGAGCATCACGTGAGCCACGCCCCGCACACCAACCCGTCGACCCCCCTCCGCTTCGGCTACGGCACCAACGGCCTCGCCGACCTCCGGCTCGACGACGCCCTCGGCCTCCTCGCCGACCTGGGCTACGACGGCGTCGGCCTGACGCTGGACCACATGCATCTCGACCCCCTCGGCGACGACCTGGCGGACCGCACCCGCCGGGTCGCCCGCCGGCTGGACGCGCTAGGGCTGGGCGTCACGGTGGAGACGGGCGCCCGCTACGTGCTCGACCCGCGCCGCAAGCACGGGCCCTCCCTGCTCGACCCCGACCCCGACGACCGCGCCCGCCGCACCGACCTCCTGGTCCGCGCCGTCCGGGTCGCCGCCGACCTGGGGGCCCACGCGGTGCACTGCTTCAGCGGCATCACCCCGGCCGGCACCGACGAGGACACGGCGTGGAAGCGGCTGGCCGAGTCCCTCACCCCGGTCCTGGAGGCCGCCGCCACCGCGGGCGTCCCGCTCGCCGTCGAGCCCGAACCGGGCCACCTCCTGTCCGAACTCGCCGACTTCCACACCCTGCGCCGCACCCTCGGCGACCCCGAGCACCTCGGCCTCACCCTGGACATCGGCCACTGCCAGTGCCTCGAACCCCTCCCTCCCGCCGACTGCGTGCGCGCCGCCGCCCCCTGGCTGCGCCACGTCCAGATCGAGGACATGCGCCGCGGCGTCCACGAACACCTCCCCTTCGGCGACGGCGAGATCGACTTCCCGCCCGTCCTCGACGCCCTCGCCGCCACCGGCTACCAGGGCCTGACCGTCGTCGAACTGCCCCGCCACTCCCACGCCGGACCCCACTTCGCCGAACGCTCCCTCCCGTTCCTGCGCCGGGCCGCGGCGGCGTCACCCCGTACGAACCGCTCGGGCGAGCCCTCCGCCACCCGTTGAAGGGAGCCACACCCATGACGCAGCCACGCGCCACCCACGCCACCCCCACCCAGGGCACGGATGGCACC
>NZ_QHJH01000165.1 GCF_003947455.1 Streptomyces sp. WAC 04229 | reverse complement strand
GATGTTTATAAGAACCGGGGCCGGTGGTCATGTCCGGCGGTCTTTTTCGACCGCCAATCCATGAACGCGCGATGGCGTCGAGCCGTTCCCGGAGGAGAGGGCGGGGCCTCGGCGCGGCACGAAGGACCCTTGGCCGGCAGGCAGACGGCAGACCAACCCCGGCCCGGCTCAGGGCGCCGCCGGGGAGGGAGTGGGCGTCGGGGACGCGGTGTTCACGTTCAGGTCGGGCCGCGGCTTGAGCACCAGTACCTTCTCACCGGGGGGCGGCGGGGGCGGGGTCACCCTCTCCCGCGGCAGCTTCGCCGGGCCGGTCTGCTGGAAGGTGACCTCGTCGTACTCGACCATGCCGGTCTTCTCCAGCACCGTGATGTGGTCCAGGACGGTGTCGTTGGCCAGGTCGGCCAGCTGCCGCACCAGGGTGTTCTTGGTGGACGCCCGGATCTTGGCGATCGCCGGGAAGATCTGACCGTGCGTCACCCGCATGATGTTGACAGCCGACGAGTCGAACGCCTTGCCGGTCTTGGCGTCCACCGTCGCCACGAAGCCCTCCTGCTGCGGCGAGGCCCGGTTGGGCAGCGTGATGCCCAGCTCGGGGGAGATCTCGCGGCACATCGCGTCGAGACCGGCGTGCCCGACGATCAGGTGCTCGCCTGCCGTCTTCATCTCCTTCGTGGTGCCGCGCTCCCGCACCATCTCGCCCAGCGGGTACTCCCACAGCCCGGCGGCCCTGACCTTCACCACGAAGTCCCGGTCGGCCTCGGTGAGCGGGCCGAACTTGGTGCTGGCGATGACCCGGTCCTGATTGCCGTCGGCCTTGTCCAGACCGAGCATGGCCGGAAAGGCCAGCGCGGTGAGGGTCAGGGTCATCGCACCGAACAGGACGACGACTCCGATCCTGTTGCGGGACAGGCGCATGGTGCCTCCAGGGGCGACGCGAGGGACTCGCACTCGTACGGATTCGCCAGGAGGTACGGAAACGGCGGGCGGATCTATCAGCGCCCGGGCACAAAACTTGGGTTCAGCCGATGTCGGCCCCGTAGACGCGCTCGACGGTGATCGTGAGCAGTACCCGGCGGTCGGCCACCATCGTCGACCGGTACTCGTCCCAGTCCGGGTGCTCTCCCGCGGCGGCGCGGTAGTACTCCACCAGGGCCTCGACCTCCGGTCCGTGCGGATCGGTGCCCGGCCCGGTGAGCGTGGCGACGCCCTCCGCGGTGGCCCAGGACCTGCCGTCCGGGGCGGTCACCTCCAGCGTGGCCCGCGGGTCCCGGCGCAGGTTGGCGGTCTTGGCCAGCCCGTCGCGGGTCGAGATCCGGATGACGCCTGCCTCCGCGTCGTAGGCGGGCATGACGGGCGAGAGCTGCGGGCGGCCGTCCGACTTGATCGTCGCGAGCACGCCGAGCCGGCTCCGGGCGAGCAGGGCACGGGGGTCGAAGCGCGAGGTGGTGGTCATGGTCCGATCATCACCCGCCGCACCGGGGGCTGTCCCCCGAACGTCCGCCGAACGCCCCGACCGCACGGCTCAGGGCACCGACGGGCCGCCCAGGTACTCGCCGTTGCGGTCGTAGGGCCAGGCGTTGGCGACGCACCCCTTGAGGCCCTTGATCTGCTGCATCATCGCCGGAGCGGGCCGGCCGGCCCCGGGGCAGGTCTCGTGGCCGTGGCCGATGCGGTGGCCGACCTCGTGGTTGACGATCAGCGCCCGGTACTCGTGGATCGGGCCGTCGAACTCCGGGGAACCCAGCACCCAGCGCTTGAGGTTCACCACGACGTCCGTGCCGACGCTGCAGTTCACCTCGCCCCGGGTGCGCAGGCCCGCCGCGCCGCAGATCCGGTCGACGGTGCCCGGCGTGGCGATCTTCACCACGAAGTCGTAGGAGCCCGTGCTGACCAGCCGGAAGGAGGTGATCCCGTCCCTCGTCCAGCCCCGGCGGTCGGCGAGCACGTCGGCTATCTCGGCCGCGGCCGTGCTCGGGCGGACGTCGATGCCCTCCTCGACCAGGACCTTGTACCGGCGCACCCGGCTGCCGGTCCCCACGGTCGTGCCGTCGGCCCGCGCGGTGACGAAGGTGCCGGGGCCCGTCGCCGGAATGGCGATGGCGGAGGGCGAGGACGAGGGCGACGGGGACGCGGACGACGGGGTCGGGGACGACTTCGCGGACGGTGGCGCGGAGGTGCCGGCCGAGGGGGTGGGCGTCCCCGCGGCGTCCAGGGCGTCGGCCACGTCGGCCACCTGGTCGTCCGTCACCGGGGGCCGGGCGTCCCGCCAGTACGCCACTGCGGCGCCCGCGGTGACGAGTACCGCCCCGAGGGCCAGGAGGACCAGGACCCCGCGGGCGGGTCCGCGGCGCCTGCCTCTGCGGCGGCCGGTCCGGCGGGCGGCGGATCGGCCCACGACGTGCGTCCTCTCTGCTGGTCCTGGGGGCGCACACCGGACTCCCGTGTGCTCGTTTCCCCACAAGATCCAAGCGGAAAGCTGTGCGAAAAACCCACAGATCCCCAAGTGGCTCTTCTCACACAGGAGTTCACTCTCTGCCCGCAACCGATCGGTGCGTCGAGACGTCCCACGCAGCCCGGGGCCGCCCGGCCGGTGCCGGGCGACCCCGAAGCGGTGCGTGGACGGGCCGTCAGCTTGCGGCGGCCCGGTCCCAGCGGTAGAAGCAGCGCGCCATCGCGTCCTTCGGACCGCGCCAGGTCGCGGGGTCGTACGCCGAGACGTACGGCTCCAGCCGCTCGCTGACCTGGCGGAACTCCGGATGCCCGGTCAGCCGGCCGATCGTGGGGGCCGGGTCCTCCTCGCTCTCGATCAGGTGCAGGTACACACCGTCACCGAACTCGAAGAGGCTGCGCCGGTTGACGCCCACCAGGTGCGGCAGCTCGCCGCGGTCGGACTCCGCGAACACCTTCGCGATGTCCGGGGCCGCGCCGGGTGCCATCCGGGCGACGATCAGTGTGTGGTGCATGGGGTGACGCCCTTCGCCGGTGTCGTTCGGTGTCAGTCGGCGAGCGCCGACGCGGTCCGCCGCTCGCCCGCCGCCTGCTCGATCCGGTCCCGGATCAGCGCCATCTGCGTGCGGGAGTTGCGGTTGATGTTGTCCGTCATCCAGGCGTCGTCCACCGGAGCGTCCGCCTTCATGGCGAAGTCCTGGATCCAGCGCATCAGGACGCCCTCGGCGGTCTCCGCGTACTCCCAGACGATGTTCATGTACTGGAAGGGGCCGGTCTCGACCCGCTGGGCGCGGACGGTGCGGGTGACGGGGTCGGCGACCCGCTCGGAGACCCAGCTCCACACCTTGCCGTCCGCGTCCGGGTGCATGGTGAGCCGGAACACGACGCGGTCGCCGTCGCGCTCGAGCACGTCCACGGCGGCGTACTCGCTGAACAGCTTGGGCCAGCCGTCGATGTCGTTGGTCATGTCCCAGACCAGCTCCATCGGAGCGGCGATGGTGATCTCGTTCTCGGTGTGACCTGCCATGTCACACTCCCGTCTTCAGGGCGCCGTTGATCAGCGCGAGGAAATCGGCGGGCGTCTTGCAGCGCTCGGCCTGCTCGGGCAGTCCCAGGCCGTACCGCTTCTCCAGCTCGGCCACGATGCCCAGCAGGCCGAGGGAGTCCAGGCCGAACGTGTCGAAGCCGTCGTCGGCCTGCGCGCGCAGGGTCTCCGGTTCGACGTGCACGCCGGCGGTGCGCTTCATCAGCGCGGCCAGCTCTTCGACGGTCACCTGGTAGGCCAGTTGGTCGGTCATGGGGGTGTCCTCCTTCACTCAAGGTGGCGCGCGCCCACACGCGGCGCTCACTCGGATTGGCGTCGGTCGGTCTCAGTGCGCGGACGGCGCGGTGCCGCCCTGCCGCAGGACGAGGGCCGAGTTGGAACCCATCAGCCCGCGGCTCAGCACCAGCGCGGTGCGTGACTCGGCGGGGCGGGCCCGGCCGGTCACCAGGTCCAGGTCGTGGCTGACCTCGAACACGTGCGGGGTCGGCGGGATCAGCCCGTGCTCCATGGCGAGCACCGCCGTCGCCACGTCCAGCACCGGAGCGGCGCAGTAGGCCCGCCCGGTCCCGGTCTTGGGCGCGGTGACCGGCACACGCGCGGCGTGCGGGCCCAGTGCGTCGGCCAGGGCCAGCGCCTCGGCCCGGTCGGCCTCCGGGACACCAAGGGCGTCCGCGAAGACCACGTCGACCTCCTCGGGCCGGCAGCCCGCCTCGGCCAGCGCCCCCTCGATCGCGCGGGCCAGCCCCTCCCGGGACTCGGCCCAGCGGCCGGCGCCGGTGAAGGTCGCCGCGTGCCCGGCCACCGTCGCCCGCACCTCGGCGCCGCGCTCCCGGGCCGCCCGCTCCTCCTCCACGACCAGCACGGCACCGCCCTCGGCCGGCGCGAACCCGCACGCCGCCTCGGTGAACGGACGGTAGGCGCGGTCGGGTTCGGTGGCGCGGCTCAGCTCGGGATAGCCCAGCTGGCAGACGATCGAGTACGGGGCGAGCGGTGCCTCCGTCGCGCCGCAGACCACCGTGTCGGTGCCGCCCCGCACGGTCAGCGCCGCGTGCGCCAGGGCGTCCAGGCCGCCCGCCTCGTCGGCGGCCACGACCCCGCAGGGGCCCTTGAAGTCGTTGCGGATGGAGACCTGGCCGGTGCTGGCCGCGTAGAACCAGGCGATCGACTGGTACGGGCCGACGTACCGCGAGCCCTGGCTCCACAGGTTCTGCAGCTCGCGCTGCCCGAACTCACCGCCGCCGGAACCCGCGGCGGTGACCACGCCGACCGAGTACGGCGACTCGACGTCGGCCCGGCCGAACCGGGCGTCGGCCAGCGCGAACTGGGTCGCGGACAACGCGAAGTGCGTGAACCGGTCGGTCTGCACGAGGTAGCGCTCCTCGACCGTCTCGGCCGCGTCGAAGCCCCGCACCTCGCCCGCCACCCGCAGCGGCAGATGGTCGCAGCCCTCCCGCGTGACGGGCCCCAGGCTGCTGGTGCCGTCCGCGGTGGCCTTCCAGTGCGGCTCGACGCCCACGCCGTGCGGGGACACCACACCGAGTCCGGTGACGACCGCGCGCCTGGTCCCGTTGGTCCGTTGCCGTCCGCTCATCGCTGCCCTCCTTCGGAACCGGAACCGGAAGCGCTCAGCACGACCGCCGACTGGAAGCCGCCGAAGCCACTGCCCACCGACAGCACGTGCCGCAGCGTCCGCTCCCGTGCCTCGCGCGGCACGTAGTCCAGGTCGCACTCGGGGTCCGGGGTCGTGTAGTTGGCCGTCGGCGGCACCACCTGGTGGGCCATGGCCAGGACGCACGCGGCCAGTTCGATCGAGCCGATCGCGCCGAGCGAGTGACCCACCATCGACTTGATGGAGCTCATCGGCGTCGCGTAGGCGTGCTCGCCCAGCGAGCGCTTGACGGCCGCGGTCTCGTGCCGGTCGTTCTGCTGGGTGCCGGAGCCGTGCGCGTTGACGTAGTCGACGTCCGATCCGTCTATGCGCGCCATGTCCAGCGCCGTGTCGATGGCCCGCGCCATCTCCAGGCCCTCCTTGGTGAGCCCGGTCATGTGGTACGCGTTGCCGAACGTCGCGTAGCCGGAGATCTCGCAGTACACGTCCGCGCCACGGGCCCGGGCGTGCTCCAGGTCCTCCAGGACGAGCACCGCCGCGCCCTCGCCCATCACGAAGCCGTTGCGGTCGGCGTCGAAGGGCCGGGAGGCGTGCGCGGGGTCGTCGTTGTTCGGCGAGGTCGCCTTGATGGCGTCGAAGCAGGCCATCGTGATCGGGGATATGGGGGAGTCGGACGCGCCCGCCAGGCACACGTCCACGCGTCCGTCGGCGACCGCGTGGTAGGCGTAGCCGACGGCGTCGAGACCTGACGTGCAGCCCGTGGAGACGGTCTGCACCGGCCCGCGCACGCCGAACTCCTCGGCGACCGCGGACGAGAGCGTGGCCGGCGTGAACGCCCGCTCCAGGTGCGGCTCGGCCCGCTTGCCGTCCACGTCCCAGCGCGAGCCGCGCTCACTGACCAGGACGTAGTCGTGCTCCAGCCGGGTGGTGCCGCCGACCGCGGTGCCCAGCGTGGCACCGGCCCGCCAGGGGTCCTGCCGGGTCAGGTCGAGGTTCGCGTCCCGGACCGCCTCCGCGGCGGCCACCAGAGCGAACTGCACGTACCGGTCGCTGCGTTGGACCGTGGCCAGACCGAGGCCGTGGTCGGCCGGTTCGAAGTCGCACTCGGCGGCTATCTGCGAACGCAGCCCGGCCGGGTCGAAGAGGGAGATGCGGCGCGTCGCCGTACGGCCGTCGGACAGCAGGCCCCAGAACTGGGGCGCACCGATCCCGCCCGGGGCGACGACGCCTATGCCCGTGACGGCCACCCGACGCCGGTTCATGACACCGCCTCGGCCGTCGCGGCGGGACGCTCGTGCGGGATGGCGTTGCCGGCCGCGTCCTCGGTGTCCACGTGGCCCAGCTCGGGCCGTGGGGCCAGCGGGCCCAGGTGGAAGACGATCCGCGCCTCGACGTCCCCGACGTTGCGGAAGCGGTGGCGCATGTCCTGCGGGATCAGCATCCCCTGCCCGACGGTGAGCGCGTGCGGCGCCCCGTCCAGGTCCACCTCGAGGGCGCCCTCGGTGACGTACACGAACTCCTCGGAGTACGGGTGGTAGTGCTCGGCGATCCGCTCGCCGGGCTGCACGATGGCCACGCCCATGAAGCCGCTGGTCGCGCCGGCGCTGGTGGGCGTGAGCAGGGCGCGGATGTCTCCTCCGCGGCGGCGGTTCGGCGCGACGTCGCCGATGGAGATGATGTTTACCTGCTGGTCTGTCATGTCGATCACTCCGGGGTGACGAGAAGCGGTGGGGGAGGAGGTGAGAGGCGTCAGACCACGCGGGCCGGCGGGCGCGCCGTCGGGCCGTACCGGGTGCGTGGTGCGGGTGTCGGTCGGTTCGGGAGGGTGGCACGAGGAGAGCCGCGCCGGTGGGGGGTGGTTCAGGCGTCCGACGCGTGCCGGTCGGTCAGGGGCGTCATACGGGCCCGCGCCAGCAGCAACGCCAGGGTGCGGGGCTCGCTGAGGGGCCCGTCGACGCCGTACGCGGCGGTGTCCAGGAGGCGCTCGGCGGCCTCGATCACGGCGGCCGCGGCGGCTCCGGCCGATCTGCCGTGCCCGGCGGCCGCGGGCAGACCGAGGACGGCGGACACGGGCGCCCCGTCCGGGTCGCCGTCCACGTCGACGAGCCGTACGACGAGGTCGTCGCGGTGGAAGACGGTGGCGGCGAGGACCGGGCCGTCCTGCGCCCGCAGGGCGGACGCGTCCCGGTGGGCCAGCAGTCGGGCCAGTTCCGGACCGGCGCCCGGCCGCACCGGGTAGAGCAGCGCGAGCCGCTGCCCGCTCGCGCCGGACCGGCTCCCCGACGCCACGTGGTGGACGGCCGGCATGGCGGCGCGGGTGAAGAACTCCCGGGCGGACCGCGGGTCGCGCAGGTCCCGGTCCTGCTCCAGGTGCGGGTTGAGAGCCTCCTCGACCGCCCGCACGCCCGGCTGCCTGGCCACGTGCCGCAACGCGGTCTGCAGGTCGCCCCGCAGCTCCACGGCCCGGACGACCCGGTTGCCGTGCATGAAGACCGACGTGCGCAGCAGCCGGTTGGAGTCGTCGACCTGGGCCTCGGGCGCCGCGTAGTCGGACAGCAGCCGGGCGACGTCGGCCTCGCTGCCGGGCCGCACGGTGAAGGTCAGGGCGTGCCGGACGATGTTGCTCCCGATCCTGGGAGCGGACCGCGGCGACTCACCGGCCGCGCCGGACGAGTTCTCGTCGCCCTCGGTCTCGCGCAGCACGCTGTAGCGCAGGGAGTGGGTGTCGCGGACGCAGTTCTGCAGCGGCTCGACCATGTCCAGGTGCTCGTCGCTGCTGACCCAGCTCAGGAAGGGCTCGGCGGTCTCCCACTCGCTGGTGAGGAGCCACTGGGTGGGGTTGTCGACGGACTGGCACAGCTGGTCGGTGATATGTCCCGGAACGGCGGCGACCCGGTCGCGGATGCTGTCGTACGCGTCCAGGAACTCCTGCTGCATTCCGTCGTGGATGTCCAGCATCAGCACGACCCGTACGCGGGATCCGTCGAACGCCGATGTCGATACGCCGTCGGCGTCCGCGGCCGGGGCGACGGGCGTCGCGCCGGCGTCAGTGGTCAGGGCATCCGCCGACACACCATCCGTGGTTTCGACGGGAGAGACCGTCATCCGGCCCACCTCTTCTCCGGGGAACTTTCTCTGGGACTGGGGGCGATCGTCGCGGCGCACGCCATGGCTCGGGCGGGTACGCCGGTCGCAATAAGCCGATCGTCGGCCGTGCCCGCGAGGACCGCGCGCCGGGCGTGACAAGCGGGTGAAAGCTCCTCCGCCGCGGGCCTCATCAGGCCCGACGGGGAAGGCATGAGAGCCCCGGCGCACATCTGGCGCGGGGCGAAATCACTCGACGACGGTCCCGCACCCGCGGACGCCCGTCGGTCACAGCGAGGACTACGTCCGCCATACCGAAGGACGGACGTGTGTCACAACGGAGGACGAACAATGAACGAAAGAGCCGACCGGCCCGGAGGCGGCGCCGCCCCTGCGGTCCACCGGGTCCCGGTCCTCATCGTCGGCGGATCCCTGGTGGGCCTGTCGACCTCGGTGTTCCTGGGGCGCCTCGGCGTCCGGCACACCCTGGTGGAGCGCCACGCCGGCACCTCCATCCACCCCCGCGGACGCGGCAACAACGTCCGCACCATGGAGATCTTCCGGGTGGCCGGCACCGAGTCGGACATCAGGAAGGCCGCCGCCACCCTGGCCGACAACCACGGCATCCTGCAGACCACCACGCTCGTCGGCGACGAGGGGGAGTGGCTGCTCAAGGAGATGGACCCGGGCGGCGGACTGGCCCGCTTCAGCCCCAGCGGCTGGTGCCTGTGCAGCCAGAACGACCTGGAGCCCGAACTCCTCACCCACGCCACCAACCTCGGCGGCGACCTGCGCTTCGGCACCGAACTGCTGTCGTTCGAGGACGACGCGGACGGCGTCACGGCGGTGGTGAAGAGCCGGGAGACCGGCGAGCACACCACCATCCGCGCGGACTACCTGGTCGCCGCCGACGGTCCCCGCAGCCCCGTCCGCGAGCAGCTCGGCATCGGCCAGAGCGGCCCGGGCGACCTCTTCCACAACGTCAGCGCCACCTTCCGCTCCCGCCGCCTGGCCGACGTGGTGCGCGACCGCCGCTTCATCGTCTGCTACCTGACCGGCGAGGACGCCGACGGCGCCCTCCTGCCGGTCGACAACCGCGAGAACTGGGTCTTCCACCTCCCCTGGCACCCCGAACAGGGCGAGACGGTCGAGGACTTCACCGAGGAGCGCTGCGCCTCCCACATCCGCCGCGCGATCGGCGACCCGGACCTCGACGTCGAGATCACCGGCAAGGCCCCCTGGCACGCCGCCCAGCGCGTGGCCCGCAGCTACCGCGCCGGCCGCGTCCTGCTGGCCGGCGACTCGGCCCACGAGATGTCCCCCACCGGCGCCTTCGGCTCCAACACCGGCATCCAGGACGCGCACAACCTCGCCTGGAAGCTGGCCGCGGTCCTGGAGGGCTGGGCGGGCGAAGGCCTCCTGGACACCTACGACGCGGAACGCCGCCCGGTCGCCGAGGCCACCAGCGCCCGAGCCGCGGGCCGCTCGGTGGAACACAGCCACCCGGGCTTCGCCCCGCCGCCGGGGATGACGGGTGGGGGGCCGGGTGCGGGTGGCGGACCCGGTGGTCCTGGTGGGCCTGGTGGGGCGCCTGGTGGTCCGGGCGGTGCGGCCGGTGGGCCCGGTGGGCCCGGTGGAGCGCCTGGCGGTCCCGGCGGTGCGGCCGGTAGGCCCGGCGCCCCCGGTGGCGCGCCTGGAGGGCCGGGCGGGCCCGGCGGGCCCGGCGGCCCTGGCGGAGCACCCGCCGGCGGCCCCGGCGGCATCCTGAACGTCGCCCTCGGCTACCGCTACCCCCAGGGCGCGGTGGTCGGCGCCGACCCGGCGACGCCGGTGGTCCCGGAGGGCCTCGACCTCTCCGGCGCCCCCGGCAGCAGGGCCCCGCACCTCTGGCTCCGCCAGGGCGACGCCCGCGTCTCCACCCTGGACCTCTACGAGGACTCCCTGGTCCTGCTCAGCGACGCGGCCCAGCCCACCGGCTGGCACGAGGCGGCGACCCGGCTGGCGGCCGAGATGCGGATCCCGCTGAAGCCGTACCGCGTGGGCGGTACGCCGGAGGCCGACCTGGTCCAGGACGACGAGGACAAGGACTGGGCGAAGGCCCACGGAGTGACCCGTGGCGGCGCGGTCCTGGTGCGCCCCGACGGCTTCGTCGCCTGGCGCTCCCCGGGCCCGGCCCCGGACCCCGACTCGATGCTGCGCCAGGTGATCAGGACGGTGCTGGCCCGCGCGTGACGCGCACGGGAACGAGCCCCTGAGAGCACCCCACCCTAAACGTGGACCACTCCCCACTTGTTTGCTACCGTCTCGGCGACGGTCAAACCGGGGAGTGGTCCCCGTTAATGCGGAAGGGGTCGGACATGACGAAGCAGCCGAATACCGCACTGGTCCTGGGCGGAGGCGGCCTGACCGCATACGGCTGGCAGGTGGGCGTACTGGCGGGACTGGCCGACGCGGGTGTGCACCTCGGCGACGCGGACGTCCTCGCAGGCACCTCGGCCGGCTCGCTGCTGGCCCTGGACCTGGCGAAGGGCTCGACACCGTCCGCCCTCTACACGGAACAGATCAACCGCGACCGTCCCATGATCGACGTGGACTTCACCCTGTCGATGACGGTCAGGTACCTGTGGGCGTCCCTGCGCTCACGCGACCAGGACAAGACACTGGAGCACCTGAGCCGGCTGGCCCTCTCCGTACGCGACGTACCGGAGTCCGCGGTCCTGGAGGCGATAGGCCCCCACATCCCGGTCCCGGACTGGCCGGAGCGCGAGGTACGCCTCTTCGCGGTGGACGCCCTCACCGGCACGCCCGCCGCCTTCACGGCAGCCGACGGAGTCGACCTGCCCCACGCCATGGCCGCCACCTGCGCCCTGCCACCCCTCTTCCCGCCGATCACCATCGGCAAGGCCCGCTGGATGGACGGCGGCGTACGCTCCACGACCAACGCCGACCTGCTCACGGACTGCGCGAGGGTGGTCGTCCTGGCCCCCATCCCGAAGGCGGCGGGCGCCACCCCGAGCGCCCAGTCCCACATCCGGACCCTGACGGACCACGGCACGCGAGCCACCCTCCTGACCCCCGACCGGGCAGCCCGCCGGGCCTTCGGCCGCAACCCCCTGAACGCCGCCCGCATCCCGGGTTCGGCAAGGGAGGGACGACGCCAGGGCAGGGAGTACGCGGAGACGGTCCGGGAGGTCTGGGACGGCTCGGATCCGCACCGCAACGAACACATCCCGGCTCGATGACCCTCCGGCTCGGTCGCCGTCACACGGCCGGCGCCGAGCGTGATCGGACAAAAGCGACGCCCGCCCTGGGAGAGTGTCACGCGACGGAACCCCCGCCCCCGCCCGTGACCGCCCGCTCAGGAGAACCCACATGCGCACCCTCGCGATCACCGAGAACATCACCGTCGACGGCTCGATCGAGATGCTCACCGACTGGTTCGATCCTCAGGCCCAGGGCGAGGTCGACATGGCCGACGTCATGGAGGAGAGCCACCGGCAGGACAGCCGCGCCGACGCGCTGCTGCTGGGCCGTCGCACGTTCGAGGACTTCCGCGGCTACTGGCCGAACCAGACCGACGACACCACCGGCATCACGGCATACCTCAACCAGGTCCAGAAGTACGTCGTGTCCACCACACTCACCGACCCGATGTGGGACAAGTCGACGGTACTGACGGGCGACCCGGTCGAGGAAGTCCGCGCCCTCAAGGCGCAGCAGGGCGGCAAGGACATCGTCCTGACCGGCAGCATCCGCCTGGCCCACACCCTGATCCAGGCCGGCCTCGTGGACGAGTACCGCCTCTTCGTCTACCCGGTGGTCCAGGGCAGAGGCCGCAGACTCTTCCCCGACGGCTTCGAGATCCCCGGCCTCCGCCTGGCCGACGCGAAGACGTTCCGCAGCGGCATCGTCCTGACCCGATACGTCCCGGCGTGATCCTCCCCCCGGCTCTCCGCGTCCACGGATGTCGAGACCGCGCCCCCGGCTCCGTCCCAGGGACGTAACCGCCACCACCGGCCACACGACAACGGCCGAAGAGGGAGAAGAGAGATCATGGCCATCCAGCGAATGGACAACATCGGCATCGTCGTGGAGGACATGGACGCCGCGATCGCGTTCTTCGTGGAACTCGGCATGGAGCTGGAGGGCAGGACCGAGATCGAGGGCCCCGTCGCCGACCAGTGCACCGGACTCGACGGCGTCCACTGCGACATCGCGATGCTCCGCACCCCGGACGGCCACAGCCGCCTGGAACTGTCGAGGTACCGCACCCCGAAGGCAACAGCCGACACCCCCCGCAACCGCCCCCACAACATCCTGGGCACCCACCGAGTCATGTACGCCGTCGACGACCTGAAGTCCACGCTCACCCGCCTGCGCCCGCACGGCGCCGAACTCCTGGGCGACATCGCCAACTTCGAGAACACGTACCTCCTCTGCTACGTCCGCGGCCCGGAGGGCATCATCATCGGCCTGGCCGAGCAACTGGGCTGATAGTCCGACCTTGTCGCGGTCGTCAGCCGATGAGGACCTGAGTGATCTGCCGGGTCGTCTGCGCGGCGACCCGGGGGTTGACGGCGGCGTAGTGGGTGTAGGCGTTCAGGCCGGTGGCCAGGGCCCAACCGCGGCCCCGCATCCAGGTGGCGTCGTCCACGCCGAGCGCATCACGGAAGGCGGCTCGGCTGTTCGCCGACATCAGGGTGAAGGCGATCATCAGGTCGCAGGCAGGGTCGCCGATGCCGAGTCCGCCGAAGTCGATCACGGCGCTGAGGCGGCCGTCGCGAGCCAGCAGGTTGCCCGTGTGGAAGTCGCCGTGAAACCACACCGGAGAGCGGTCCCATCCGGGCGCGCTCAGCGCCGCGTCCCACAGTTCCGTCATCGCCGTCGCGTCGAACACGCCGCCGGCCTCGGCGATGGCGACCCGCGTCGCGCGATCCCGGTCGGACAACGGGCGGCCGGCGAGGCATTCCCTGGCGCCTCCGACGGGGGCGTCCTCGGGCGCGAACCCCTGCAGAGCGACGAGGAACCGGGCCAGTTCAACTGCGGCTCCGGGGGAGTCCCCCAGCGCGTCGACGGTCGCCACTTCCCCGTCCAGCCAGCGGGACACCGCCCACGGCCACGGATAACCGAAGTCGGGTTCGCCCACTCCCACTGGCACCGGAATGGCCAGGGGAAGGTGCGGGGCGAGCTGCGGCAGCCACTGCAATTCCTTCCGGGCCTGCCCGATGGCCCCGGAGTGACGGGGCAGCCGGACGGACAACTCCTCACCCAACCGGTAGATCACATGATCGGACCCAGCGGGATCGAGCAGCTTCAGGTCCAGCCCTGCCCACTGCGAAAACTGACTGTCGACCAGCCGCCGGACCAGCGCCTCGCCGATCTGAGGACGGGTGTCCGCAGTGATCTGAGCTTCCAAGACCAACTCCCCTGGCCGGCCCGCCCCGTGCGACGGACGGTCGCAGCCATCACAGTCGTTCATGGCCGCGCCTGTCGAATGTCCGAGCCCAACCTACTCGCGAGCGTAGGTCGGGCTTCTTTGGAAGCCGCGAGGACGGGGGAGGCGAAGGAAGGCGTGGCAGGGGATTGCCCGTGGCGACTCGCAGCAGGTCGCAGCACGTGTCTGAACTCAGCCTGCCATCTGGTCCGGAGCCCCTGATTACGGCACCGTGTCTCCGGCTGGTTGAGTCAGGCGAGGGGGGAAATGACTTTGTGGGAGCAGGTGCCGGCTTTGCTGGGTGTCGTCGTTGGAGTGGCGAGTTCCTACGTGGCGACGAACGTCACGGAGCGGAGCCGGTGGCGACGAGGCAGAGCTGAGCGGTGGGATGAAAAGAGGCTGGATGTGTATGCGTCCTACGCCAACACCTTGAAGCAGCAGCTGAGCGTTGCACAGCGCATGGGTGCGGCAAGAGGGTTTCCGCATGCGGTCGACCCGCTGGATACCGAGCAGGGCATGACGCAGCTCGCCGAGAACGAAGTACGGCGTGCAGCCGAGTGGGAATCCGTGCTGCTGATCGGCGACGCGGAAACGATCGGGGCGGCACGCGAGTGGCACGAAGCGGTTTGGAACGTTGAGCTGTACGCGCGCGGTCTGAAGGATGATCACGCGGGATGGACAAGGGCCGTGCAGCAGGTGAGCCGAGCGCGTGACGCCTTTTATGCCCTCGCACGACGTGACCTTGACATAGCAGGGCCGCCACCCCCTTCTGGCAACTGGCCGCGCGTCTGGCAGCGCGAGGACGAGCCCGGCGACGGGACCTGATCCCGGCACACCTCCGACACGCGAACCTGCGACAGGATGGCCACTGGACCACAGGCCGGGGGCCTTGGCGTTTCCGCATTCTGACCCTCCGGTTCCCTGGCCCTGCGGCCAGCCCACCCCGGCACTCGACATACAGCCGCTCCGGGCGGCACAGGCCTGCACATACGCGAAGACCCCGTTCTCAGCGAACTCGCTGATGGCGGGGTCTCGGGCACACTTGCACAGTGTGCCCCCGGCAGGATTCGAACCTGCGCACACGGCTCCGGAGGCCGTTGCTCTATCCCCTGAGCTACGGGGGCGTGTTCGTCGCGTTCGGTGTTGCTCGCGGCGACGGGTAGAACACTACCAGCTCCCCCGGGGTGGTCATGAACGGGTTTTCGCGGGTCGTGGGGCCTGTCGGGAGCACGCGCGAGGGGTGTTGTCCCCCGCAGGGGTGGAAGTGGGGAAAAGCCGGACGCGGTGGCCGGTCCGGACCTACTCTCGAGTTGTGCCTAGGGCGTCTGGCCGGGTTCTTGTTGTGGACGACAACAAGGTCATCCGGCAGCTGATCAGGGTCAATCTCGAGCTGGAGGGCTTCGAGGTCGTGACCGCGGGCGATGGTGTCGAGTGTCTGGATGTCGTCCATCAGGTGCGGCCCGACGTGGTCACGCTGGACGTGGTCATGCCCCGCCTGGACGGGCTCCGGACCGCCGCACGGCTGCGTGCCGATCCGCGTACCGAGGAGCTTCCGATCGCGATCGTGAGTGCCTGTACGCGGTACGAGGTCGACGCGGGGTTCGCCGCCGGGGTCGACGCCTTCCTCTCCAAGCCCTTCGAGCCGGCCGAGCTCGTCAGACTCGTACGGCAGCTGACCGAGCGGACCGGCACGGGAGTCGGTGTGGCGGGTGGTGAGGGGGCCGCCTCGTCCTCCCGTGCGGGGGAGAGTGAGTCCTCGGCTCAGGCGTGATCGCCCCCGCGACCTCCCCCTGACCCCTCCCGTCCATATC
>NZ_QHJH01000164.1 GCF_003947455.1 Streptomyces sp. WAC 04229 | reverse complement strand
GTGTATTAGAGTCAGCTAGACGCGGCGCACCGGGACGGCGTACGGCTCGGTCATCGCGGCGCCTGTCCGGACGGCGCGGCGAGGACCGCGAGGTCGTCCTCGCGGACCAGGTCGAAGCGGAGCGCCAGGGAGACCAGCGACTCCTTCTTGCCGTTCAGCCGCGGACCCGGGTCGGCGGTCTCCGGGCCCGGCTTCAGCCGCAGTTTCACGGCGAGGTAGTCGATGTTCCACTGCACCGACGTACGGGACGCCGCCGGCCAGGCCGGGCGGAGCCGCTCGACGACCTGGTCCATGGTCGGCAGCGGCGCGTGCGGCGCCCCGCGCAGCCGCGGTTCGCACAGCGCGGCCAGCACCGCGAAGTACCGCTTGGTGCGGTCGACGGAGAAGGCGGGCGCGGTCGGCTCGCCGTCGGTGCCGTCCTCGGCGCGCAGATAGTCGTGGCGCGGCGCCCACACCTCGACCGGCAGCAGGTCGCCCGCCGCGGGCAGCACGATCCGCGAGAACTCGAACGGCACCGGCGCGTCCAGCCGGCCCGGCGCGACCTTGATGTGCTCGCCCGCGCCCTCCGGGTTCTCCACCACGTACGTCTGGCGGGCCGAGAGGTTGCTCACGGTCCAGAAGGTGCCGTGGGCGGTGATCTCACCGGCCCGGCGGGACACCCCGTCGTGCGCGATCAGCAGCCCGCCCTCGGGCACGGCGCGTCCGAAGACGAGCCGTTCGCCGGGTGCGAGCCGGAGCTGGGCGCTGCTGTGTTCGTCCTCCGAGGTCGGCGGAGGTACCACGATGATGCTGAACAAGGTGCGTCTCCCCGTGCCTGACGGCTACCCGCGTCAGACTATTGCGACGCACCAGGGCCGTGCCCCCCTCGTACGGGTGAGACACGGCCCTGTGACGTGATTGGCGAGAAGTACGCACTGGCGTACGCCGCTTCAGTACTGCGGGCGGGTGAACCAGTAGCTGCCGTTCCGGTTGGCGCAGAAGACGATGATCAGGATGCCGAGCACCAGGCTGATGAGGGCGAAGACGTTCGCCGCGAACAGGCTGATGACGCTGAACAGCACGACCACCGACGCGTAGATGATCGCGGAGACGCGCGCCCCGCCCCGGCCCGTGGCGAACTTGACGCCCGTGAATATCGCCCAGAACGCAAACGCCAGCACGATGACCCCGAGGACGATCATGATGCCGGTGCCGATGCTGGCGGCGGCGTCCGCGTCCTCGGCGGACAGGCTCGGGTCGGAGTTGACCGCGTCCTCGAACTCCTCCGAGAACCAGGCGCTGGCGATCATCATCAGCAGACCGCCGATGACCTGGAAGCCGCCCAGGACGAACAGCATCACGCGCGCTGCCTTCACCGAGCCGGGCATCGCCACCGGGGCGGGCGCGTAACCGCCGCCGTACGGCTGCTGTACCGGCGGGGCCGCCGGGTAGCCGTAGCCGGGCTGGCCCTGGGGCTGCTGCTGGGGGTAGCCGTAGTTCGGCTGCTGGCCGCCGCCCTGGGGCGGGCCGTAGGGGTTGTTCGGATCGCCGAAACTCATGGCGGGACTTCCTCCGTCGCTGTCAGGTGCGGGGACGGCGCGCGGCGCGAGTCGGAGGAGTCTGTTCGTTGCGGTTCGTCCCCCCGGTACGGCCCCGCGGCACTGTGCACCCCAATCGTTCTTGACCGATCTCTTACTTGTCCAGCCCGCTCACAAGGTGTTGTGCAAGTGCAACAACGTCGATCATGAATCGACGACCGGATGCCGGCCGGATTGGAACCGGGGGCCGGTCATCCGCGAGGATGGGGGCATGACCGCCCAGATTCTCGATGGCAAGGCCACCGCAGCCGCGATCAAGTCCGAACTGACCGCCCGCGTGGCGGCGCTGAAGGAGAGGGGTGTCACACCCGGCCTCGGCACCGTCCTGGTCGGCGACGATCCCGGCAGCCAGAAGTACGTCGCCGGCAAGCACCGCGACTGCGCGCAGGTCGGCATCGCCTCCATCCAGCGTCATCTGCCGGCCACGGCGACCCAGGAGGAGATCGAGGCGGTCGTCCGCGAGCTGAACGAGGACCCGGCCTGCACCGGTTACATCGTCCAGCTGCCGCTGCCCAAGGGCATCGACGAGAACCGCATCCTGGAGCTGATGGACCCGGACAAGGACGCGGACGGCCTGCACCCGATGAACCTCGGCCGCCTCGTCCTGAACGAGCCGGCGCCCCTGCCCTGCACCCCCAACGGCATCCTCACCCTCCTGCGCCGCTACGGCGTGGAGATCAAGGGCGCCGAGGTCGTGGTCGTCGGCCGCGGGGTCACCATCGGCCGCCCGATGCCGCTGCTGCTCACCCGGCGCAGTGAGAACGCCACCGTGACCCAGTGCCACACCGGCACCCGGGACCTCTCCGCCCACCTCAAGCGCGCCGACATCATCGTCGCCGCGGCCGGCTCCCCGCACCTGGTCCGCGCCGAGGACGTGAAGCCGGGCGCCGCCGTCCTCGACGTGGGCGTCTCCCGCAACGCCGAGGGCAAGATCGTGGGCGACGTCCACCCGGACGTGGCCGAGGTCGCCGCCTGGATCTCCCCGAACCCCGGCGGTGTCGGCCCGATGACCCGCGCCGAGCTGCTCGTCAACGTGGTGGAGGCGGCGGAGCGCCGTGCCGGCTGAGGACACCCACGCCGAGCGTCCGGGCAGGACGACGGATCGCGCTCAGGCCCGCGAGAACACCGCGGTACGCGCCGACAGCGCCGACAGCGCCGAGGTCGCCGAGGGCGCGGAGACGGTAGAGGGCACCCAGGGTGTGGAACGGGCGCCGGACTCCGGCGACACCGCCAGGTCCTCCGGGTCCGCCAAGTCCTCCGGGTCCTCCGGGTCCTCCGGGTCCGCCGGGTCCGCCAAGTCCTCCGGGTCCTCCGGGTCGGCCGGGTCCGCCGAGAAGTCCGGGCGCCCCGACCGCGCGGGGGACGCCTCGGACGCCTCGGACCCCGAGGACGCCGAAGACCCCGACGCGATCCTCGTCCGGGACCCGGTCAGCGCGCCCGACGCCCAGGGCCGGCCGAAACGCGCCACGCGCCGGTTCCCGCTCTTCACCCGCGACACCGCGCGCCCCGAGGGCGGCGGCCGGGCCGCGGCCGGCGACGCCCCGGCGCCCGCCCGGCAGTGGCCGGTGCTCACCGTGGCCGGCCTGGCCGGGATCGGCCTGCTGATCACCGGGCTCGACGTGTTCCGGTGGGGACTGGTGCTCGTCGGCGTCGCGCTGCTGATCGGCGCCGCGCTGCGCTGGTCCGTGCGGGACGTCGGCATGCTCGCGGTCCGCTCGCGCTTCACGGACATCGTCACCTACGGCGTGCTGGGCCTCGCCATCGCCATGCTGGCGCTGATGGCCCAGCCGCACGCGCCGCTGAAGATCCCGTTCCTGAACGATCTGCTGCACTTCACCGTAAGCAGTTAGCGAAGCTCCCGCTCGAACGGCGGCCCGTCCCCACCCCCGTGGAAGGACGGGCCGCCGTCGGGATCCACACTCCTGCACGTCGAACGCGCTGTTCAACGCCTGTCAGGGCGCTGTGGCACGGAAGTGACCGTTCCGCTACTCCGCAACGCGGGCCCCGGAAAGGGCTCCGTTCAGGGGTTCCGTCACCAGCACGGGAACGCCGGTGGGAGACTGGACCAGGTGTCGGTGGGCGTGCGACCGTGCACGCCTGCGGCCTCTGTGCTCCTGTGCGCCCCCACCCCGGGAACTGAGCTCCTGATCGGGCGCATCCCTGTGGGTAGCCAGAACGGCGGGGGAACGACCAGCACGTACCGGGGGAAGAGGGGGGAAGCAGTGCCTCGTTGGAAGGCCTTGCCGGAGGAACTCGATCCGCAGATCAAAGAGTTCACCGGCCAGCTGCGCCGACTCGTGGACCGCAGCGAACTGAGCGTCGCGTCGGTGGCCGACGCCACGGGCTACAGCAAGACGTCCTGGGAGCGATACCTGAACGGACGGCTGCTGGCGCCGAAGGGCGCCATCATCGCCCTGGCGGAGGTGACGGGGACCAACCCCCTGCACCTGACCACCATGTGGGAGCTGGCCGAGCGCGCCTGGAGCCGCTCGGAGATGCGCCACGACATGACCATGGAGGCCATCCGCATATCCCAGGCGCGGGCCGCGCTCGGCGACCTGGGCACCGCGTCCGGCAGGAGCGCGGGACCGGCCCACGGCGGCAGGAACGGCCGCGGAAGCCGCTCCGGCCGCCACGGCGGCGGCGCGTCGGCCACGCCCGGCGTCGCGGGCCCCGCCGGGGTGGCGCCCACGCTGGGGCCGACGGTCCCCGCCCAGCCGACCGCGGCGGACAGCCCCGACTCGGCCGCCGGCCCGGTCCGCGGCGGCACGACCGGCGCCCGCTCCGTCCCGCTCTCCGGCGACCCGTCGCCGGGCGGCGCCACCGACGGCAACTCGTGGGGCCTGGCCGGGTACCGGGGACCCGCACCGACCGGTGACCGCACGGCACGCCTCGAGCACCGGGCCGGTACCGGCGAGGCCGCCACGGCCATGGGCCCCGCGGCGACGCCCGGCCCCGCCGCGCCCGATGGGCGGAGCCCCTCCGCCGGGTACGGCGAGCCCCCGCGCGGCGGCCCGGGCTCGCGCGGCCGGTCGGGCGGGGGCGGCAGCAGGCGGATGACGACGTTCGTCGCGGGTGTCGTCGGCGTACTCGTCGTGATCGCGGGCGCCTTCTTCCTGCTGAACGACGACGGGGACAAGAAGAACGAGGGCACCAAGCCCTCCCCGTCCCCCACGGTGAGCAGCGAGCAGCAGCTGCCGCCCGGGGTGAAGTGCAGCGGCGACGCCTGCACCGGCAAGGACCCGGAGGCCATGGGCTGCGGAGGCGACCTGGTCACCACCGCCGCGACCGCCACCGTCGGCACGACCGCGGTCGAGGTCCGCTACAGCAAGACGTGCGGTACCGCGTGGGCCCGCGTGACCCAGGCCGCCCAGGGCGACAAGGTCCAGGTGAGCGCCGAGGGCAGGAACCAGCAGACGGGGACGGTTTCCGGAGTCGGCGACACCGTCGCGTACACCCCGATGGTGGCGGTGAAGTCCGCGGCCGCGGCGGAGGCGTGCGTGACGACCGCGTCCGGCGTCCAGGGCTGCACGGAGTAGGCGGCGGGACGGCACTCGGCGGGCCCGTGAAGAAAGTTCGCCGGCGGCAGGCATGTCCGGCGAGGAGTCGGGCAGGCGAGAGGTACCCCCACGGGAGTCCGGCAACGGTATCCCCCGAAACGGCGGTCGCCTCCGTCCCCCCTCTCCCGGACAGGCGGCCGCCTTTCCGTTGCCCGCCCGCGCGCCCGGTGGAGCCGGGACGCCCCTGTGGGCCGGGCCACACCGACCCGGACGTCCTGGACACCGCGGGCGCGATAGCCTGACGGCCGGATCGGTCTCTTGGTATCAAGAGATCGATCAAATGCCCGGGGCAGGGACGCCCCACCGCCAGCTGTCATACGGAGAACGCCATGACCCGCACTCCCGTGAACGTCACCGTCACCGGCGCGGCCGGCCAGATCGGTTACGCCCTGCTCTTCCGCATCGCCTCCGGCCAGCTGCTCGGCGCGGACGTGCCGGTCAAGCTCCGCCTCCTGGAGATCACCCCGGCGCTCAAGGCCGCCGAGGGTACCGCGATGGAGCTGGACGACTGCGCGTTCCCGCTCCTCCAGGGCATCGAGATCACCGACGACCCGAACGTCGCCTTCGCCGGCGCCAACGTCGCCCTCCTCGTCGGCGCCCGCCCCCGCACCAAGGGCATGGAGCGCGGCGACCTCCTGGAGGCCAACGGCGGCATCTTCAAGCCGCAGGGCAAGGCCATCAACGACCACGCCGCGGACGACATCAAGGTCCTCGTCGTCGGCAACCCGGCCAACACCAACGCCCTGATCGCCCAGGCCGCCGCCCCGGACGTACCCGCGGAGCGCTTCACCGCGATGACCCGCCTGGACCACAACCGCGCGCTGACCCAGCTCGCGAAGAAGACCGGCTCGACGGTCGCCGACATCAAGCGCCTGACCATCTGGGGCAACCACTCCGCCACCCAGTACCCGGACATCTTCCACGCCACCATCGGCGGCAAGAACGCCGCAGAGACCGTCAACGACGAGAAGTGGCTGGCCGAGGACTTCATCCCGACCGTCGCCAAGCGCGGCGCGGCCATCATCGAGGCCCGCGGCGCCTCGTCGGCCGCCTCCGCCGCCAACGCCGCCATCGACCACGTGCACACCTGGGTCAACGGCACCGCCGACGGCGACTGGACGTCCATGGGCATCCCGTCCGACGGTTCCTACGGCGTCCCGGAGGGCCTGATCTCCTCCTTCCCCGTCACCACCAAGGACGGCAAGTACGAGATCGTCCAGGGCCTCGACATCAACGAGTTCTCCCGCGCCCGCATCGACGCCTCCGTCAAGGAGCTGTCGGAGGAGCGCGACGCGGTCCGCGGTCTCGGCCTCCTCTGAGCCCACCCCGCCCGCAGACGGGCCCCGCTCCGGTTCGACCGGAGCGGGGCCCGTCCCCGTTTCCGACCCGCCTCCGGCCCGTTACGCACCCTTCATCCCCTTCCTCCGTGATGCGCCGCACTTTCGATGACCGAATCGGCATGCATGAGGGGCGGTGGGGCAGGGGCTCACGGTCCCCGGGAGTGACACGCGTGTGACACAGGGGCGTTGATCAGGAACGGAAGGCAATCCCACCATGGCGAACAGCACGGAAACCCAGGCGGACCGGGGGCACCGGACCATCCACGCCGGCGGCCGGTGGCTGGCCGCGTCCTCCGGCGCGACCCGCGACATCCTCGACCCCGCCGACGGCCTGCCCTTCGCCGTGGTCGCGGAGGGCGACGAGAAGGACACGGACCTCGCGGTGGCCGCCGCCCGGCGGGCGTTCGACGAAGGGCCGTGGCCGCACACCCCGGTCGCCGAGCGGGCCGCCCTGCTGCGCCGCGTCGCCGACCTCCTCGTCCGCGATCGCGAGACCCTCGGCCTGCTGGAGAGCCGCGACGCGGGCAAGACGGTCGAGGAGGGGCGCGTCGACATCGACTGCGTCGCCGACGCCTTCCGCTACTTCGCCGACCTGGTCGCCGGCGAGGCCCCCGGCCGGGTCGTCGACGCCGGCTCGCCCGAGATCCACAGCGTGGTGGTGCACGAGCCGGTCGGCGTCTGCGCCATGATCACGCCCTGGAACTACCCGCTCCTCCAGGCCAGCTGGAAGATCGCCCCGGCCCTCGCCGC
Organism: Streptomyces sp. WAC 04229; assembly: GCF_003947455.1. Taxonomy (GTDB): domain Bacteria; phylum Actinomycetota; class Actinomycetes; order Streptomycetales; family Streptomycetaceae; genus Streptomyces. Next base: position 8,471 of record NZ_QHJH01000164.1, on the reverse strand, counting down.
CGGCAACACCTTCGTGATCAAGCCGAGCGAGATCACCCCGCTCACCACCGTCGCCCTGATCGACCTGCTCGTCGAGGCCGGCCTCCCCACCGGCGTCGCGGGCATCGTCACCGGTCCCGGCCACACCGTCGGCGCCCGGCTCGCCGAGCACCCCGACGTCGACCTGGTCTCCTTCACCGGCGGCCTGGTCAGCGGCACCAAGGTCGCCCAGGCCGCCGCCGTCACCGTCAAGAAGGTCGCCCTCGAACTCGGCGGCAAGAACCCCAACGTCGTCTTCGCCGACGCCTGCGCGACCGAGGAGGGCTTCGACACCGCCGTCGACCAGGCCCTCAACGCCGCCTTCATCCACAGCGGGCAGGTCTGCTCCGCCGGTGGCCGCCTCATCATCGAGGAGTCGGTCCGCGAACGCTTCGTCGCCGAACTCGCCCGCCGCGCCGCCGCGATCCGCCTCGGCCGCGGCACCGAGGACGGCGTCGAGTGCGGTCCGCTCGTCTCCGAGCAGCAGCGCGCCAAGACCGAGGACTTCGTCGCCTCCGCCCTCGCCGAGGGCGCCGTGCTGCGCAGCGGCGGCAAGCGCCCCGAACCGTCCCCCCAGCGGCCCGGCGGCGGCTACTTCTACGAGCCGACCGTCCTCGACCAGTGCCACCGCGAGATGCGGGTCGTCCGGGAGGAGGTCTTCGGACCGGTCCTCACCGTCGAGACCTTCCGGACCGAGGACGAAGCCATAGCCCTGGCCAACGACACCGAGTACGGTCTGGCCGGTGCCGTCTGGACCGCCGACGCGGGACGGGCCCGCCGGGTCGCGGGCCGGCTGCGGCACGGCACCGTCTGGATCAACGACTTCCACCCCTACCTGCCGCAGGCGGAGTGGGGCGGCTTCGGCAAGAGCGGCGTGGGCCGCGAACTCGGCCCCGCGGGCCTGGCCGAGTACCGCGAGAGCAAGCACGTCTACCAGAACCTCGCGCCGAAGCCCGTCCGCTGGTTCACCGGCTGATATCGCGCACCTCCACGCATCTCCCCGCACCATCCGCTCGCCCCACTGGAGTACCCCCATGCCAGATACCACTCACGTCTACGACTACGTCGTCATCGGCGGTGGCACGGCGGGATCGGTGATCGCCTCACGGCTCACCGAGAACCCGGACGTCACCGTCGCCGTCATCGAGGGCGGCCCCAGCGACGTCGGCCGCGACGACGTACTCACCCTGCGCCGCTGGATGGGCCTGCTCGGCGGCGAACTGGACTACGACTACCCGACCACCGAGCAGCCGCGCGGCAACTCGCACATCCGGCACAGCCGCGCCCGCGTGCTCGGCGGCTGCTCCTCGCACAACACCCTCATCGCCTTCAAGCCGCTGCCGTCCGACTGGGACGAGTGGGAGGCCGCCGGCGCCAAGGGCTGGGGCGCGGTGCAGATGGAGGCCTACTACGCGCGGCTGAAGAACAACATCGTCCCCGTCGACGAGAAGGACCGGAACGCCATCGCCCGGGACTTCGTCGACTCCGCGCAGAAGGCGCTCGAGGTCCCCCGGATCGACGGCTTCAACAAGAAGCCGTTCACCGAGGGCGCGGGCTTCTTCGACCTCGCCTACCACCCCGAGAACAACAAGCGTTCGTCCGCCTCGGTGGCGTACCTGCACCCGGTGATGGACGAGCGCCCCAACCTCACCCTCATGCTGGAGACCTGGGCGTACCGGCTGGAGCTGGCCGGCACCCGCGCCGAGGGCGTCCACGTCCGCACCAAGGACGGCGAGGAGATCCTGGTCAAGGCCCGGGGCGAGGTGGTGCTGTGCGCCGGGGCGGTCGACTCGCCGCGCCTGCTGCTGCACTCCGGCATAGGCCCCCGCCGGGACCTCGAAGCGCTCGGCATACCCGTGGCGCTCGACCTGCCCGGCGTCGGCGAGAACCTGCTCGACCACCCCGAGTCGGTGATCGTGTGGGAGACCGAGGGCCCCATCCCGGACAACTCCGCGATGGACTCCGACGCCGGTCTCTTCGTGCGCCGCGACCCCGAACACCCGGGCCCCGACCTGATGTTCCACTTCTACCAGATCCCGTTCACGGACAACCCGGGGCGCCTCGGCTACGAACGCCCGGAGTTCGGCGTCTCGATGACCCCGAACATCCCCAAGCCGAAGTCCCGCGGCCGCCTCCACCTCACCAGCGCCGACCCGTCCGTGAAGCCCGCCCTGGACTTCCGCTACTTCACCGACGAGGACGACTACGACGGCCGCACCCTCGTCGACGGCATCAGGATCGCCCGCGAGATCGCGAAGACGCAGCCGCTGGCCGGCTGGCTCAAGCGCGAGGTCTGCCCCGGCCCGGACGTCACCGGTGACGAGGAGCTGAGCGAGTACGCCCGCAAGGTCGCCCACACCGTCTACCACCCGGCGGGCACCTGCCGGATGGGCGCCGCCACCGACGAACAGGCCGTCGTCGACCCCGAGCTGCGCATCCGCGGCCTGGAGGGCATCCGCATCGCCGACGCCTCCGTCTTCCCGACCATGCCCGCCGTGAACCCGATGATCGGCGTCCTCATGGTCGGCGAGCGCGCCGTCGAGCTGATCGGTGGTGACGCCCGATGAGTACCACCACCAGCGCCAGTACGCCGCCGGGTAGGGACGAGAGCACGGCTCCCGTCTTCTCCGTGGACGGCCTGTGGAAGGTCTTCGGCCCCAAGGCCGACCGCGTCCCCGCCGACCCCGAACTGGCCGCCCTGAGCCCGGCCGACCTGCGCTCGCGCACCGGCTGCACGGCCGCCGTGGCCGACGTCTCCTTCGACGTCCGCAAGGGCGAGGTCTTCGTCGTCATGGGCCTGTCCGGCTCCGGCAAGTCCACCCTCGTACGCTGCCTGACCCGGCTCGTCGAGCCGACCGCCGGCGCCATCGCCATCGACGGCGAGGACGTCCGCGCCATGGACAAGTCCCGGCTGCGCGAACTGCGCCGGCACCGCGCCGCGATGGTCTTCCAGCACTTCGGCCTGCTCCCGCACCGCACGGTCCTCGACAACGTGGCCTACGGCCTCGAGGTCCAGGGCGTCGGCCGCGCCGAGCGCCGCGAGCGCGCCGCCGCCATCGTCGCCAAGGTCGGCCTGGAGGGCCTGGAGCAGCGCCGCCCCGGCCAGCTCTCCGGCGGCCAGCGCCAGCGCGTCGGCCTCGCCCGCGCCCTCGCCGTCGATCCCGAGGTACTGCTCTTCGACGAGCCGTTCAGCGCCCTCGACCCGCTGATCCGGCGGGACATGCAGGAGGAGGTCGTCCGGCTGCACCGCGAGGAGGGCCGCACGATGGTCTTCATCACCCACGACCTCCAGGAGGCCCTCAAGCTCGGCGACCGCATCGCCCTCATGCGCGACGGGCGCGTCGTCCAGCTCGGCACCCCGGAGGAGATCGTCGGCTCGCCCGCCGACGACTACGTCCGCGAGTTCGTCCGCGACGTCCCGCGCGAGCAGGTCCTCACCGTCCGTACGGCGATGCGCCCCGCGGCCTCGTCCGACGAGGCCGGCACCGGCCCCGCGGTCCGCCCCGAGGCCACCGTCTCCGAGGCCATCGAGGCCGTCGCCCGCGCCGGCTCCCCGGCCCGGGTCGTGTCCGACGGCCGCTGCCTGGGCGTGGTCGACGCGGAATCCCTGCTGTCGGTGGTGGCGGGCACGACGACCGCGGCCGCGGCGGCCGAGCCCGCCGCAGCGGCACCGGCCGAGCGCCGCGAGCCGACCACGCCGCCCCCCGCCACCAGCGAGGAGCCGGTCTGATGGCAGCGATCACCGCACAGGCCCGGAAGGCCGCCCCGCCGGGCTTCCTCACCCACCCCGCCGTCCGCAAGCTCCTCACCCTCGCCCTGCTCGCCGCGATCCTCGTCCCCCTGGCCGTCACCCAGTGGGGTGGCGCCACCTGGCCGAGCGCGCTGACCGTCGACGTCTCCGAGCCGCTCGGCAAGGCCAGCGACTGGATCATCGACAACCGCGACAGCCACCCCCTGTTCCTCTACTTCTTCGGCCACGTCAGCAACGTCGTCGTCCTCGCCGTACGCGCCGTGTACCTCGCCCTCCTCGCCGTCGGCTGGGCCGGGGTCACCGCGATCGGCGCCCTGGTCGCCTGGCGCGTGGCCGGCGTGAAGCTGGCCCTCGGCACCGCCGCCGCGTTCCTGGCCTGCGGCCTGCTCGGCATGTGGGTGCCGACCATGCAGACCCTCGCCCTGATGGTCGTCGCCGTCCTCGCGTCGGTCGTCGTGGGCGCCCTGCTGGGCCTCGCCGCCGGCCTGTCCGACCGGATGGACCGCGTCCTGCGCCCGGTGCTCGACACCATGCAGGTGCTGCCCGCCTTCGCCTACCTCCTCCCCGTCGTCCTGGTCTTCGGCATCGGCGTCCCCGCCGCCGTCCTCGCCACCGTCGTCTACGCCGCCCCGCCCATGGCCCGGCTCACCTCGCTGGGCCTGCGCGGCGCCGACAAGGAGGTCCTGGAGGCCGTCGAGTCCCTCGGCACCACCGCCCGCCAGCGGCTGCTGACCGCCCGCGTCCCGCTGGCCCGCAAGGAACTCCTGCTCGGCGTCAACCAGACGATCATGATGGCGCTGTCCATGGCGGTCATCGCCTCGGTCATCGGCGCCGGCGGCCTCGGTGACCGCGTCTACCAGGCGCTCGCCTCGGTCGACGTCGGCGCCGCCCTCGCGGCCGGCATCCCGATCGTGCTGCTCGCCGTCGTCCTGGACCGCGTGACCGGCGCGGCGGGGGAGCAGCACCCCGGTGAGCCCGGCAGGTCCCCGCTGACCTGGCTGTACGCCCTGGCCGTCGCCGCGGCCGTCGCCATCGCCGGACGCGTCGCGGGCTTCCTCGAGTGGCCCGAGGGCTGGGAGGTGAACATCGCCGAGCCCGTCAACCGGGCCGTCGACTGGATGACCGCCCACCTGTACTCCGGTGTGCCCGTCGTCGGCGGTACCGCCGACTGGGCCGCGCACTTCACCAGCTGGGTCCTCAACCCGGTCCGGGACGGCCTGCAGTGGCTGCCCTGGTGGTCGGTACTCCTCGTCGTGGCCGCCCTCGCGTGGCTGATCGGCACCTGGCGCACCGCGCTCACCGCCGTCCTCGCCATGGCCGCGATCGGTGTGCTCGGCGTGTGGAACCCGTCCCTGGACACGCTCTCGCAGGTGCTCGCGGCCGTCGCCGTGACCCTCGTCCTCGGCTTCGCGACGGGTGTCGCCGCCGCCCGCAGCGAGCGGTTCGAACGCCTGCTGCGGCCGGTCCTGGACGTCTTCCAGACCATGCCGCAGTTCGTGTACCTGATCCCCGTCGTCGCCCTGTTCGGCGTGGGACGGGCGCCCGCGGTGGCCGCCGCGGTCGTCTACGCCCTTCCGGCCGTGGTCCGCATCACCGCCCAGGGCCTGCGTCAGGTCGACCCGGCCGCCCTGGAGGCGGCCCGCTCGCTCGGAGCCACCAGCGGACAGCAGCTGCGCCAGGTCCAGCTCCCGCTGGCCCGCCGGTCGCTGCTGCTCGCCGTCAACCAGGGCGTCGTCCTGGTCCTCGCCGTCGTCATCATCGGCGGCCTGGTCGGCGGTGGCGCGCTCGGCTACCAGGTCGTCTTCGGCCTGGCCCAGGGCGACCTGGCGAGCGGTCTGGTGGCCGGCGCGGCCATCGTCTGCCTCGGTCTGATGCTCGACCGGGTCACCCAGCCCACCGGACGCCGCGCGAGGAAGGGAGCCTGACATGCGCGTACGTACCACCGCGGCCGTCGCCTCGGCCGCCGCGCTGACCCTGCTCACCGGCTGCGGCGCCGCCGACATGACCAAGCAGGCGTCCCCGTTCGCCAACGCCCAGGGCGCCAAGACCGTCACCCTGTCCGTGCAGTCCTGGGTCGGCGCCCAGGCCAACGTGGCCGTCGCCCAGTACCTGCTGGAGCACGAGCTGGGCTACCGCGTCGACACCGTCCAGGTCGACGAGGTCCCCGCCTGGGACGCGCTCAGCCAGGGCCGCGTCGACGCCATCCTGGAGGACTGGGGCCACCCCGAGCAGGAGCAGCGGTACGTCAAGGACAAGAAGACCATCGCCCCCGGCGGCGACCTCGGCGTCACCGGGCACATCGGCTGGTTCGTCCCGACGTACTTCGCGAAGAAGCACCCGGACGTCACCGACTGGAAGAACCTCGACAAGTACGCCGACCTGCTGCGCACCGCGGAGAGCGGCGGCAAGGGCCAGCTGATGGACGGCTCGCCGTCCTACGTCACGAACGACAAGGCGCTGGTGAAGAACCTGGACCTGGACTACCAGGTCGTCTTCGCCGGCTCCGAGGCCGCCCAGATCACCCAGATCAAGCAGTTCGCCAAGGAGCAGAAGCCCTTCCTCAGCTACTGGTACACCCCCCAGTGGCTGTTCGAGAAGGTCCCGATGACCGAGGTGAAACTGCCCCCGTACAAGGAGGGCTGCGACGCGGACCCGGAGAAGGTCGCCTGCGCCTACCCGGTCACCCCGCTCCAGAAGTACCTGAACGCCGACTTCGCGAAGAAGGGCGGCAGGGCGGCGGACCTCCTCAAGAGGTTCAAGTGGACGACCGAGGACCAGAACCAGGTCTCCCTGATGATCGCCGAGCAGAAGATGCGGCCCGAGGAGGCGGCGAAGAAGTGGGTGGACAGCCACGAGTCCGTCTGGAAGGGGTGGCTGTCCTGACCCTCACCGCGTCACGAACGTGACCCGGGTGGCCCCGAGTCCGCCGAGTGCGGCGGGCGAGGGGCCCTCCCCGGGCCGCGCGCACACGTTCAGCGGTCCCCGGACCGGAACCGCGCGGCGCCGGTCGTCACCACCGCGTGCTCCCCGCCGGGATCCGCCGCGCGACCATCAGCCGGTTCCAGCTGTTGATCGCCGCGATCAGCGCGAGCAGGTGCGCCAGCCCGTCGGCGTCGAAGTGCCGCGCGGCCTCCTCGTACACGTCGTCCGGCACGAAGCCCCCGGTCAGCACCGTCACCGCCTCGGTCAGCGCCAGCGCGGCCCGCTCCCGCGCGTCGAAGACCTCACCGGCCTCCTCCCAGGCCGCGAGCAGATCCAGCTGACGCTCACTCACCCCCTGCTCGCGGGCGATGCCCAGATGCATGTCGAGGCAGAAGGCGCAGTGGTTGAGCTGCGAGGCCCGGATCTGCACCAGCTCGGCGAGTCCGGCGTCACCGAGGCCCCGCTTGGCGGCCGCGCCCATCCCCTGCAGCGCCGAACGGACGCCGGCGTCCAGACGGGTGGTACGGGCCGTCACGCGTACTGGCCCGGCGTGTAGTGCCCCGGCGTCCGCCGGCAGGTCACCCCGAAGCGGTTCCAGGCGTTGATCACCGTGATCGCGGCGATCAGCTGCGCCAGCTCCGGCTCGTCGAAGTGCGCGGCGGCCTTCTCGTACACCGCGTCCGGCACGAAGCCTTCGGTCAGCACCGTCACCGCCTCGGTCAGCTCGATCGCCGCCAGTTCCTTCTCCGTGTAGAAGTGCCGCGACTCCTCCCAGGCGGCGAGCTGCACGATCCGCTCCACGCTCTCCCCGGCCGCCAGCGCGTCCTTGGTGTGCATGTCCAGGCAGAAGGCGCAGTGGTTCAGCTGGGAGGCGCGGATCTTCACCAGCTCCCCCAGCTTCGGGTCGAGCCCCTGCGTAGCGGCCTTGTCCAGGCGCAGCATCGCCTTCCAGACCTCGGGGGCGTGCTTCGCCCAGTCCAGCCGGGGTGCGTGCTCGGCGGCGAAGGACTCGGGGGCGGTGGCGGTGGTGTTCTCGTTCGTCGTCATGCCACCGAGCCTAGAAGTGAGGCAGCCCAGGGGTATGGTCCATTCCCATGGCGAAATCTTGGGCCACTTTCGGCGTCGACCTGCATCTGGACCGCTCCGGACCCGGCCTGCGCCGGAGCCTCACCGAGTCGCTGCGCGAGGCCGTCCGCGGCGGCCGGCTGGCCCCCGGAACCAGGCTGCCCTCCTCCCGCTCGCTCGCCGCCGACCTGGGCGTGGCCCGCAACACGGTCGCCGAGGTCTACGCCGATCTGATCGCCGAGGGCTGGCTCGCCGCCCGGCAGGGCTCCGGCACGCGGGTCGCCGACCGCACGCCCGCCACCTCCGCACACCGCCCGGCACCCCACCCGCGCGAGCCGGGCCGCCCCGCCTACGACCTGGTCCCCGGCACGCCCGAACTCGCCTCCTTCCCCCGCGCCCAGTGGCTCAGGGCCGCCCGCCGCGCCCTGTCCGCCGCCCCCGACCAGGCCCTCGGCTACGGCGACCCACGCGGCCGCGTGGAACTGCGCACGGCGCTCGCCGGATACCTGTCCCGCGCGCGGGGCGTGCACGCCGACCCCGACCGGATCGTGGTGTGCGCCGGCTTCCTCGGCGGCCTCGGTGTCCTCGCCGAACTGCTGCGCCGCCGGGCCCAGAACGCCGTCGCCGTCGAGTCCTACGGCCTGCCCCACCACCGCCGGCTGCTCCGGCGGGCGGGCTGCGACACGCCCCCACTGCCCTTCGACGACCGCGGCAC
>NZ_QHJH01000163.1 GCF_003947455.1 Streptomyces sp. WAC 04229 | reverse complement strand
ACCCGACTCGGTCGGTCGAGAGGCGGGACTCGCCCCCGGGGTCCCCCCCCGCCCCCCGCGGGGGGCCCCCCCCCCCCCCCCCCGGGGCGCGGCCCCCGGGCCCCGGTTTCCAACACCCCTGGCACGCGGCCCAGCACCCCGGGGCTCGGTTTCCAGCACCCCTGGCACGCGGCCCAGCACCCGAGGCGCGCGTTCCAGCGGCCCGGGGTTCAGGTTCGAACACCCCGGGCGCGCCTTCCGGCGTCCGGGCGGTGCGGGGCGTCTGGCACCCGGCGTGCCCGTCCCGACGTACACGCCGGGGAACGGCACCGCCGGAGGCGCTCCGCGCTACTGCTGCGGGTGGTGTGCAGGGATCGGCGGAAGGTCGCCCGTCGTCTCGTAGGACGCGAGCATGTCGATACGGCGGATGTGGCGCTCGTCGCCGGAGAACGGGGTGGCGAGGAAGGTCTCGACGAACTTCGTCGCCTCGTCCCGGGTGTGCATGCGGGCGCCGACCGCGACGACGTTGGCGTCGTTGTGCTGGCGGCCGAGAGCGGCCGTCTCCTCGCTCCAGGCCAGCGCCGCGCGCACGCCCTTCACCTTGTTCGCGGCGATCTGCTCGCCGTTGCCGGAGCCGCCGATCACGATGCCGAGGGCGCCGGGCTCGCCGGCCGTCCGCTCGGCGGCGCGGAGGCAGAAGGGCGGGTAGTCGTCCTGGGCGTCGTAGATGTGCGGGCCGCAGTCGACGGGGTCGTGGCCCGCCGCCCTGAGCCAGTCGACGAGGTGGTTCTTGAGTTCGAAGCCCGCATGGTCCGAGCCGAGATACACGCGCATGCGACGAGTGTGACATGCGCCCTAGGGGAGGGCCCTGTCGGGTGTCAGCCTGGAAAGCGCCGAGTGGAACTATGGAACCTCAGGCAAAGCTCAAGTAACGATCCGGATTCAGAGGTTCCCCAATCCGTTCACCTCCGTTTCACTGGTCCGGCTCGTACACCGCTCGTACGGGAAAGTGCACGACCGGCGCAAAGGAAGACCTCCCCCCATGACTTCGCAGCCGACCTTGACCAAGCCCGAGGACGGGCCCGCGGGGCCCGGAGAACCCGGGCCCGGGCTTCAGGCAGGACTCAAGAACCGCCATCTGTCGATGATCGCCATCGGCGGTGTCATCGGAGCCGGACTCTTCGTCGGCTCCAGCTCGGGAATCGCCACCGCGGGCCCCGGCATCCTCCTCTCCTACGCCCTCGTCGGCACGCTCGTGGTGCTGGTGATGCGGATGCTCGGGGAGATGTCCGCCGCCAACCCCACCTCCGGCTCCTTCTCCGCGCACGCCGACCGGGCGATCGGCCCCTGGGCCGGGTTCACCATCGGCTGGCTCTACTGGTTCTTCTGGGTCGTCGTCCTTGCCGTGGAGGCGACCGCCGGGGCCGTGATCCTCGAAGGCTGGATACCGGCCGTGCCCCAGTGGGGCTGGGCCCTGATCGTGATGGTCGTCCTGACCGCCACCAACCTCGTCTCCGTCGGCTCCTACGGCGAGTTCGAGTTCTGGTTCGCCGGGATCAAGGTCGTCGCCATCGCCGCCTTCATCGTCGTCGGCGGGCTGGCCGTCTTCGGGCTGCTGCCCGGTGCCGACACCGACCAGGCGGGACTGTCCAACCTGACGGAGCACGGCGGATTCCTGCCGAACGGGGCGGGCGCGATCCTGACCGGTGTACTGCTCGTCGTCTTCTCCTTCATGGGCAGCGAGATCCCCACGCTGGCCGCCGGTGAGTCCGAGGACCCGCAGCGCGCCGTCACCAAGGCGACCAACAGCATCATCTGGCGTATCGGCGTCTTCTACCTGGGCTCCATCTTCGTCGTGGTCGCGCTGCTGCCGTGGGACTCGCAGTCGATCATCGACAAGGGCTCGTACGTGGCCGCCCTGGACTCGCTCGGCATCGCGAACGCCGGTCAGATCATGAACTTCATCGTGCTGACGTCGGTGCTCTCCTGCCTGAACTCCGGGCTCTACACGGCCTCCCGCATGGCCTTCTCGCTCGGCCGGCGCGGTGACGCCCCGAAGGCCTTCGCCCGCACGACCTCGCAGGGCGTGCCGCGGACCGCGATCCTCGTGTCCGTGGTGTTCGGCTTCGTCGCCGTCTTCTTCAACTACGAGTTCCCGGACTCCGTCTTCCTCTTCCTCGTCAACTCCTCGGGCGCCGTGGCCCTCTTCGTGTGGCTGGTGATCTGCCTCTCGCAGCTGCGGATGCGCAGGATCATCGAGGCGGAGGCGCCGGAGAAGCTGGTGGTGCGGATGTGGCTGTTCCCGTACCTGACCTGGGTGGCCGCCGCCGTCATCGTCTTCGTGCTCGGCTACATGCTCACCGACACCGAGAACAACGGGCGCACGACCGTGCTGCTGTCGCTGCTCGTCGCGGCGCTCGTCATCGTCGTCGCCCTCGTCAAGCAGCGGATCACCGGGCGGAAGAACACCGCCGACAAGGCCGTCGCCGAGAAGGGCTGACCGCCGCCCGGACCCGGGACACGAAGGAGGCCCGCCCGGTCGCTGCCGCGACCGGGCGGGCCTCCTTCGTGCGCTGCCGCGGCTCTACCGCTTGCCGGCCAGCTTCCACGCGGTGGGCAGGACGCCCATCGCCAGGGCGGCCTTCAGCGCGTCCCCGATCAGGAACGGGGTGAGGCCGGCCGCGATCGCGGCGGTGAGGGACATGTCAGCGGCCAGGGCCAGGTACGGCACGCCGACGGCGTAGATGATCGCCTCGCCGAGCAGCATCGTGCCGGCCATGCGCAGCACGGAGCGGTCGGCGCCGCGGCGGGCCAGGGCGCCCACCACCGTGGCGGCGAGCAGCATGCCGAAGACATAGCCGAGGGACGGGGCCGCGGTGCCGGAGCCGCCCTCCGCGAACCACGGCACGCCGGCCATGCCGACCAGCGCGTAGAGCGCGAGCGAGAGCAGGCCGCGGCGCGCGCCGAGCGCGGTGCCGACGAGCAGCGCCGCGAAGGTCTGTCCGGTCACCGGCACCGGGGAGCCGGGCACGGGTACCGCGATCTGGGCGGCCACGCCGGTGAGCACGGCGCCGCCGGCCACGAGCGCTACGTCCCGGACGCGGGAGGAGGGGAGGAGGTCGGCGAGGACCTGGCCGGAACGGGCGGTGGGGACTGCGGCGGTGCTCATGGGGACTCCGCGGTGGTGTGGACATGTCGGGACAGCGTGACGCTATCCCAGCGGGCCGGGGCCGATCACCAGCAGCGCTCGACAAAGGCTCGATCGGCGGCTTGGTGGGCTCCCGACAAACGCGCGGGATACACCAGCTTCCGGGTGACACCGGTCACGGAGCGGGTGAGGCGGGCGTCACGGCAAGCGGAATTCCGCATTCGGACGACCACGTTCCGTATCGGCATCGTCCGTATCGTGGGCAGCCGCTGTCGCCCACCGGCGCGACCCCGGAGACTGTGGGCGTTTTTGCCCTGCCCCTCCCCCACGCATTGGACGAGCCGCTCCATGTCCAACAGCACCACCAGCGAGGCACCGCCGCGGTCGGACGACGCCTCCCTCTCCCACGGCCTCAAGCAGCGCCACCTGTCGATGATCGCCCTCGGTGGCGTGATCGGCGCCGGGCTGTTCGTCGGCTCCGGGGCCGGTATCGCCGCCGCCGGGCCCTCGATCGTCGTCGCCTACACCCTCTCCGGCCTCCTCGTGATGCTGGTGATGCGGATGCTGGGCGAGATGTCCGCCGCCTACCCGTCCTCGGGCTCCTTCTCCGCGCACGCCGAACGGGCGATCGGTCCCTGGGCCGGGTTCACCGCCGGCTGGGCGTTCTGGGTGCTGCTCTGCACGGCCGTCGGCCTGGAGGGCATCGGCGCGGCGCAGATCGTGCACGGGTGGCTGCCGGGCACGCCCGAGTGGGCGTGGGTGGCGCTGTTCATGGTGGTGTTCTGCGGGACGAACCTGGCCGCGGTGAAGAACTTCGGCGAGTTCGAGTTCTGGTTCGCCGCCCTCAAGGTCGGCGCGATCTCGCTCTTCCTGGTGCTGGGCGTGCTGGCGATCGTCGGCGTCCTGCCGGGCACCGACGCCCCCGGCACCTCGCACCTCGGCGACTTCATGCCCAACGGCGGCAACGGCCTGATCATCGGCCTGCTCGCCTCGGTCTTCGCCTACGGCGGCCTGGAGACGGTGACCATCGCGGCGGCCGAGTCGGAGAACCCGGTGAAGGGCGTGGCGAGCGCCGTGCGGACGGCGATGTGGCGGATCGCGCTCTTCTACATCGGCTCGATGGCGGTCATCGTCACCCTGGTCCCCTGGGACTCCCCCGAGGTGGTCGAGAAGGGCCCGTACGTCGCCGCCCTCGACGAGCTGGGCATCCCGGGCGCCGGCCAGCTCATGAACGTCGTCGTGCTGGTCGCGCTGCTGAGCGCGATGAACGCCAACATCTACGGCGCCTCGCGGATCGGCTACTCGCTGGTCGAGCGCGGCCAGGGCCCGAAGGCGCTGGGCCGGGTGTCGGGCGGGGTGCCGCGGATCGCGGTGCTGGTCTCCTCCCTCTTCGGCTTCGGCTGCGTGCTGCTCAGCTACTGGCGGCCGGACGACGTCTTCTCCTGGCTGCTGAACATGATCGGCGCGGTCATCCTGGTCGTCTGGATCTTCATCGCCGTCGCCCAGCTGCGGTTGCGCCGCCGCCTGGAGCAGGAGGCGCCCGAGAAGCTCGTCGTGCGCATGTGGGGCTTCCCGTGGCTGACGTGGGTGGCGCTGGCGGGCATGGCCGCGGTCTTCGTCCTGATGGCCCGCGAGCCGGACACCCGCGTGCAGCTGTACTCGACGGGCGGGATGACGCTGGTCCTGGCGGCCGTCGGCTACGCCTGGCAGCGGCGGCGCGCTCGCGTGTGACCCGCCGCCCGACCTCTCCGAGAGCCCCCGCACCGATGCGTGCGGGGGCTCTTTCATGCTCGTTCGGCCCGCCCGTCCGCGCTGTCACGGCAACCTGCTGCTAGCGTGCACTTGCAAGCCTTTTGCAATAAGAAGGTCGGAGGGGATCCGCCATGCCCGTCTACACGCTTCCTGAACTGCCGTACGACTACTCCGCGCTGGCCCCCGTGATCAGCCCCGAGATCATCGAGCTGCACCACGACAAGCACCACGCGGCCTATGTGAAGGGCGCCAACGACACCCTGGAGCAGCTCGCCGAGGCGCGGGACAAGGAGTCGTGGGGCTCGATCAACGGCCTGGAGAAGAACCTGGCCTTCCACCTCTCCGGGCACATCCTGCACTCCATCTACTGGCACAACATGACCGGTGACGGCGGCGGCGAGCCCCTGGACAAGGACGGCGTGGGCGGCCTGGCCGACGCGATCGCCGAGTCGTTCGGCTCCTTCGCCGGTTTCAAGGCACAGCTCACCAAGGCCGCCGCGACCACGCAGGGCTCCGGCTGGGGCGTGCTGGCGTACGAGCCGCTGAGCGGCCGTCTCGTCGTCGAGCAGGTCTACGACCACCAGGGCAACGTCGGCCAGGGCTCCACGCCGATCCTGGTCTTCGACGCCTGGGAGCACGCCTTCTACCTCCAGTACAAGAACCAGAAGGTCGACTTCATCGACGCCATGTGGGCCGTCGTCAACTGGCAGGACGTGGCCAAGCGCTACGAGGCCGCCAAGGCCCGCACGAACGTGCTGCTGCTGGCGCCCTGACGCCGCCCGACTCCCCGAGTCGTCCTGCCTCGTGATCGTCTTCTCACCCTTCACGGCGGCGGGCGGAATGAGGGAAGCCCCCGCGAGGACCTGACTCGCGGGGGCTTTCTGTGTGCGGGCGGCGCGTCAGGGCTTGCGGGCGAGCCCGCCGTGCTGCCCGATCGGCTGCGGGGCCGTTCCGTCCGGGGCGGGGTCCGGGCGCCACAGCGGGACCGACACCACGCCCGGGTCGACCAGGTCGAGGCCGTCGAAGTAGGCCTCGATCTGCTCGACGGGACGCAGGAAGTAGGGGACCGCGCCGGTCTCGTTGTAGCCGTCCTGGGCCGCCTCGTAGGCCGGGTCGGTGCCGCGGGAGCCGTCGTTGACGCACAGGAAACTGCCGGCGGGCAGGCCCGCCATCAGGCGGCGGACCAGGTCGCGGGCCCGGTCGTGGCCGTCGACGTGACCGAGGATGCCGCTGAGGATGAGGGCGGTGGGGCGGGTCAGGTCGAGGGTGCGTCCGGCCGCCTCCAGGATGCGCTCCGGCTCGTACAGGCTCAGGTCCTCGTAGGCGGTGACGCCCTCGGGGCTGGAGGTGAGCAGGGCGCGGGCGTGCGCGAGCACCAGCGGGTCGTTGTCGACATAGACGATCCGCGCCTCGGGCGCGTGCCGCTGGGCGACCTCGTGAGTGTTGTCGGCGGTCGGCAGCCCGGTGCCGACGTCCAGGAACTGGCGCACCCCGGCCTCCAGGACCAGGTACCGGATGGCGCGTCCGAGGAAGGCCCGGCTGCTGCGGGCGATGGTGACGATGCCTGGGAAGACGTCCGTGTAGGCGTCGCCGGCCGCCTCGTCCACGGGGTAGTTGTCCTTGCCGCCCAGCCAGTAGTTCCAGATCCGGGCCGAGTGCGGCACCGAGGTGTCGATCTCCGTCATGGGATGGGGCTCGCCTCCAGTGAGTGGGTGCGCCCATGCTCCTACGGGAGGGGAGCCGACGGGAACAGATGACCGCCGCCGGACGGAGGCTTCCCGGTGCGAGTGGTTCCGGGCCACAGTGTCCGGCATGAGTCTTCCGAACCGGCGTTGCCCCAACTGCGGGGACACGGACCAGGACTTCCGCCCGCTCGACGGCGCCGAGCGGGCGTACGCGCTCACCCTCGCGCAGGTGTCCAGGGCCGACCTGGGCAAGTACCGACGCTGTGCGCGCGAGGGCTGCGTGCGGGTGCAGTCCTACTTCAGCTGGAAGTCCGGGTTCGATCTGCCGGACTCCTTCCGGCCTACAGGTTGCTGAAGTCCGGGCCCTTGGTGCGGGTGCGCTTGATCTCGTAGAAGCCCGGGACCGAGGCCACCGCGAGGGTGCCGTCCCACAGCCTGGCGGCCTCCTCGCCCTTGGGCGCCGGGGTGACGACCGGGCCGAAGAAGGCGAGCTGGCCGCCGTCGGCGCCGGGGACGGCGATGACCGGGGTGCCGACCTCCTGGCCGACCTTGTCGATGCCCTCCTTGTGGGAGGCGCGCAGCTGGGGCTCGTAGGGCGTGGCGTCCCAGTGGTCCATGAGGGACTCGGGCAGGCCGACGTCCTTCAGGGCGGCGGCGACGGTCTCGCGGCCCGGGCCCTCCTCCTGGTTGTGGATGCGGGTGCCGAGCGCTGTGTAGAGGTCGCCGAGCACCTCGGCGCCGTGCTCCTCCTGGGCCGCGATGACCACGCGGACCGGGCCCCAGGCCTTGACCTCCAGCATCTCGCGGTATTCGTCGGGCAGCTCGTCGAGCTTGTCCTCGTTGAGCACGGCGAGGCTCATGAGGTGCCAGCGGACCTTGATGTCCCGGACCTTCTCCACCTCCAGGACCCAGCGCGAGGTCATCCATGCCCAGGGGCACAGGGGGTCGAACCAGAAGTCGACGGGAGTCTTGTCCGACATGTCTCTCCTCATGAGGCGCACGAGCGGGCTTCTGTACGGGCAACGCGGCCGCACACCCCACCATTCCCGGGCTGCCGCACGTCAGGGGCACATGGCAGGATCGGTGCTGTCCGCATACTGAACACCATCCGAGGGAGTGCCGCCCGTGCCCGGTGAGAATCTGTCCCGCGACGAGGCCCGGGAGCGGGCCGCCCTGCTGTCCGTCGACGGGTACGACGTGTCCCTCGACGTTCGGTCGGCCGTCGGTGACACGCAGGGCGAGGGGCCCCGCACCTTCCGTTCCGTCACCACGCTCCGGTTCCGCTGCAACGAACCCGGCGCGAGCAGCTTCGCCGACCTGGTCGCCCCGAGCGTCACCGCCGTCTCCCTCAACGGCCGCGACCTCGACCCGAGCGAGGTCTTCGACGGCACGCGGATCGCCCTGGAGGACCTGGCCGCCGACAACGAGCTGGTCGTCGACGCCCAGTGCGCCTACTCCCGCACCGGTGAGGGCCTGCACCGCTTCGTCGACCCCGAGGACGGCGAGGTGTACCTGTACACCCAGTACGAGCCGGCCGACTCCCGCCGGGTCTTCGCCAACTTCGAGCAGCCGGACCTGAAGGCACCGTTCCGCTTCGAGGTGCGGGCGCCGGAGGAGTGGACGGTGTGGAGCAACGGCGCGGGCGAGTGCGTCGACGGGGTGTGGCGGTTCGCGGAGACGAAGCCGATCTCGACGTACATCACGTGCGTCGTGGCCGGCCCGTACCACTACGTGACGGACTCCTACGAGCGGACCCTGGAGGACGGCACGCGGCTGGAGATCCCCCTGGGCGCCCTGTGCCGCAAGGGGCT
The DNA here is from genome assembly GCF_003947455.1 of Streptomyces sp. WAC 04229. Lineage (GTDB taxonomy): Bacteria > Actinomycetota > Actinomycetes > Streptomycetales > Streptomycetaceae > Streptomyces. The sequence continues at coordinate 7,377 of NZ_QHJH01000163.1, read as the reverse complement.
GGCGCCGCACTTCGACGCCGACGACGTCTTCCTGATCACCAAGCAGGGCCTGGACTTCTTCCACGACCACTTCGACTACCCGTACCCCTTCGGGAAGTACGACCAGGCGTTCGTGCCCGAGTACAACCTCGGCGCGATGGAGAACCCGGGCCTGGTGACCTTCCGGGAGGAGTACATCTTCCGCGGGAAGGTGACGCGGGCGTCCTACGAGGGCCGCGCCAACACGATCCTGCACGAGATGGCGCACATGTGGTTCGGCGACCTGGTCACCATGGAGTGGTGGGACGACCTGTGGCTGAAGGAGTCCTTCGCCGACTTCATGGGCGCGTTCGCGAACGTCGGCGCGACCCGCTTCAAGGACGCCTGGATCACCTTCGCCAACCGCCGCAAGGCCTGGGCCTACCGCGCCGACCAGCTGCCCTCCACCCACCCGGTCACGGCCGACATCCGTGACCTGGAGGACGCCAAGCTCAACTTCGACGGCATCACCTACGCCAAGGGCGCCTCCGCGCTCAAGCAGCTGGTGGCGTACGTCGGCCAGGAGGCGTTCCTGGAGGGCGCGCGGCGCTACTTCAAGCGGCACGCCTACGGCAACACGCGGCTGGGTGATCTGCTGTCGGTCCTTGAGGAGACCAGCGGGCGGGACATGGCCGCCTGGGCGCGCTCCTGGCTCCAGACGGCGGGCGTCAACTCGCTGACCCCGCAGGTGCTGCTGAGCGCCGAGGGACGGATCGACGAGCTGGCGGTGGTGCAGGAGGCCGCGGAGACGCACCCCGAACTGCGCCCGCACCGGGTGGCGGTGGGTCTGTACCGCCGTACGGGCGAGGGCGCCCTGGAGCGGTACGCGCGCGCCGAGGTCGACGTCGACGGGCCGCGCACGGTCGTCGCGGAGCTGGCCGGTGCCGAGGCGCCCGAGCTGGTCCTGGTCAACGACGACGACCTGACGTACTGCAAGACCCGCTTCGACGACACCTCGCTGGCGACCCTGCGCGAGCACCTGGGCTCGCTGACGGACCCGCTGGCCCGCGCCCTGTGCTGGTCGGCGCTGTGGAACATGACGCGGGACGCGCTGCTGCCGGCCCGGGACTTCATCGGTCTCGTCCTGCGGTTCGCGGGGCGCGAGTCCGGCATCGGCGTGCTCCAGATGCTGCACGCCTGGGCCGAGTCGGCGCTGGTGCACTACGTGGCCCCCGAGTGGCGGGAGACCGGCGGCCGGCTGCTCGGCGAGGGCGCGCTGCGGGAGCTGCGGGAGGCGGCGCCGGGAAGCGAGCCGCAGCTGGCCTGGGCGCGGTTCTTCGCGGCGGTGGCGTCCGAAGAGGCCGAACTGTCCATGCTGCGCGGGCTGCTGGACGGCTCCGAGAAGATCAACGGCCTGGAGGTGGACCAGGAGCTGCGCTGGGCGTTCCTCGCCCCGCTCGCGGCGCACGGCGTGGCGGACGAGGCGGTGCTGGCCGCCGAGCTGGCCCGCGACGACACGGCCTCCGGCAAGCGCCACCAGGTGCGCTGCCTGGCGGCCCGGCCTTCGGCGGCGGTGAAGGCGCAGGCGTGGGCGCAGGTCGTGGAGTCGGACGCGCTGTCCAACGCCCTGGTGGAGGCGACGATCGCGGGCTTCGAGCGGCCCTCGCAGCGGGAGTTGCTCGCGCCGTACACGGAGAAGTACTTCGCGGCGATCGAGCGGGTGTGGGCCGAGCGGTCCATCCAGATCGGGATGGACGTGGTGCGGGGCCTGTTCCCGTCCCTGATGGATTCCCAGGACACGCTGGACGCGACGGACGCGTGGCTGTCGGCACACGAGGACGCGGCGCCGGCACTGCGCAGGCTGGTCCTCGAGGCGCGGGACGACCTGGCGCGTGCGCTGCGGGGGCAGGCCTGTGACGCGGCGGCCGCCCGCTAGGCCGGACGTGTCCCGGACGACGACGATCTTTGGCCAATGATTGGGCGCTCCGTCATCGTTACGGAATTCAGTCAATAGCAGCCGTAACCCCTGGCCCGCACCAGTGCGGACCAGGGGTTTTCGGCATCCGAACACCCGTCCTTTAGGACGGGCTTGTCCGGATTCGGCGATGAGCGTGTAACAGGGGTTCAGGGACGGATCGGGCGCGGGAAACCCCCGGTCATGACGCACAACACCCCGCTCTCCCCCCGCCCCCTGCACCAACTGACGCACGGCAGGCGCCGGCTGATGACGGCCGCCCAGCTCCGGGCGCACGGCGTCTCCGCCGCCGAGACCGGCGATCAGTGCCGGCCCGGCGGCCCCTGGCGGCAACTGCTCCCGAACGTCGTCCTGCTGCACCCGGGCCCACCGACCGGCGACGAGCGCCTGCACGCGGTGCTGCTCTACGCGGCACGGGAGCGCACGTCCGGGGGCACGGTCCCGGGCGTCACCGCCGCCGTGCCGGTCCAGCCGGGCGGCGAGCACCCGCCCGTCCCCGCGTACGCGGAGGCGATGATCACGGGGCTGGCCGCGTTGGCGCTGCACGGTTTCTCGGCCGCTCCCCCGCTGCCGTCCCTGGAGGTCGTCGACGTACTGGTGCCGCGGCTGCGCCGGCTGCGGACGACGGGGTGCGCGCGCATCGTCCGCACGGCCGCGCTGCCCGTCGCCGAGGAGGTCGCCGGGGTGCCGGTGGCGCCGGTGGCGCGGGCGCTGGCCGACGCGGTGGCGGAGCTGACGGACCCGGAGGCCGTGCGGCGGCTGCTGACGGAGGCGGTGCGCGGCGGGCACTGCGAACCGGCCGCGGTGGTGCGGGAGCTGAACCGCGCGCGGCTGCTGAGCCGGCCGCACGTGGTGGACGCCGTGGACTCGCTGGTCGCCGAGGGGCGGGCGCTGGCCGAGCAGCGCCTGTACCGGATGGTGCGCGAGCACGGCCTGCCGGAGCCGGTCTGGAACGTCGACCTGCGCATGCCCGGCGGCCCCCACCTCGGCGGCGTGGACGCCTTCTGGCCGGAGCAGGCCGTGGCGCTGGAGCTGGACACCCGCGCGCACCGGCAGCGGGAGGACGACCCGGTCTGGACGGAACACGTGCGCAAGCGGGAGCACTTGGAGCGGCTGGGCATTACGGTCGTGCACCTCACCCCGCGCAAACTGCGGGACTCGCCCGAGCACCAGGCGACCGTCGTCCGTACGGCGTTGATGGCGGCGGGGGACCGGGAACCCGCCGCGTATGTCGTGGTGCTGCCCCAGTAGTGCACGACGGGGCGGTCACCAGGAGGGGAGAGGAGGGGCCGCGGGGCGCGACGCCCCGCGGCCCCTCCTCATGCCGTGCCCGGTCCGGCTCCGGGGATTGTCACGGCCCGCCCCTTGTGTCCCGGGTGGCGTATGGCGGAAGTACGCCATGGCCCCTTCCCGTCCCGGACAACTCTCCCCAAACAGTGATCCCTTGGGTAAAGCTGAGCGGTCGTCCGGGATCGGATTCCGGACTGCCTCGGCCAGGGCCGGTCTGCCCCGGTCGTGCACGCAGGTTCCTTTACCTACAAGGGATGCCGATGACCCACACCCCCCAGCGCGAACCGATACCGGGTGCGAGACGCGCGGCCCGCACAGCCGTGGCCGCGGGCCTCGTGGCCGCGCTCGCCGCGGCCGGGCCCGTGCCCGCGGCCTTCGCCGCCGACGGCCCGGCGGCCGCTCTGCCCGCCGACGCCTCCGTCAAGTCCGCGCACGACAAGCTCGGTTCCGACGACGCGGACCGGCTCGCCGAGGCGAAGGCGGACGGCGAGAAGTACGTCACGATGATGGTCGCCACCGCGCCGGGCGGCACCGAGCGGGTGGCGAAGGAGCTGGACGCGGTCCCCGGCGGCACCGTCGGCCGGACCTACGACGAGCTGGGATACGTCCGCGCCACCGTCCCCACCGCCAAGGCGGACTCGGCCATCGCCGCCGCCGCGAAGCTCTCCTCCGTGCACGGCATCGACCTGCGCGAGGAGATACCGCTGGACGACCCGACGCCGAGCGCGGACCGGGCGAAGGGCGCCACGCACCACAAGGGCCGTTCCTACCCGGCGCCGGACCGCCGCACCCCCGCCGAGAACCCGTACAACCCGTCCTTCGAGACGGGCGCCGTCGACTTCGTGGAGAAGTACCCGAAGGCGGACGGCCGCGGCGTCACCATCGGCATCCTGGACTCGGGCGTCGACCTCGGGCACCCCGCGCTGCAGAAGACCACCACCGGCGAGCGCAAGATCGTCGACTGGGTCACCGCCACCGACCCGGTCGTCGACGGCGACCGCACCTGGCGCCCGATGACCACCTCGGTGTCCGGGCCTACCTTCACCTACGGCGGGAAGACCTGGACGGCTCCCGCGGGCTCCTACCGGGTCAGCAGCTTCCTGGAGTCCTACACCGCCGGCGGTGACGCGGCCGGCGACGCCAACCGGGACGGCGACACCACCGACTCCTGGGGCGTCCTGTACGACGCGAAGGCCGGCACGGTCCGCGTCGACCTGAACGGCAACCACGACTTCGCCGACGACACCCCGATGAAGCCCTACAAGGACGGCTTCCAGGTCGGGTACTTCGGCACCGACGACCCGAAGACGGACGTGGCCGAGCGCCAGCCGTTCGTGGTCGAGATCCGCAAGGACGTCGTCGCCGACGGCGCGGGCACCAAGGCCGACTTCGTCAACATCGGCGTCATCGAGTCCGAGCACGGCACGCACGTCGCCGGACTCACCGCCGCCAACGGCCTGTTCGGCGGCCGGATGGACGGTGCCGCGCCCGGCGCGAAGATCGTCTCCTCCCGCGCCTGCACCTGGAGCGGCGGCTGCACCAACGTCGCGCTCACCGAGGGCATGATCGACCTCGTCGTCAACCGCGGCGTCGACATCGTCAACATGTCGATCGGCGGTCTGCCCGCGCTCAACGACGGCAACAACGCCCGCGCGGAGCTGTACACGCGGCTCATCGACGACCACGGCGTCCAGCTCGTCATCTCCGCCGGCAACTCGGGCCCCGGCGCCAACACCATCGGCGACCCCGGCCTCGCCGACAAGGTGATCTCCGTCGGCGCGTCCATCTCCCGCGAGACCTGGGCCGCCAACTACGGCTCCCAGGTGCGCACCAGGTACGCGATGATGCCGTTCTCCTCGCGCGGCCCGCGTGAGGACGGCGGGTTCACGCCGACGCTGACCGCGCCCGGCGCCGCGGTCAACACCATCCAGACCTGGATGCCCGGCGCCCCGGTCCCGGAGGCGGGCTACGACCTGCCGGCCGGCTACGGCATGCTCCAGGGCACCTCGATGGCCTCCCCGCAGGCCGCCGGCGCCTCCGCGCTGCTGCTGTCCGCCGCGAAGCAGGCGCGCCTCGACCTCACGCCGGCGAAGCTGCGCACGGCGCTGACCTCGACCGCCGACCACATCAGCGGCGTGCAGGCGTACGAGGAGGGCGCGGGCCTGATCAACGTCCCTGACGCCTGGCGCGCGATCCGCGAGGGCGCCACCGCCCACGAGTACACCGTCCAGGCCCCGGTCGACACCGCGATCGACCAGTTCCTGAAGACGCCGGGCAAGGGCACCGGCCTCTACGACCGGGAGGGCGGCCTGAAGGCGGGCGAGCGCAAGACGTACGAGATCACGCTCACCCGCACCACCGGCTCCGAGCGGGCGGTCCGGCACGAGCTGGAGTTCGAGAACAACGCCGGGCGCACCTTCCGGATCGTCGGTCCGGACGAGGTGCGGCTGCCGCTGAACGAGCCGGTGACCGTGAAGGTCGAGGCGCGGCCCGGGTCCGCCGGGCTCAAGAGCGCGATCCTGGAGGTCGACGACCCGCGCACCGAGGGCGTCGACAAGCAGGTCCTGACCACGGTCGTGGTCTCGGCCCCGCTGAAGTACGACGTCTCCGCCCGGGGCTCGGTGCAGCGCAACGCCACCAAGTCCTACTTCGTGACCGTCCCCGAGGGCGCGAAGTCGCTGGAGGTGGCGATGAGCGGGCTGAAGGCCGGGAGCCAGACCCGGTTCATCGCCGTCCACCCGTACGGCGTCCCGGTCGACAACACCTCCACGCCGTACTGCTACAACAACTACCTCGACGGCAACGGCTGCCGGCCCGACGTGCGCGCGTACGCCGACCCGCAGGCCGGCGTCTGGGAGATCGAGGTCGAGTCGCGGCGCACCTCGCCGCTGCTGGACAACCCGTACCGGCTGGACGTCACCGTCCTCGGGGCCGTCTTCGACCCGGAGACCGTGACCGTGCCCGAGGCGAGGGCCGGCACGCCGGCCTCCGTCTCCTGGAAGGTGACGAACCGCTTCGCCCCGCTGGAGGGCAAGCTGGCCGGCGGTCCGCTCGGCTCGTCCGAGACGTCCCGCCCGTCCATCGCGCAGGGCGAGACGGCCACCTCCACGGTCGAGGTGCCCGAGGGCGCCGACTCGCTGGACGTCGCCATCGGCGGGGTCTCCGACGCGGCCGCCGACCTGGACCTGACGGTCTACGGCGCGGACGGTGCCGTGGTCGGCCAGTCCGCCGACGGCGACTCCGAGGAGTCCGTCTCCGTCGCGAAGCCGGCCGCCGGCACGTACACCGTCGAGGTCGCCGGCTACTCGGTGCCGTCGGGCAGCACGGAGTACGACTACCGGGACGTGTTCTTCGCCGCGACCCTCGGCTCGGTCGCCGTGGACGACGCGGCGCCGGTCGAGCTGGGCACGGGCGACTCGGCGACGGTCACCGCCCGGGTGACGGCGCTGGCCGCCGCCCCGGAAGGCCGTGAGTTCTTCGGCCGGGTCCAGCTGGTCAACGCCCACGGCACGGCCGCGGGCCTGGGCAGCGTGCGGATCGGGAAGGTCGTGCCGTAGTCCGGTGCGGCGGGTGACGGGCGGGCGCTCCCTCGGGGGTGCCCGCCCCTTCCCTTGCCCGGTCCCGCCGGGTCAGTCGCAGGTCAGGGTGCGGGACTCGGCGAGGGACGCCGTGATCACGGCGCGTTCGGCGGCGACGGCGCGGTGGCCGGTGATCACGACGTCCGGGGTGTCCCCGTACCGGGGGATGCCGATGAGCGCACGGTCGCCCGGGGCCGGCCGGGCGGTGGCGTCGTCCAGCACGAAGGTGACCGGTGCGGCGTCCCGCTCCCCCGGTCCGTCCGCCTTGTAGACGCGGGTGACGTCCAGGGTGATCCGGTGCCGCCCGGTGCCCGGCACGGGCTCGGCCGCCGTCACCGTGCCCTCGGCCACCAGCCGGGCGCAGGCGAGGTAGCGGGCGCTGCCGAAGGCGACGCCGGACGCCGCGGAGCCCGCCCCCTCGTCGCTCGCCACGCCCTTGCCGGCCGCGTCCTCGGACGCCCCGCTCCCGCCCTGCGCCACCAGCCAGCCGAGGCCCGCCACGAGCGTGCCCGCGCAGGCCACCGCGAGGGCGCCGAGGGCCGGGGCGAGGAAGCGCCGGCGCGGACGGGCGGGGGG
>NZ_QHJH01000162.1 GCF_003947455.1 Streptomyces sp. WAC 04229 | reverse complement strand
GCATGTCCGGCCCGGGGGCTGACGGCCCCCGCGCCTGGTCCGCCTGGGGCGCCGCCTCGGCCTGCCGGCGCCGGCGTTCGGTCGATGCAGCGCCGGGCACCTCGCGGAGGTCCGGGCCCCCCGCGCCGCCCGGGGTGAGCATGCTCCCCAGGCCCGGACTCCCTCACTGCTCGGCGCCCAGGGCCCCGTCGCACCCGAACTGCCGCTGCCCGTGCACGTCCTGGACCGGGTCACGGCGGAAGGCACGACGGCGACGCGACTGGCCGGGTGGCGGTTCCTGATCCGCTGCGGCGACCGGGCGGTGGCCGCAGCGGAGACCATGCTGACCCCGGACGGCTGGGCGTTCTCGCACTTCTTCGAGGGCCCCTACGTCGCCTCGACCGAACGCGCGCTGCGGCAGGCCGAGTCGGTACCCCAGTCGTACCAGCCGCGTCTGCTGTCGGTCCCCGAGCTGTACATGCTCACGCTGTGGCTGCACGGCGACTGCGCCGCGGACGCCGCCGCCGGGCACCCCGCCGCCGCCGACCTGCTGATTCCGCTGGCGCCCGCGCCTCCGGGCATCGCGGCCCACCGTCCGCACCGGGCCGCCGAGCTGCTGCCGGTCCTCACGCACCGGGTGACGCCGACGGGGCTGCTGGGCTCGCCCGCCTGACCCGCATCGCTCCACCCGCGCGGACTAGCCCCATTCGGCCATGCCGAACCACCCGAAGTGACAGTGCAGTTGGGCTGAACCGTCCGCGCGGGTGATGCGTCATCAACCTGTGAGAAGCGGTGCTGCGAAATACCTGCGGATCGGCGCCCGTGGGGCAACACTGGGTTCGGACCGACTTGGACATACGGGGGGCGGCCATGAACAACGCTTCACGCCGCGGGACAGACAAGACAGCAGACTCACCCATCACCACAGACCGAGAGACCCCACTCATGTGTCAGCACCAGCCACCGTGCCCGTCAGCCGACTCCGCCGACCGGGAATCCGCCCGCCTCGTGGCGCACCACCCGGAGCAGGGCTGGAGCCTGCTGTGCAACGGCGTCGTCCTCTTCGAGGACACCGGTGAGCTTCTGCCGGACGGCCAGATCATCGCCCCGCACCGCCCCGTCGGCGCGGGCCTGATCACCGCCGCCTGAGCACCCGCCGGCCGGGGTGACATCGCTCCGTCCGGCGCATCATGGGGCCGGCCCGCAGCCGCGGCCGCGAACCGGCCCCGACGCGTGTCCGGCGGCGATCACTCCCCGTAATCCGCCGTGCCTACGTGGTCATGGCCGCCTCCCCCCAGGTCCCCTCCGGCCGGCCCTTCCGCCCGAACCGCCGACGCGGCGCACGCACCACGGCCTGCCCCCATCCGACTCCGGGAGGGCGCGCCCCACCACGCGACACGCCAGCGCTGTATCGCGTTACATCCAACGCCCCGGGTGCCCTGCACTGCTCCCATCCCAGCGCTACGGTGCCCCCCATGAGCCTGAGCATCCGCAACCAGCTCCCCGGCACCGTCACCACCGTCACCCCGGGCGAGGCCATGGCGACGGTCAAGGTCCGCCTCTCCGGCGGCCAGGACCTCACCTCGGCGATCACCCGGGACTCCGCCGACGACCTGGCGCTCGCCGCCGGGACCGCCGTCCGGGCCCTGGTGAAGTCCACGGAGGTCGCCCTGGCCACCGGGCGCGTCGAGGGCCTGTCGATCCGCAACCGGCTGCCCGGCACCGTCACCGCACTCACCACGGGGGGTGCGATGGCGTCCGTCGGGATCGCCGTCGAGGGCGGTGCGCTGACCGCCGTCGTCACCAAGGAGTCCGCCGAGGACCTGGGCCTGTCCGTCGGTGCTCCCGTCATCGCGCTGATCAAGTCGACGGAGGTGTCACTCGCGACCGCCTGACACGACAAGAGGCTCCGTACCGACCCGATGGGCGGTACGGAGCCTCTTGTCGTAGCGGACGTACGGGGCGTACTGGGGGATCAGTCCTCGTAGGCGTCCAGCGGCGGGCAGGAGCAGACCAGGTTCCGGTCGCCGAAGGCCTGGTCGATGCGGCGCACCGGCGGCCAGTACTTGTCGGCGGCGGACACCCCGGCCGGGAAGACGGCCTCCTCGCGCGTGTACGCGTGCTCCCACGCACCGCCCAGGGCCGCGGCGGTGTGCGGCGCGCTCCCCAGCGGGTTGTCGTCGGCGGGCCAGGCGCCCGAGCCGACCTTCTCGATCTCCGCGCGGATGGCGATCATCGCCTCGCAGAACCGGTCCAGCTCGGCCAGGTCCTCGGACTCGGTCGGCTCGATCATCAGCGTGCCGGCCACCGGGAAGGACATCGTCGGCGCGTGGAAGCCGTAGTCGATCAGCCGCTTGGCGACGTCGTCGACGCTCACGCCGGTCGCCTTGGTCAGCGGGCGCAGGTCGATGATGCACTCGTGCGCGACCAGCCCGCCGGGGCCGGTGTACAGCACCGGGAAGTGCGGCTCCAGCCGCTTGGCGATGTAGTTGGCGGACAGCACGGCCACCTGCGTGGCGCGCTTGAGGCCCTCGCCGCCCATGAGCCGCACGTACGACCAGGAGATCGGCAGGATGCCGGCCGAGCCCCACGGGGCCGCCGAGATCGGTCCGACGCCCGTCTGCGGTCCTGCCGCGGGCTGCATCGGGTGGTTGGGCAGGTACGGCGCCAGGTGCGACCGCACGGCCACCGGGCCGACGCCGGGACCGCCGCCGCCGTGCGGGATGCAGAACGTCTTGTGCAGGTTCAGGTGGGAGACGTCGCCGCCGAAGTGGCCGGGCTTGGCGAGGCCGACCAGAGCGTTGAGGTTGGCGCCGTCCACGTAGACCTGACCGCCGGCATCGTGGACCCGGCCGCAGATGTCGGCGACGTGCTCCTCGAAGACACCGTGCGTGGACGGGTACGTGATCATCAGCACGGCCAGCTCGTCGCGGTGCTGCTCGATCTTGGCGCGCAGGTCCTCGATGTCGATCTCGCCGTCCTCGGCGGTCTTGACGACGACGACCTTCATGCCGGCCATCACCGCGCTGGCCGCGTTGGTGCCGTGCGCGGAGGACGGGATGAGGCAGACGGTGCGCTGCTCGTCGCCGTTGGCCCGGTGGTACCCGCGTACGGCGAGCAGGCCCGCGAACTCGCCCTGCGACCCGGCGTTGGGCTGCAGCGAGACCTTGTCGTACCCGGTGACCTCCGCGAGCCGCTCCTCCAGCTCACGGATGAGGGTCAGGTAGCCCTGCGCCTGCTCGGCGGGCGCGAAGGGGTGCAGCGCGCCGAACTCGGACCAGGTGACCGGCTCCATCTCGGTGGTGGCGTTCAGCTTCATGGTGCAGGAGCCCAGCGGGATCATCCCGCGGTCCAGCGCGTAGTCCCGGTCGGCGAGGCGGCGCAGGTAGCGCAGCATCGCGGTCTCGGAGCGGTGCTGGTGGAAGACGGGGTGGGTCAGGAAGTCGTCGGTGCGCAGCTGAGCCTCGGGCAGCGTCTCCGCGGTCTCCGCGTCCAGCGCCTCGATGTCGCCCTCGACGCCGAAAGCGTGCCACACGCCGCCGACCTGGGCGCGCGTGGTGGTCTCGTCGCAGGCGAAGGAGACGTGGTCGGCGTCGACGAGCCGCAGGTTGATGCCGTTCGCGCGGGCGGCGTGCACGACCGCGTCGGCCCGGCCGGGCACCCGCGCGGTGACGGTGTCGAAGTAGGAGCCGTGGACGATCTCGACGCCGCCCGCGGCGAGGCCCGCGGCGGTGATCGAGGCGTACCGGTGGGTGCGCCGGGCGATGGCCCGCAGGCCGTCGGGGCCGTGGTAGACGGCGTACATGCCGGCCATGACGGCGAGCAGCACCTGGGCGGTGCAGATGTTGCTGGTGGCCTTCTCGCGGCGGATGTGCTGCTCGCGGGTCTGCAGGGCCAGGCGGTAGGCCTTGTTGCCGTCCGCGTCCACGGAGACGCCGACGAGGCGGCCGGGCAGGCTCCGCGCGAACTTCTCGTGCACGGCCATGTAGCCGGCGTGCGGCCCGCCGAAGCCCATCGGCACGCCGAAGCGCTGGGTGGTGCCCACGGCGATGTCCGCGCCCAGCTCGCCGGGCGAGGTGAGCAGGGTGAGGGCGAGCAGGTCGGCGGCGACGGTGACGAGCGCGCCCAGCTCGTGCGCCCGCTCGACGACCGGCTTGATGTCGCGTACGGCACCGGAGGCGCCCGGGTACTGGAGCAGGACGCCGTTGATCTCCCGCTCGGCGACCTCGGCCGGGATGCCCTCGCTCAGGTCGGCGACGACGACCTCGACGCCGGTCGGCTCGGCACGGGTCTGGATCACGGCGATGGTCTGCGGCAGCACGTCCGCGTCGACCAGGAAGAGGCCCTTCTTGTTCTTGCCCATGCGCCGGGAGAGCGCCATCGCCTCGGCGGCGGCGGTGCCCTCGTCCAGCAGGGAGGCACCGGAGGTGGGCAGGCCGGTCAGCTCGGCGACCATGGTCTGGAAGTTGAGCAGGGCCTCCAGGCGGCCCTGGGAGATCTCGGGCTGGTACGGCGTGTACGCGGTGTACCAGGAGGGGTTCTCCATGACGTTGCGCAGGATGACCGGCGGGGTGAAGGTGCCGTAGTAACCGAGGCCGATCATGGAGTCCAGGACCTGGTTGCGGTCGGCCAGCGAGCGCAGCTCGGCCAGCACCTCGGCCTCGGAGCGGGCGCCGGGCAGGTCAAGCGCGTCGGCGTTCTTGATCACATCCGGCACCGCGGCGGCCGTCAGCTCGTCGAGCGAACCGTAACCGACCTGCGCGAGCATCTTGGCCCGGGCCTCGTGGTCGGGGCCGATGTGGCGCTGCTCGAACGGCGCTGCCTGTTCGAGTTCGGTGAGCGGAGTGCGGTGGACGGTCATTGCGGAGGCCTCCTGGTCTGACGACCTGCGAGGGGCACCACGGCGCGGGTACCCGGACGGCCTCCCCCTCTGTCATCTCAACCTGAGAGCTTCACCGGGGCGGCCCGAGGGCGTCCCGGCTTTCACCGTCGGTGAGAGCGGAAGCCGTCGACACCCGCTCTGCTTTCCAGAGTGACCTCGTCCGTGCGGTACGTGAGCCTGAGAGATTCCGGGGAGGATTTGCTCCTTCGGCGCCTCCGATGGTGTCCGGAGGACTCTCCCGCGCGGGGTCAGCAGCCGCTTGCCAGCGTACCAGCGAGCTCGCGGCACGAACCTTCGAGTGGCCGACCGGCCATATGTAGTTTTTTGTAGTACTTACGGATGATTCGGCGGGCTGGTGTGCGACCCCAGTGCGGCCAAGTGGTGACCAAGTGGAGGGCCCGTGCGTACTGACATCGACCCGCGGAACCTGATAGGCCGCAAGGCGTTCGACCGCGAAGGCACCAGGATCGGCACCGTGGACGAGGTGTACCTCGACGACGCCACCGGCGTGCCCGAGTGGGCGGCGATCCGCACCGGCCTCTTCAGCAGGGACGCCTTCGTGCCCCTGGAGCCCAGCGAGCTGGTCGAGGGCACCCTGCGCGTGCCCTTCGAGCGGGCCCTGATCAAGGAGGCACCGGACTTCGGCGTCGGCCGCCACCTCTCGCCGGAACAGGAACTCCAGCTGTACCACCACTACGGCCTCGACGTGGCCGCCGCTCCCCCGCTCCCCGACCACGACTTCGGCAAGCTGGCGGGCAAGGGCAACGAGGAGACCTGACGCTCCGGCCCCGCGACGGACCCGGCACGTACGGGACGTACGGCTAACCGGCCACCGGTCTTGCCGGACCTTCACCGGGTCTTCGCGTCTCGGACGGAACCAGCGGCAGCGGATCCGCGGGCGTCAGCTCCGGGTCGTCCATCGGAAAGGTCCGTACCCGCCCGGTCCGCGAGTACGGCGTCTCGAAGCGCACGGTGACCCGCCCCAGTCCGCTCCCCTGGACCCACCCGTGTCCGAACCGCGCGTGCCGCACGTCGTGCCCCGACGGCCAGCGGCGCTCCGCGGGTGCCGGGCGGTGCTCCGCGGCGGGCTCGGACTCCGGCTCCTCGGCCGGTTCCCCGGCCCCGCCGCCCGCCGCCTGCGCGAACAGGTCCTCCTGCGTGTAGTCGGCCAGGCCGCTGACGCCGACCCCGAGCAGCCGCACACCGCCCGTGGTGTCCACCGAGTCCAGCAGCCGGGCGGCGGCCTCCCGCACGACCGCCGGGTCGTCCGTGGGACCGCGCAGCGTCTCGGAGCGCGTCAGCGTGGAGAAGTCGTATCTGCGCACCTTGAGCACGATGGTCCGCCCGGACAGCCCGGAGGCGCGCAGCCGGCGCACGCACCGGTCGGCCAGCCGGCCCACCTCCACGCCGACCCGCACCCGGTCGTGGATGTCCACGTCGTAGGTGTCCTCGACCGACACGGACTTGGTCTCCCGCTCGGCCACCACGGGCCGCTCGTCGAGCGCCAGGGCCATGGCGTACAGACCGTGTCCGTGCGCCTTGCCCACCAGCCGCACCAGCTCGTCCTCGCCCGCCTCGGCCAGTTCCCCGACCGTGGTGATGCCGGCCCGCCGCAGGTGGTCGCCGGTCGCCGGGCCGACGCCGGGCAGGGTCCGCACGGACATGGGCTCCAGCATGGCCCGCTCCGTCCCCGGCGGGATCAGGACCAGCCCGTCGGGCTTGGCCTCCTCGGAGGCGATCTTGGCCAGCATCTTGGAGGCGGCCAGTCCCACGGATCCGGTGAGGCCGGTGACGGCGCGGATGTCCGTGCGCAGCTTCGTCCCGGCCAGCCGCGCCGACGCCGCGTCCCAGGCCGTCCCACCGGCCTCCAGGTCCACGAAAGCCTCGTCCAGGCTCAGCGGCTCCACCAGCGGGGACAACTCCCTGAGCAGCCGCATCACCTGTTCGCTGATCGACCGGTACAGCTCGAACCGCGGGACGAGGTACGCGGCGTTGGGCGCCAGCCGCCTCGCCTGGCCCATGGGCATCGCCGAGTGGACGCCGAAGACGCGCGCCTCGTACGAGCAGGTGGCGACGACGCCTCGCGGCCCCAGGCCGCCGACCACCACGGCCTTCCCGCGCAGACTCGGCTTGGACGCCTGCTCCACCGAGGCGAAGAAGGCATCCATGTCGAGATGCAGGATCGTGGGCGCGGTTCTCACATCTCCGATGCTGCCCTACGCCACTGACAATGCGGCCGCCACCGGTCGGCCCGCGCACCGGGCGGACCGGCGCACCGGGCGGACCGGCGCGCCGCTCAGACCGCCCTGTTGCGGCGTCGCGCCAGTTCGTCCGCCGGATTGTGCCCGACCAGGGTCTCCCCCGTGTCGATCCGCTCTCCGTGCAGCTGGGACAGCGCGCTCTCCACGTCCCGCCAGACCACTCCGACGGCGATCCCGAAGATGCCCTGGCCGCCCTGGAGCAGTGCGTGCACCTCGTCGGGCGAGGTGCACTCGTAGACCGTGGCGCCGTCGCTCATCATCGTCATCCGCTCCAGGTCGCGGAAGCCGCGCTCCCGCAGGTGCTGGACGGCGGTCCGGATGTTCTGGAGGGACACCCCGGTGTCGAGGAAGCGTTTGACGATCTTCAGCACGACCACGTCGCGGAAGCTGTACAGGCGCTGCGTGCCCGAGCCGTGCGCCGGACGCACACTGGGCTCGACGAGCCCCGTGCGGGCCCAGTAGTCGAGCTGCCGGTAAGTGATGCCGGCGGCCGCGCAGGCCGTCGGCCCGCGGTAGCCGATCTCCTCGGACGTCATGGACGCCGCCCCTCCGCTGGTCGGCACGGCGGCCGGCCGCTGCGGAGCGGAATCGGGCGCGCCGGCCTGTTGGGCACACCCCCCGCCCGTGCGGAGCCGAGAGTCCTGGGGAGGGTACGGACCACTTGCCCCGAGACCGTTCCCGGGGCCACCCCCAGCCGTACCGTCGCCGCTGATCCTCACGCCGACCTCCGTCCTTGACCTGCCTCCTCGAAGGTAGGCAGTCACCAAGGGTGCGTCAACGATCGCCACACTCGGCACGCCGAGTGATAATCACCCTAAGAGTGGTTTCGCGTGCCCCGATTCAGGGAAACCCTACTGGTTGCTCGTCCCGAAGTCCTCCGGCGAGATCTGGTCGAGGAACTCGCGGAACTTCTCCACCTCGTCCTCCTGCTCGTCCGGGATCGCGATGCCCGCGTCGTCGAGGACCGTGTCGCTGCCGTAGATCGGCGTTCCGGTGCGCAGGGCCAGCGCTATGGCGTCGGAGGGCCTGGCGCTGACCTCGACGCCGCTGGCGAACACCAGCTCGGCGTAGAACACCCCGTCACGAAGGTCGGTGATGCGTACCTCGGTGAGCTCCTGGCCGACGGCTTCCAGCACGTCCTTGAACAGGTCGTGGGTCAGCGGGCGTGCCGGAGCCATGCCCTGCTGGGCGAAGGCGATCGCCGTCGCCTCACCCGGTCCGATCCAGATGGGAAGGTAGCGGTCGCCTCCCACCTCGCGCAGCAGCACGATCGGTTGGTTGGAGGGCATCTCGACCCGGACACCTACGACATCGAGCTCGTTCACACAGCAACCCTAGGCCGTGCCCGGGACGTTTGGGTAGTCGGGCCGGGATCGACTGGGCGATCCGGGGCTCCGAACAGGCCTGTTTCAGGGAAGCCGGACGCCGAGCGCGGTCTGTACGAGCGCCGCGTGCAGCTTCACCGCCAGGCCCGCCAGCTCCTTGGTACGCGCTTCCGCGTGGGCCCTGGTCTGGGGGTTGCGGTGTCGTTTCAGCGGGGCGACCACCTGGTCCACCAGCCCGGCGTCCCGGTCGGCGGCGGCCTTCATCACCCGCAGGTGCCGCGGCTCGATCCCATAGCGCCCCAGCTCCGTCACCAGCGACGCCACGGTGACCGCCTCGGCGTCGTACGCCCCGTCGGGCAGGGGGGCGAGGAGCCCGTAGGACTCCCATTCCTTCAGCTCCTGGTCGTCGATCCCGGCCGCGGCGAGCAGCTCGTCCCGTCCGATCCGGGCGACGGTCGGGCTGTCGGCGGGTTCCGGTACCGCCTCCCCGTCCCGCTGCCGGCCCACCGTGGGCAGCGACACCGCTTCACCGCGCTCCACGGCGTCCAGGTGCTCACGGATGACTTTGAGCGGCAGATAGTGGTCCCGCTGCATCCGCAGCACCCGGCCCAGACGCTCCACGTCGTGCGCGCTGAACTTGCGGTACCCGGCCGGGGTCCGCCGCGGCTCGACGAGGCCCTCGGACTCCAGGAAGCGGATCTTGGAGATGCTGATGTCGGGGAACTCGTCACGCAGCACGTTCAGCACCGTGCCGATGCTCATCAGCCCACTGTCCGTGGCGGCGGCGCCGTGACCGGCACCGCCGCTCGGTGTATGCAGCATGGACCTTCCCTGGAGGTTCGGGTCAGTAGCCCCGCTGGCTCGCGTAGAACACCAGCCGGTACTTGCCGATCTGCACCTCGTCACCGTTCGACAGGGCGACCTGGTCGATGCGCTCCCGGTTGACGTACGTGCCGTTCAGGCTGCCCACGTCGGCGACCGTGAAGGATCCGTCCGGACTGCGGCGGAACTCCACGTGCCGGCGCGAGACCGTCACGTCGTCGAGGAAGATGTCGCTCTGCGGGTGGCGCCCGGCGGTGGTCAGCTCACCGTCCAGCAGGAAGCGGCTGCCCGAGTTCGGACCGCGGCGCACGACCAGGAGCGCGGAGCCGAGCGGCAGCGCGTCCACGGCCGCCTGCGCCTCGGGCGAGAGCGCCGGGACCGCGGTCTGACCGGTGACCTCGGCGTCGTACGCCTCGAGACCGGAGATGGAGATCGTGGAGGTCGTCTCGGAGGCACGCTCCGGAACCGCACCGGCACGCAGCGGGGCACCGCAGTTGGAGCAGAAGCGGCTGTTCTCCGCGTTGCGGTTACCGCACCTCGTACACACCAGGGCCGACATGGACGGATCCTCCTGCCGCGGCTGCCCCGCCGGGGCGTTCGACGCGTACGGATCGGGGTGAAACCCTCCACCCGTACCTGAGGTTGACGGTTGCCCGAAACCTATGCCGCCGGACTGTGCAGGGTCAACAGACGGCGCGCCCTGACCACCGGAAATGTCACCGCCCGGACCACCCACCTGGTCCCGGAACATCGGGCGTCGGCCCTCCGCGTCGGGCTGGGCGCGATGGCGGGCGGTCGCGTTGTCGCTGCCCTCTCGCGCGCTCTTTCCGAACAACTTCGCAAACAACTTCACGGGCGATTCCCCTTGACCGAAACAGACCCGCCCGTGGGGCAGGACGAACCCTGACTGACCGTACTGACCGACCCGGACATCTTCACAACGTCCGTCTCCACCAGACAGTTTCCACCACGCACCACCCAATCGGTGCGCCGACCCCCCGCAACCTCATGCCCTCGCCGGACGTCCCCCATGCACCGCCGGTTCACTGGGAGGACGACCGAGCGTAGTCAGGCCGCTCCGCCGCTCGCAAGGCGTCCACGACGATCTTGCTCGACCGCTCAACAGTAACGGTGGCCTGTTCCTTTTCCAGAGTCTGCACCACGCCTCCAGGAATGTTGAGAGCCGGTTCGAGGTCTTGCGGCTTGCCGATGACCTGGAAACGATAGGGCGCGTTGATCTTGTTCCCGTCCACGCTCACGGACTTGTCGGAATCCGCGAGGTAGGTGCCGGCGACGACCCGCACACCGTTCACCTGGATCGCCTCCGCGCCCGCCGCACGCAGCTCCTGGATCGCGTCGAGCAGCATGTCGGCCTCGACCGCTCCCTTCGTGTCCTGGACCGTCACCGTGATGCCGGGCCCCTGCGCGGCCACGGTGCCCGCGAGAATGCCCAGTTGCCGCTCCTTCTCCAGCGTCTGCTTACGGGCCTCCTCCGCCTGGTCGGAGCTGTTCTCCAGCTCGTCCCGCTGCTGCTCGAGGCCCTGCTTCTCGTCTTCAAGACGCTGAGTACGGTCGTCCAGTTCATCGAGGATGCGAACCAGATCCTCCTGCCGGGCACCGCGCAGCGCGCCGTCGCTCTCGCTGTTCGACGCCACCTGCACCGCGAGCCCGAATCCGAGCCCGAACAAGAGCAGGGCGACGATGAGTTGGGCCCGGGTCAGGCGTGGCGGCCACAGGCCCTTGAGCAGCCGCTCCCGGCCGCTCGGCCCGCCCTGCACCGGCTGCGGCTCCTCGGGAGTGTCGGCGCCGGGGGCGTCCTGCGCCGGCGCCACCTCGTCGGGCAGTTCCTTGCGCAGCCGGTTCGCGGGCTGCTCGTCGTGGTCGCTCATCGGCCTCACGCCCGGAAGACGTGGCGTCGGATCGCCGCGGCGTTGGAGAAGATCCGGATGCCGAGGACGACCACGACACCGGTGGACAGCTGGGCACCGACGCCCAGCTTGTCGCCCAGGAACACGATCAGCGCGGCCACGACCACGTTCGACAGGAAGGACACCACGAAGACCTTGTCGTCGAAGATGCCGTCGAGCATGGCCCGCAGACCACCGAAGACGGCGTCCAGCGCCGCCACGACGGCGATCGGCAGGTAAGGCTCCACGGCCGCCGGGACCTCGGGCCGGACCAACAGTCCGGCCACGACTCCCACGACGAGGCCCAGTACGGCGATCACGATGTGCCCTTCTCGGTTATCGGCTGTGCTGTACGTACGATCACACTCGGTGCGGCAGGCAGCCGCAGGTCCTGCGCCACGGAGATGGCCGTCCGGATGCCGTAGTTCTCCTGAAGGGCGTGCAGGTACAGCCCGTCGGCGCTGTCCTGGAAGGTGCTGCTCAGCCGCTCGCCGCCGCCCACCGCGAGCACCGTGTACGGCGGCACCAGCGGCCTGTTGTCGACCAGTATCGCGTCACCGGCGGCCCTGATCGCCGACAGTGCCGTCAGACGCTGACCGTTGATGGAGATCGCCTCGGCGCCCGACTCCCACAGCCCGTTGACCACGCGCTGCATGTCCCGGTCCCGGACCCGGCCGGTGTCGGAGAACCCGGAGGTGCCGCGCGGCTGCCCGTCACCGCCCGTGCCCACGTCCTTGGCGTCGTTCACCACGAGCTTCACGCCCGGGCCGTGCACCTCGACCGCGCCCGACAGGATGCCCACCAGGTCGGCCCGGTCGCCGGCGCCGCTCTTGTCCAGCGCCTCGCGCTGCCGCGCGCCCACCTCGTCCCGCAGTTCGTCGACGCTCTGCTCCAGCTTGTCGGCCGCCGAGGTCTCCCCCTCTATGCGGTCGATCAGCTCCTCGCGCTCCTTGGCCACCACGGGAGCGGCGACCCGTGCCTGGGCCGCGCCGACCGTGACGACCAGCGCCGCCAGCACCAGGCCGACGGCCAGTCCGAGCTTGGCCCGCAGGGTCTTCGGCATACCTCCGCCGCCCTCGGCCTTCTTCCGCGCGGCCGCCTCGGCATAGCCGTCGTCGAGGCTGTGGTCCATGACGTTGGTGAGCAAGGACATGGACGCGTCCGGGCGCGCGGGCCGCGTGGATGTGCTCCGAACGGGGGGTTGCTGCGGCATGTCGCACATCGTCGCACGCCGCCGCCACTACCTCCGAATGGCCCCACCGGCGTGCCGGACAGGCCCCCTTGGGGACACTTGTCCGGCACGCACGCGTGCGGTGTGATCTAGCGTCCGGCGCTGTCCACCACCGCGGCCCACTCGTCCAGCAGCGCCTGCGCGGAGGCGTCGTCCGGACCCTCGGCCCACAGATGGGTCACCGCCTCGGCCGGGTCGGGGAGCACCATCACCCAGCGGCCGTCGGTCTCCACCACGCGCACACCGTCGGTGGTGTCGACGGAGCGGTCCCCTGCGGCCTCGACGACGCGCCGCATCACGAGACCCTTGACGGCCCACGGAGTCGCCAGGTCACGCTTGAGGACGTGCGCCCGCGGGATCCGCGCGTCGATCTGGCTCAGTGTGAGCTGGGTCCGCGCGACGAGCCCGATCAACCGCACGAACGCCGCCGTACCGTCGTAGACACTGCTGAACTCGGGGACGATGAAGCCGCCCTTGCCGTCGCCGCCGAAGATGGCCCCCTCCTCGCCGCCGACCCGCGTCAGGTCGTCCGGAGAGGTGGTCGTCCACTCCACCTGGGTGCCGTGGTACGCGGCGACCTGCTCGGCGATCCTGGTGGTCGTCACGGGCAGGGCGACCCGCCCGCTGCGCCGCTCGGCCGCGATCAGGTCGAGCAGCACCAGCAGCGCCCGGTCGTCCTCGATGATGCGGCCCTTCTCGTCGACCAGCGACAGCCGCTCGCCGACCGGGTCGAACCGCACCCCGAAGGCCGCCCGGGAGGACGCCACGATCTCCCCGAGCCGCACCAGCCCCGACCGCCGCACGTCGGCGGTCTCGGTCGGCCTGGACTCGTCGAGTCCGGGGTTGATGGTCAGCGAGTCGACACCGAGCTTGCCGAGCAGACTGGGCAGCACCAGCCCCGCACTGCCGTTGGAGGCGTCGACGACCACCTTGAGGCCGGAGTCCGCGATCCCCGTGATGTCGATGTTCCGCAGCAGCGATCCGGTGTACGAGTCGAACACACTGGACGGGAAGTGCAGGTCCCCGATCTCACCGGGGAACGCGCGCCGGTACTCCTGCCGCGCGAACACCCGGTCGAGCTTGCGCTGGCTGCCCTGCGACAGGTCGGCGCCCTGCCCGTCGAAGAACATGATGTCGACGGAGTCCGGTACCCCGAGGGTGGTCCGGATCATGATCCCGCCGGCACTGCCTCGCGCGGTCTGCTGCCGCGCCACGGGCAGCGGTACGTTCTCCAGGTCGCGTACATCGATGGCGCTGGCCTGCAACGCGGAGATCACCGCCCGCTTCAGCGCACGGGCACCACGGGAGTGGTCACGGGCGGTGGTGACGGTGGAGCCCTTCTTGAGAGTGGTCGCGTAGGCGCCGGCCAGCCGTACCGCCAGTTCCGGCGTGATCTCCACGTTCAGGATGCCGGACACGCCGCGCGCCCCGAACAGATGCGCCTGGCCCCGGGACTCCCAGATGACCGAGGTGTTGACGAAGGCTCCGGCCTCGATGGTCTTGAACGGGTAGACCCGCACGTTGCCCTGGATGATCGATTCTTCGCCGACCAGGCATTCGTCGCCGATGACCGCGCCGTCCTCGATCCGCGCGGCACGCATGATGTCGGTGTTCTTGCCGACTACACAGCCCCGCAGATTGCTCTGCGGGCCGACATACACGTTGTCCGCCACCACGGCCTTGTGGAGAAAGGCACCGCTCTTGACGACGACGTTGGAGCCGACGACCGTGTGTTCGCGGATTTCGGCGCCGGCCTCGACCTTCGCGTAGTCACCGATGTACAGCGGCCCCCGCAGCACGGCGTCCGCATGCACCTCGGCACCTTCGGCCACCCAGACGCCCGGAGAGATCTCGAAGCCGTCGATGTCGACGTCGACCTTGCGTTCCAGGACGTCGGCCTGGGCCTTGACGTAGCTCTCGTGAGTGCCGACGTCCTCCCAGTAGCCCTCGGCGACGTAGCCGTAGACGGGCTTGCCTTCCTTCATCAGCTGCGGGAACACGTCGCCGGACCAGTCCACGGGCACATCGGGGTCGACGTAGTCGAAGACCTCGGGCTCCATGACGTAGATACCGGTGTTCACCGTGTCCGAGAAGACCTGGCCCCAGGTCGGCTTCTCCAGGAAGCGCTCGACCTTGCCCTCTTCGTCGACGATGGTGATACCGAATTCCAGCGGGTTGGGCACGCGTGTCAGACACACGGTGACGAGCGCGCCCTTTTCCTTGTGGAAATTGATCAGATCGGTGAGATCGAAGTCGGTCAGGGCATCGCCGGAAATAACGAGGAAGGCATCGTCCTTCAATGCCTCCTCGGCGTTCTTCACACTTCCGGCGGTACCGAGTGGCTTCTCCTCATTGGCATACGTGAGCTCCATCCCGAGCTCTTCGCCATCACCGAAGTAGTTCTTGACCAGGGAGGCCAGGAATTGAACGGTGACGACGGTCTCATTGAGCCCATGCCTTTTCAGCAACCGCAGCACATGCTCCATGATCGGCCGGTTGGCCACCGGCAGGAGCGGCTTGGGCATGCTCGAGGTCATGGGACGAAGGCGGGTGCCTTCGCCTCCAGCCATCACGACGGCCTTCATGTCGGAAGCGTCCTCCTCTAAGAGACGACGGTTAAGCCGACTTCACCCGTCCAGGGTCCCGCACTTTTCCAGCGCGGGCCATCCGGCCACAGGGGCCGCACAATCAGAGAGTTCGATCGGCTGTGGCGTCCGCACGGACCAGGCGGCGGACCTGCACCACGTAGAGAACACCTGCCCACCAGTACAGGGTTGTACCCCACCCGGCGAACGCCCATCCGAAAACAGCGGCAAGTGACGCGATCCACCCGCTGCCGTCGCTGAGCAGCAGCAGAGGGAAGGCGTACATGAGGTTGAAGGTGGCCGCCTTGCCCAGGAAGTTCACCTGTGGCGGCGGATAGCCGTGCCGACGGAGGATGCCCACCATCACGAGCAGGACCGCCTCGCGGGCAAGAAGTACAAGCGTCAACCAGAGTGGGAGAATCTCCCGCCAGGTGAGGCCCACCAGCGTCGAGAGGATGTAGAGCCGGTCAGCCGCGGGGTCCAGGAGCCTCCCGAGGTTGCTGATCTGGTTCCAGCGCCGCGCGAGCTTCCCGTCCAGGTAGTCGCTGACCCCGCTCAGGGCCAGCACCAACAGCGCCCATCCGTCGCTCTGCGGGCCGCCGAACTCGGGGCGGAGGATGAGCCACAGGAAGAGCGGCACGCCGGCGAGGCGCGCCATGCTCAGGATGTTCGGAATGGTGAGGACCCGGTCCGTCTGCACGCGGGTCTCCTGGACCTCCACGCGGGGGCCTCCTGGTGGGAAACGAGCCAATGATGCTCACTGACCTTACCTCAACGCAAAAAAGCTCTGGCCCTCGGGCTGCGTGCCCAAGAGCCAGAGCTCTAAAAGGAGTTCGGCGGCGTCCTACTCTCCCACAGGGTCCCCCCTGCAGTACCATCGGCGCTGTAAGGCTTAGCTTCCGGGTTCGGAATGTAACCGGGCGTTTCCCCTACGCTATGACCACCGAAACACTATGAA
>NZ_QHJH01000161.1 GCF_003947455.1 Streptomyces sp. WAC 04229 | reverse complement strand
CCCCCCTTCCGGCGCGGCTCACACCGGCGCGGCGTCGCTGGTGCCGGAGAGCGAGGCGGTCACCCTCTGGTACACGCAGCCGGGCGTCGAGGAGAAGGTGATCGAGGAGGGCCTGCCCATCGGCAACGGCAGGCTCGGCGCCCTGGTCACCGGCCACCCGTCCCGGGACGTCCTGGTCGTCGCCGACGCCACCCTGTGGACCGGTCACGCCAACGCCGCGCTGCAGTGCGACGGCCAGTTCCCCTACGGCACCGAGGACTTCGGCACCCTCGGCATGCTGGCCAAGGCCTACGTCGACATCCCCGCCCACACCACCGCAGCCGTCGGCGACTACCGCCGCACGCTCGACATGAGCAACGGACTGGTCACCGCCACCTACGAGTTCGGCGGCGTCACCTACCGCCGCGAGGTGTTCTCCAGCCACCCGGACGACGTCGTCGTGGTGCGCCTGTCCCAGAGCGGCGGCGGCTCCTACACCGGCTCCCTGACGCTGGCCGGGACACGCGACGAGGAGGTGACCGCCGACGCGGGCTCCGCCGAGGCGTCCTTCGCCGCGACGTTCACCAACTCGCTGAGGTACGCGACCGTCGTGAAGGCGGCGGGCGAGGGCGGCACCGTCTCCGCCACCGGCACGGAGGTGACCTTCGGCGACTGCGCCGAGGTCGTGCTGATCGTCTCGGGCGGCACCAACTACCAGGCGGACGCGTCCGTCGAGTACAAGGACGCGGACCTCGTTCCGCTCACCGTCGCCCGCGACAAGGCCGCCCGGGCCGCGGGGGCCGGCGGCTCGGCGCTGCTCGCGGGCCACGTCGCCGACTTCCGGCGGCTGCAGAAGCGGACGACGGTGAACCTGGGCGGCTCCAGTGCCGCCCAGCGTGCCATGGAGACCCCCGTCCGGCTCGCCGCCCGCGCCGAGGCAGGAGCCGCCCCCGACCCCGAACTGGAGGCCTCCTACCTGGAGTTCGGCCGCTACCTGACCATCTGCGGCTCCCGGAAAAGCCTGCCCGCCGGCCTCCAGGGCCTGTGGCTCGACAGCAACACCCCCGCGTGGATGAGCGACTACCACACCGACATCAACGTGCAGATGAACTACTGGCTGCCCGACCGGACCGGGCTCTCCGAGTGCTTCGACGCCTTCGCGGACTACTGCGTGGCACAGTTGCCGGGCTGGCGGGCGACCACGCAGGCCCTCTTCCAGGACCCCCGCAACGGCTTCCGGAACACCTCCGGCAAGGTCGCCGGCTGGACGCTCGCCATCTCCACCAACGTCTGGGGCGGCAACGGCTGGTGGTGGCACCCGGCCGGCAACGCGTGGGTGTGCAACTCGCTCTACGAGCACTACGAGTACACCCAGGACCCCGCGGACCTGGCGAAGATCTACCCGCTGCTGAAGGGCGCCTGCGAGTTCTGGGAAGCACGACTGATCACGACGACGGTGGCGGGGCGAGAGGTCCTCGTCGACGACCACGACTGGTCACCGGAGCACGGCCCGCAGGACGCCCGCGGCATCACCTACGCGCAGGAACTGGTCTGGCAGCTGTTCGGGAACTACCGGGAGGCCGCCGCCGAGCTGGGCAGGGACGCGGCGTACGCCGCCACGGTCGACGGTCTCCGGAACAGGCTCCACCTGCCCGAGGTCAGTGCCGGCAGCGGCCGGCTGGAGGAGTGGATGGGCGAGGACGACCTCGGCGAGACCGCGCACCGCCACCTGTCCGCGCACGTGGGCCTCTTCCCCGGCGACCGCGTCAGCCTCCGGGACTCCCCCGCCTCGCTCATCGGCGGTGCCACCAGGCTGCTGGAGGCGCGCGGCATGGACAGCTTCGGCTGGGCCACCGCATGGCGGGCCCTGTGCTGGGCACGGCTGAAGCACGCCGGCAAGGCGTACCAGTGCGTGCTCTCGGTCATGAAGCCGTCCGTGGACTTCGGCAACGGCACGGCGCGCAACTTCTTCGACATGTACTCGTTCGGAGACAGCTCCGTCTTCCAGATCGACGCCAACCTCGGCACACCGGTGGCGATGATCGAGATGCTGGTCCAGTCCCGCCCCGGCCGCGTCGAACTGCTCCCCGCTCTCCCGGACGCCTGGGCCGCCACCGGCTCGGTCACCGGGATCGGCGTACGCGGCGGCTTCACCGTCGACATGGCCTGGAAGGCGGGTCAGGTGACCGCCGCGACCCTGCACGGCGCGCCGGGCCGCACCACCACCGTCGTCCTCGGCGACCGGAGCCGCCGGGTCACCATCCCCTCGTCCGGTTCCGTGACCGTGTCACCTCCGGCGCACACCACCGACCGGCGGTGACCGCCCCGGCGACGTTCCGAGCCACCCGTCGACAGCGAAT
This sequence comes from Streptomyces sp. WAC 04229, assembly GCF_003947455.1. GTDB lineage: Bacteria > Actinomycetota > Actinomycetes > Streptomycetales > Streptomycetaceae > Streptomyces. Next base: position 13,625 of record NZ_QHJH01000161.1, on the reverse strand, counting down.
CGACAGCCGTGCTTTACGCCCGCCCGACCGCCGAACCGACAGCATCACCGCACGGTCTGAACAGCACGTGCCACGGGGCCGTACCTCTCGGCAGATCATCACGCATCCCCCCGAAGGGAACCCCAGCATGACCAGCGCATCGTTTCATCCCGCCGCCGGGCCGGCCCGTCGTACCGTCGTGGCGGCGGCCGGAGCGGCGGGGCTCACCGCCGTGCTGGCGGCCTGCGGAGGCTCGGACGAGGACGCGTCGAGCGACACCGGCAGCGCGTCGTCGGGCTCCCCGTCCGCCGAGGCGGGCGGCGGCGAGGGCGCGGGAGCGGGGGCCGCACTCGCGTCGACCGCCGACATCCCCGAGGGCGGCGGGATGGTCTTCGCCGACCAGAAGGTCGTGGTCACCCAGCCTTCCGCGGGCGAGTTCAAGGCGTTCTCCGCCACCTGCACCCACCAGGGCTGCGCCGTGAAGAGCGTGTCCGACGGGGTCATCAACTGCCCTTGTCACAACAGCAATTTCTCCATCACCGACGGCAGCGTGCAGAGCGGTCCGGCGCTCAAGCCGCTGCCCGCCGTGCAGATCACGGTCAGCGGGGACTCGATCCAGCTGGCCGGATGACCGCGACCCAGCGCCGGGGCCGGAAGATCATGATGACCCCCGGCGAGCTGGAGGCGTTCCTCACCACCCAGCGCACCTGCCGGGTCGCCACGGTCTCGGCCGACGGCGCCCCGCACGTGAGCACGCTCTGGTTCGCCTGGGACGGTGCCTCGATGTGGCTGTACTCGGTCGTGCGCAGCAGGCGCTGGACGGATCTGCGGCGCGACCCGCGGGTGGCGATCGTGGTGGACACCGGTGAGGAGTACGACGAGTTGCGGGGAGCGGAGCTGTCCGGCCGGATGGAGTTCGTGGGCGAGGCACCGCGCACCGGTGAGCTGTGCGCCGAACTCGACTTCCCGGAGACGCTGTTCGCCCGCAAGAACTTCGGTCTGGAGGAGATGCCCCACGACGGCCGGCACGGCTGGCTGCGGCTGACGCCGGAGAAGGTCGTCAGCTGGGACTTCCGCAAGCTGGCGTCGCCGTAGCGGACTCCGTCGGCTCCGGCGTTCACCGTGGCGGACTCAGCCCGCCTGTCCCACCTTCGCCGCGGTCGCCCGCAGCGCGTCCACCGCCGCCCGGATCGACGGGCGGCGGTCCGCGTCCGCGCGCCACACGACGTACACGTGCCGGCGCACCCGCTGCTTCAAGGGGACGGTGACGACCTCCGCGGGCATCGGCTGGCGCCCGAGCAGGGGCGCGATGCACACGCCGAGCCCCGCGGCGACCAGACCGAGCTGGGTGTGGGTCTCGGCGGCGCGGTGTCCGACGATCGGCTCGATGCCCTTCGAGCGCAGCGTGAACATCAGCCACTCGTGGCAGAACTCGCCTTCGCCCCAGGTGATCCACTCGTCCTCGGCGAACTCGGCGAGGTCCACCTCGTCGCGGCCCGCGAGCCGGTGGCCGGCCTGCATGGCCACGTCGGCGGGGTCGTCGAGGAGCGGCGCCTTGACCAGGCCGTCGGGCAGCGGCATCGGCTTGTTGTACCAGTCGAGGACGACGGCCAGGTCGAGGTCGCCGCGGACCACGCCGTTGATGCCGCGCTCCGGTTCCAGCTCGCAGGAGCGCAGGCGCAGCGCGGGGTGCTCGGTGCGCAGGGCGGCGAGAGACGTGGGGAAGAGTCCGCGGGCGGCCGTCGGGAAGGCGGACAGCCGCAGCTCGCCCGCCACCTGCCCGCGCTGCGCCTCCAGGTCGGCCTGGGCCAGTTCGACCTGGGAGAGGATGCGGGCCGCGTGCTCGGCGAGCAGTCGGCCCGCGTCGGTGAGCCGCACCCCGCGCCCGTTCTTCGCCAGCAGTTGCTGTCCGGCCTCGCGCTCCAGCTTGGCCATCTGCTGGGAGACGGCGGAGGTGGTGATGTGCAGACCGGCTGCGGCGCCGCTCACCGAACCGTGCCGGGCGAGGGCGTCGAGGGTGCGCAGGCGCTCCAGGTTCAACATGTAAGCAACACTACGAGATATTCGGTGCGAAATCTCGATTGTGCTACGAGGACGATCTGCCCCATCGTTGCTCGCATGAGCAGCAGTGGTACGTCCTCGCCTGCGGCCCGTCGCGTCCTCGACTGGCGGCTGCGCTTCGGGGTTCTCTCCCTCGTCTGGGGTTTCAGCTTCCTCTTCATGAAGGTGGGTACGGAGGGTTTCGCCCCGTTCCAGGTCACGCTGGGGCGGCTGGCGTTCGGTACGGCGGTGGTCGCGGCCGCGATGGCGGTGAAGCGGGAGCGGCTGCCGCGCGGCGCCTGGACCTGGGTGCATCTGACGGTCGCCGGGTTCCTGCTGAACGCGCTGCCGTTCTCGCTGTTCGCCTTCTCGGAACTGACGATCCCGTCGTCGCTGGCCGGCATCTGCAACGCGACCTCGCCGCTGTGGGGCATGGCCCTGTCGCTGGTCGCCCTCTCCGAGGACCGGCCGACGCGACGCCGGGTGGCAGGGCTCGGCATCGGGTTCCTGGGCGTCCTGACGGTGCTGGGCGTCTGGCAGGGCTTCGACGGACTCGACGTCACGGGCACCGCCCTGGCGCTGCTGGCCTCGCTCAGCTATCCGGTCGGCTGGATCTACGTGCGCCGCACCCTGGCCGGCTCCAGCCACTCCCACCTCTCGCTGACGGGCGCCCAGCTGGGTCTCGCCACGCTGCAACTCACCGTCGTGACACCGCTGTTCACCTCGCTGCCGACCGGCTTTCCGGTCCTGCCCGTGCTGTCGGTCGCGGCCCTGGGCGTCCTCGGCACCGGTCTCGCCTTCCTGATCCAGTACGACCTGGTCGCGGAGGTCGGACCGACGACGGCCCAGATGGTCACGTACTTCACCCCCGTCATCGCCACCGCGGCGGGCGTGGCACTCCTCGGCGAGTCGCTGTCCTGGTCGACCCCGGTCGGCGCGGTGGTCGTCCTCGCCGGGGCGGCGCTGACCCGGTCCCGGCCCAGGGCCGCCGGACCGCCCTCGCCGGCCCCGGCCGGGGAGCGCGAGGACACGAGGCTCCAGGAGCACCCTCGGACCACCGCGTCTCAGACGTAGCTCCGCGAAGCTTCCGCCCCCGGCCCCACCGCCGCCGCGACCGCCGCCGCCAGCGGGGCGACGTCCTCCTCGGACAGCGTCGAGACCGTGATCCGGATGCCTGGCGGGGCGCTGACGCGGAAGCGCGCGCCGGGGGCCACGGCCCAGCCGGCGTGCAGCAGCCGGGCGACGGCACCGGTCTCGTCCGGCACCGGGATCCACACGTTCATGCCGCTGCGGCCGTGCGCGGCGACCCCGTGGTCCGCGAGGGCGGCGAGCAGCGCGTCCCGGCGCCGCCCGTACACCGGCGCGACCGCGTGCGCGTCCACCGCGCCGCCCGCCCACAGCAGGGCCACGGCCCGCTGGGTGACGTGGCTGACCCAGCCGGGCCCCAGCCGCTGCCGGCCGCGGACCCGGTCGAGCGTGACGGGGTCCCCCGTGAACACGGCGAGTCGCAGGTCGGGCCCGCAGGCCTTGGCCGCCGAGCGGACGAAGGCCCAGCTGTGGGTCGTACCGGCGAGGGGGTGCGGGGGCAGGTCGACGATGCGGTGGCCGTGGTCGTCCTCGATCAGCAGGGTCTCGGGATGGTCGCTCAGCACGGACCGCAGGCCGGCCGCGCGCGCCGCGCCGACGGCCGCGCCCGTCGGGTTCTGCGCGCGGACCGTGACGACCAGCGCGCGGGCGCCGGCCGCCAGCACCCGGCGTACGTCCTCGGGCAGCGGTCCCTCGTCGTCCACGCGCACGGGGACCGTGCGCAGTCCGAGCGCCGGGACCAGGTCGAGGAGGCTGCCCCAGCCCGGGTCCTCCACGGCGACGGCGTCGCCGGGTCTGAGGTGGGTCGCGAGTACCCGTTCCATGGCGTCCAGGGAGCCGGAGGTGACCACCACGGGCCCGTCGGGCACTCCGTCGGCGTCCAGTTCGGCGCGGGCGACGCCCGCGAGCTCCGCGGTGACGGCCGCGTGCCCGTACATCACCGGGTCCCGGTCGCCCTGCTCGGCCGCCGCGGCGAACACCGGGCCCAGCGCGGGCAGCAGTGCCGGGTCCGGATTGCCGTCGGAGAGGTCGCGCACCCCCTCGGGCACCTCCACCCGGATGAACTCGCGGCCCGTGGTGGCGGGCTTCGCGCGCACCCGGCTGCCCCGGCGCCCGGCCGTCTCGATCACCCCGCGCTCGCGCAGGGTGCGGTAGGCGGCGGCGACGGTGTTCGGGTTCACCCCGAGCCGCTCCGCCAGCTCCCGCATCGGCGGCAGCGGTTGCCCCGGTTCCAGCTCCCCCGAGCCCACCGCACGCTCGACGCTCGCGGAAATCTCCGCTGCGCCCCGCCCTGTGATCAGATACTCTCCTAGCACAAACAACATTATGCACTAGTGCAATGGAGAACGCCATGCAGGGGACCGCGCAGACGCCGTCGCAGCCCGCGACCACCTACCCGTCCACCGACCGCACCGTCCCCACCCGCTCCCCCGACCGGGCCTCGTACGACAAGGAACTGGTGCACGCGATACTCGACGAGGGCTACGTCTGCCATCTCGGCTTCGTCCGGGACGGTGCCCCGGTGGTCCTGCCGACCCTCTACGGGCGGGTGGGCGAGCGGCTCTACGTGCACGGCTCGACGGGCTCGCGCCCGCTGCGGATGACCGGCGCCGCGGACCCGGGCCTGCCGGTGTGCCTGACGGTGACCCACGTGGACGCGCTGGTGCTGGCCCGCTCCGCCTTCCACCACTCGATCAACTACCGGTCGGTGGTGGTGCACGGCACGGCGTACGAGGTGACGGACCCCAAGGAGCGGCGCACCGCCCTGGACGCCCTGGTCGACCACGTCGTCCCCGGCCGCTCGCGGGACTCCCGGCCCGCCAACAAGAAGGAGCTGGCCGCCACCGCCGTGATCCGCCTCGACCTGGACGAGGTCTCCGCCAAGCTCCGCACCGGCGGTGTGAACGACGAACCGGAGGACCTCGCCCTCCCCCACTGGGCGGGGCTGGTCCCGGTGCGCAAGGGGTACGACGCCCCGGTCGCCGACCCGGACCTCGACGCCGGCACCGCCCTGCCCGGCTATCTGTCGGCCTTGTGATGCTGGTCCACCCCTGGGACGCGCCGCGGGACGACGACGAGTGGCGGGACTGGCTCGGGTCACACGACTTCGGCCAGCTCGCCGTCAACGGCCCGCCCGGCGAGCCGCCCCACGTCCAGCCGCTGCACTTCGCCTTCGACGCCGCCCGCGGCGCCCACGGCGAGGTGGTCACACACCTGGCCCGGCCCAACCCGCTGTGGTCCGCGCTGGAGGCCGACCCGGTCGTCCTGCTGAGCGTGGTCGACGACTACGTGTACGTCCCCGGCCCCTGGCAGGCCGCCCCGGAGGGGCCGCCCGAGCACGGCGTGCCGACCAGCTTCTACGCGGCCGTCCAGCTCCGCTGCCACGCCCGTGTCGTGGACGATCCTGGTGAGAAGGCCGACCTGCTCAACCGCCAGGTCGGCCACTTCCAGCCGGACGGCGGTTCCGCACGGGCCGCGGCGGGCGAGGCGCCGTACGGCAGGCTGCTGTCCGGCATCCGCGGGCTGCGGCTGGAGGTGACCGGCGTACGGGCGAAGTTCAAGTACGCCGGCAAGCGGACCGAGGAGGTCCGGGACCGGATCGCGGTCGGGCTCGCCGAGCGCGCCGGCCCGCGCGACGCCGGGGCCCGGGCGCACCTCGCACGGCGCGGCGGGATCTGACGGAGGGCGCCGGAAGACCGCCCGTGGGGCCGCTCGCGCCGAGCGGCCCCCGGTCGTCAGGCGGGCTTCGTCGGTCAGGCCGGCGCCGGTCGCGTCCGTGCCGCCTTGGTCTCCGCCACCGCGAGCCCCGCCACCGAGCCGAGCATCAGCAGGGTGCCGGCCAGGGTCGCCGCCGTGAGGTGCTCCCCGAGCAGCAGGACGGCGAGCGCCGCCGCGCTGACCGGCTCCAGGAGCATGATCACGGAGACGGTGGCGGACCGGACGACGGCCGCTCCGGCGAAGTAGAGCCCGTAGGCGAGGGCGGTCGGCACGGCGGCGACGTACGCGAGCAGCAACCCGAGCCGGACCGGTTCGGCGGTGTGCGGCAGCAGCCCCTCGGCGAGGGCGAGCGGCAGCAGGCACAGGCTGGTGACGGCGAAGGCCCCCACCGACGTGCTGCCGGCGTCCGCCCCGCCGTCGCGGCCCCACCAGCGGGTGAGCAGCGTCATCACCGAGTACCCGGCGGCGGACAGCAGCGCGAGGAGTACGCCCGACAGGCGGACGGTCGTGCTCCCTCCCCCGAGGACGAGCACCACGAGCCCGGCGAGCGCGCCCACGACGGCGGTGGCACCGCCCAGGCCGAGGTGTTCACCGAGGGCGAGGCGCGCGCCGAGCGCGATCAGCACCGGCCCGGCGCCCAGCGTGATGACGGTCGCCACGGCCAGCCCGGTGGACTGCACCGCGGCGAAGTAGGCGGTCTGGAACACCGCGAGACCGAGGCCGGTGACGAGGGCCCGCCGCGCCTTGCGGGCGAACGGCTCGGCCACGGCCGTCCTCCGTCCATGCGGACGCAATGGACGGACGGCGAGCAGCAGGACGAGCCCCACGGCGCAGCGCCAGAAGGACAGGGCGACGGGGCCCATGTCACTGGACCGGTAGACCAGCGAGGCGGCGGCACCGGCGGTGCCCCAGGCGACACCGGCGACGATCAGATAGAGGAGGCCACGCCCGACGGGCAGGCCGGAGACGGCATTCGACACGAGTTCTCTCCGCAGACGCGCACGAGGCGCGGACGTTCGGCGCGGCCCCGGAGCTACCGGGAGCGCGAGGACTGCGTCTGCGGGCAGCACCGTCCGGCCCGGCGACCACGCGCCGGGCTCGTCACAGGGGCCCGCCTCAGGTGGCCGGAGGCGGGAGGACGAGTGCGTCGGAGTGCATGATCCGCACCCTAGGCCGCCGTCCCCCGCCGGGACAACTCCCTTTCCTCCCCGCCGCTCGCCACCGGTTCCGCGGAGCCCTTGGCGGGCGTCGAGGACTGGGCGATGAAGGCACCGGCCAGCACCACGACGCCGCCGACGATCTGCGGGGCGGAGAGGTGCTCGCCGAGCAGCACCCAGGCCAGCACGGTCGCGACGACCGCTTCGAGGCAGGCCACGACGCCGGCGACCTGCGGAGACAGCCGGCGCACGGCCACCACGCCGGTGACGTAGGCGAGGACCGTGGCGACGAACACGATCCAGGCGAGCAGCAGGGCGGCGGCCACCGGGGTGCCGTCCATGGGGGCGGTGTGGCCGAGGACGGACCAGTCCATCGACCAGGGGCGGGCCACGACGGTCAGCACGGCGGCCCCGACGAGCAGGCCGTAGGCGATCACGCCGAGCGGGTCGGGGGCCTCGTCACCTGCGTCGCTGCCCTGGTCGGACAGGACGAAGTAGCCGACCTGACAGCAGGCGGCACCGAGCGCGAGCAGCAGTCCGACGGCGTCGAAGCGCAGGCCCGACCAGACCTCCACCACGCAGGCGAGACCGCCGACCGCGAGGACCACGCCGAGTGCCGCGGCCCGGGTCACCGGCCGCCGCTGCACGAACCGGACCCAGCCCAGGACCAGGGCGGGCGCGAGGTACTCGACGAGCAGGGCGACGCCGACGGGGATGCGGGAGATGGCCGCGAAGTAGCAGGCCTGCACACCGGCCACGGCCAGCAGGCCGAACCCGGCGAGCAGTCCGGGGCGGCGGCGCAGCAGGTCGCGGTGGCGCACGGCGAGCGGCAGCATCACCAGGGCGGCGCCGGCCACCCGCAGCCAGACCACGTGGAGCGGGTCGAGGCCCGCCTCGATGAGCGGCTTGGCCGCGACTCCGGAACCGCCGAAGGCGACCGCGGACGCGAGCGCCAGGCCGAGCCCGGTCCCCTTGCCGCGGCTGCCGCGAGCGCTGTCAGACGTATGCACCGGCACATGATGACAGGGGTCGACATGACCGTCACCCCCAATGACACCTGTCTCACCGACTGGACGTCCGGCGCGGGACGGGGGCTCGCCGGGCGAGGGGCGGGGGCCGGCGACGCCTGAGGCCGAGCAGGGGAAACCTCGGGGCTCAGGACGCCGGTTCGAAGTACCTGTCCACGTCGGCGACCACCGTGCGCGGCTCGACGGCCACACGGGCCAGGATCTCCACGGCGCGCGCCTGCGGGTCCGCGACCAGGGCGGCGAGCAGGTCGACACCACAGGCCCGGACGTGCCCGCGCCGTGCGGCACGCGCACCGGCTTCCTCCATGGCCGCCGCGGCCAGCGGCGAGAATCCGGCGACGCCGGTCACGAGGGGGACGGCTCCCGAGTCCTCGACGGCGCTCTGCCAGCGCAGGCCGTAGCCGATGCTGCGCTGCACGAGGTAGCCGAGCAGCCGGGCGATCCGGGGCCCGTCCCCGAGCACCGCCCGGACCTCACCGTCGGATTCCAGGAGGGAGTGCAGCAGATGGGCCGTGTCGACCTGCCGGTCCCCGTCCCGCACCGCCCTGCGGCGGGCACCGGAGACCGCCGACGCCAGTTCCGCGGTGAACCGGTGGTCGAGATCGGTGCCGTCCGGGCGCGGGGCGTCCTGCTCGCCGGCCGACTGCCGGGGGATACGGGGTTGCACATCTCCCAGCTCACCAGTCCCGGACGTGCGCGTCATCCCCGAGGGGGAGCATTTCGTCGTCCCACACAGAGTGGACCCGCACGGCCGGAATCTCCTCCTTGCGGATGAGATCAAGCCGTTTCGCCCGCGCACGCGAAGGTGCCCCGCGGATCACTCCGCGGGGCACCCCTGCACTCCGTCAGTCCTCGTCGGCGAGGATCAGGTACAGCTTCTTGCGGGCGTCACCGATGACGGTGAGCGCCTTCTCCCGCTGCTCCTTGCTGCCGGTCTTCCAGACCTGTCCGAACGCCTCCATCAGCCCGAACCCGGCCTGCCGGACGTCGTTCAGGGCCTCCCAGTCGACGCCCCGCGAGGCCTCTTCCCAGGGTGCGTCGGGACCTTCCTCCGCCGCGGCGCGGCCCTCCTCGGTGAGCGCGAACAGCTTCTTGCCGCCCTCGCTCTCGCTGGCGATCAGGCCCTCGTCCTCCAGCAGCTGGAGGGTGGGGTACACCGAACCGGGGCTGGGCTTCCACGCCCCGCCGCTGCGCTCGGCGATCTCCTGGATCATCTCGTAGCCGTGCATCGGCCGGTCCTTCAGGAGGGCCAGGATCGACGCCTTCACGTCGCCCCGCCGCGCCCTCCCCCTGGGCCCGCCGCGCCCTCGACCGCCCCAGGGGCCGCCGTGACCGAAGCCCGGCCCGAACGGACCACCGGAGCCGCCGGGGCCACCCGGCCCGAAGGGACCGAAGGCCGCACGCCGCCCGTCGAAGCCGCCACGGCCGTAGGGGCCGCCTTCACTGCGGCCCTGTCCACCATGTCCACGCTCGTATCCGTGGGTACGCATCGCAATCACTCCATTCAGTCGTTGACCTGTCGCGATGTCTCAACGATATATCGGAACCTATCGCATAGCAAGCCCTCGCTCCGCTCCCGAGCCCTGACGTCTGAACGGGCCGGATGCCCCTCACCGGCCCGCGACCCACGTGAAACCCGGTCCAGCGACCGGCGATTGGCCTTGGCCCGCGGCGCCGCGCGACGTCTAGCGTCGGGGCATGCGTATCCGAATCGTCGACGCCTTCACCGACCGGCCCTTCGCCGGCAACCCCGCCGGGGTCCTGCTCCTCGACGCCTTCCCGGACGACGACCGACTGCAGCGGGTCGCCCTGGAGGTCAATCACGCCGAGACGGCGTTCGCCCATCCCCTGCCCGCGGGCGGCGAGGCCGACTGGGCGCTGCGCTGGTTCACCCCGGCCACCGAGGTCGCGATGTGCGGCCACGCGACCCTCGCCACGGCCCACGTGCTGCGCACCACCGGCGCCCACGAGGGCCCGGTGCGGTTCGCCACCCGCAGCGGCGTCCTCGTCGCGACGCCCCACGAGGACGGCTCCGTCACCCTGGACTTCCCGACCGCGCCGCTGACTCCGGTCGAGACCCCGGCGGGCGTCGCCGAGGCCCTCGGCGCCGCGCCCCTCACCGTTCTCGACACCGGGCCGAACATCGGCGACCTGCTGGTCGAGGTCGCCGACGAGGGGACCGTGCGCGCCTTGAAGCCGGACCACAAGGCGCTGGGCGCCCACTCCGAGCGGGGCATCATCGCCACCGCCCGCGCGGACGACCCGGCGCAGGGGTACGACTTCGTCTCCCGCTGCTTCTTCCCGAACGTCGGCATCGACGAGGACCCCGTCACGGGCAGCGCCCACACGGCCCTCGCGCCCTTCTGGTCCGGGCGCCTGGGCCGACCGGCCCTCACGGGGCTCCAGGCGTCGCCCCGCTCCGGCCTGGTCCGCACGGAGCTCCGGGGCGAGCGCACGCTGCTCAGGGGCAGCGCGGTGACGGTGATCGAGGGCGAGCTGCTGGCCTGACCGGCCGTCGGGACGGGGCGGGGAGTCCCACGCGCCGCGTCATCCGGGACGGACGGTGCTGCTCATGCGCCGCGCGGCCCGGCACGCGTACGCCGTTCCCCGCCCCCGCGCGCTCACGCCGTCGGCAACCAGCCCACCTTGCCGGCCAGCAGCGCGTACCCGACGAAGGCCCCGATGTCGAGCAGCGAGTGCGCCACCACCAGCGGGCCCACGCGCCCCCAACGGCGGTACAGGTACACGAAGACGACGCCCATCACCATGTTGCCGATGAAGCCGCCGATGCCCTGGTAGAGGTGGTACGACCCGCGCAGCACCGAGCTGGCCGCCAGCGAGGCGCCCGCGCTCCAGCCGAGCTGGTCGAGGCGGCGCAGCAGATAGCCGACCACGATGACCTCCTCCAGGACGGAGTTCTGCACCGCCGAGAGGATCAGTACGGGGTACTTCCACCACACGTCGGGCAGGGCCTCGGGCACCACCGTGAGGTTGAAGCCGAGGCCACGGGCGGCCAGGTAGAAGGCGATGCCGGTGCTGCCGATGACAGCGGCGACGGCCGCCCCGCGGCCCAGGTCGGGCCACGGCCGGGTGCGGTCGAAGCCCAGGGCGCGCAGACCGCTGCCCTCCCGGAGCAGGAAGTGCGCGACGAGGGCGACGGGGACGAGGGCCGTGGTGATGCCGAAGAGCTGCCAGGCCAGGTCGAGCCAGGGACGGCCGGGCGCCGCGGAGGCGTTGAGGGTGGCCGCCTGGTCCTTGAGCCCGCCGGGCCGGGTGACCGAGCCGACGAAACTGATGAGGGCGGACACCCCGCTCGCGCCCAGCGACAGCGCCAGGACGAGCAGCGTCTCGTCACGCAGGGTCCGCCGTGAGAGCCGCTCCGGGGAACCCTGCTCCCCGACGACCGGCTTGTGAGGGAACGAATCGTCCACCGGGCCCGCCTCCGCCATGCACACCTGCCTCCAGCTGGGACGTCACAGCTTGCCCGATCAGTATGAGGCGGTGCGCGGCGGGGCCCGGGGCCGACCCGTCGTCGGCCCGGTGCGGGTCAGCCCAGCACCGCCGGCTCCGGCAGCCCCACCGGCCACAGGTGCACGGGATCACCCTCGCGCATCAGCTCGACGTACCGTCGGGTCGTGGCGGCCAGCGCTTCCTCCCGGGACAGCCCCGCCTCCAGCCCCCGGTGGAACGTGGCCGCCTGCCAGGACGCGCCGTTGACCCGGCGCCGGCACCGCTCCTCGATCACGCCGAGGTACAGGTCCCGGTCGGCGGGCTCCACGCCCCACGCGTCCAGCCCCGCCTCGGCGAGTGGCAGCAGTTCGTCGCGGACGAGGACGGCGGCGTCGACCTCGGTGGTGCCGCCCAGCCGACCGCGGCGGGGCCACTCGAAGCGGGCGTCGATGCCGTGCCGGCACGCGGCCTCGAAGTTGGCGGCGGCGGCCTCGAACGGCAGCCGGGTCCACACCGGCCGGGGCTCCTCGGCGAGCGCGCGCACCACACCGTAGTAGAAGGCCGCGTTGGCGATGACGTCGGTGACGGTGGGTCCGGCGGGCAGGACGCGGTTCTCCACCCGCAGGTGGGGGACGCCGTCGGCGATGTCGTAGACGGGCCGGTTCCAGCGGTAGACGGTGCCGTTGTGCAGGACGAGTTCGGCGAGCGAGGGCACTCCGCCGGCGTCCAGGACCTCCAGCGGGTCCTCGTCGTCGCAGATCGGCAGCAGGGCCGGGAAGTACCGCCGGTTCTCCTCGAACAGGTCGTAGGCCGAGGTCACCCAGCGCTCCCCGAACCAGGTGCGCGGCCGGACGCCCTGGGCCTGGAGCTCGGGCGGGCGGGTGTCGGTGGACTGCTGGAACAGCGGAGGGCGCGACTCGCGCCACAGCTCCCGGCCGAACAGGAACGGCGCGTTGGCGCCGACGGCGATCTGCGCGGCGGTGACCGCCTGGGCCGCGTTCCACACGTCGGCGAAGCGGTCCGGGGTGACCTGGAGGTGCAGTTGCACCGAGGTACAGGCGGCCTCGGGCGCGATGGACTTGGAGGTGCAGGTCAGACGCTCGACCCCCTCGATGTCGAGGGTGAAGTCCTCGCCGCGGGCGGCCACGATCTGGTCGTTGAGCAGGGCGTAGCGGTCCACGGCGGAGAGATTGGAGGAAACGAGATCGTCCCGGTCCAGCGTCGGCAGAATTCCGATCATCGCGATTCCCGCGTCGACCTCTCCGGCCTTGCGGTCCGCATATGCCAGAGACGTACGGATCTCCTCGGCGAGCCGGTCGAATACCCGGCCACCCAACCGGTGGGGAGCGATGTTCACTTCCAGGTTGAACATGGCGAGTTCTGTTTGGAAGTCCCGGCTCGCGATGCGTTCGAGGACTTGCGCATTCAACATTTTCGGCATCCCGTCAGCACCGACGAGATTCAATTCGATCTCCAGCCCCATCAGGTTCTTCGGTTCGTCGAACCGCTTCTCTGCCAGAAGCCGCTCCAGACCCGTCAGGCACCGCTGCAACTTCTCGCGGTAGCGCTGGCGATCGGACAGGTCGAATTGACCTGCCACGACCTTCTCCCCCATGGAAGCTTCCCTTCTGCGAGCGGCAGTCGAAGATCCGGCCGCCGATGGCCGGTCAGGTTGGATGATGCCCAGCCGAAGCGATCGATAACGTCCCGCGGCGGCCCGGCACCCGCTACGCTGTGCCGATGTGACCGGTGGCACATTCACCAGGCATGGCGCGTGGAGCAGTTTCCGGGTCCGGTAACTCGTGAAAAACGCCGACGACAATTGGCCGACCGCTCGGTGAACATTCTCCGAGGTCACCGTCGTGCACCGGCTCGTAAATCCGGAGAAATCCCGCATCTCCACGACCGAATGCAACCTTGTACTGGTTGCCGGAATCGGCTAGCCGAAACACAGTCTGAACACATGTCGTATAAACTCCGCGAACAAGGCAGCGGACCGGCGCCCTCGGTCGAAGGATGCCGTCGTCGAGCTGACACGCGGCAGACCTCACCCCCTTCTCGGTTCCCGGACCCCGGCCCCTGCCTCCCCAGCCCTGTGAGCTGACAGCGTCGTCCGCCCCACTCCGCCCTCGCGCCACCGTGCCTTCGAATGAGAGGCGACCCACCA
>NZ_QHJH01000160.1 GCF_003947455.1 Streptomyces sp. WAC 04229 | reverse complement strand
GGCCTCGACAAGACGCCGCCGCCCGGCGGTCCCGGCGCCGATGCCGGTCCCCGGGCTCGGGACCCGTGGGCGGCACCCGCGGACGCCGCCCCACCCGTCGCCCCCGGTCCCGGCGTGACCGTCGCCTCGAACGACGCCGCGTCCTGGCCGCCCCCGTCCGTCCACGACCAGCAGACGGTCACGTCCATGCCGGCGGCACAACCCCCGGCGTGGGCCGCGCCCTCAGCCCCCTCGGCTCCGGCGAACCCGTTCGCGGCGCCGGACCCGGCGGCCACCGGCGCGCCCAACCCCTTCGCGCCGCCCCCGCCGTACGCCGGCCAGGACCGGCAGCCGGTCCCGCCGCCGCCCATCGCGCCGGACGGCCCCGGCCACGTCCCCTACGGCTACCCGGGCCCGGCCGGCTACGGGCACCCGGCCCCGCCCGGCTACTACGGCTGGTCAGGCATGGCGCCGATGCCGAGCAACGGCATGGGCACCACCGGCCTCGTCCTCGGCATCATCGCCGCCGTCGGTTTCTGCCTCTGGCCGCTCGCGATCCTCGTCGGTGTCCTCGGCGTCGTCTTCGGCGGCCTCGGTCGCGCGAAGGCCGCCCGGGGCGAGGCCACCAACGCCGGCCAGGCGCTGGCCGGCATCATCTGCGGGATCGTCGGCATCGTCCTGGGCGCGGGCTTCGGAGCGCTGGTCATCTTCATGCCGTAGCGCGGCCGGGCCGGGCGCGGTCCGGTGACCGGCCCGGTACTCGCCGGGCGTCATCCCGTACTCCTTGCGGAACGCCAGGTGGAAGCCCACCTGGCTGGCGTAGCCGATGAGCCGCGCGATCTCGGTGAGTGGGACGGAGGTGTCCGCGAGCTGGCGCCGGGCCTCCTGGAGCCGCCGCAGGGTCAGATGCCGCATCGGCGGCTGGCCGACCAGCTCCCGGAACATCTGGGCGAAGACCGAGCGGGACATCCCCGCCTCGCGGGCCAGCGCGCCGACCGTCCACGGTTTCCCGTAGGAGCCGTGGATCGACATCAGCGCCTTGCTGATGCCCGGATGGTGCAGCGCCTGGAGGGCGGGGGACTCGTCCGCCAGCTGCTCCATGGCGATCCTCAGGGACAGGACGAACACCGTCTCGAAGGCCCGCAGAGTGACCAGCCGGGAACCGGGAGCCGTCCGTCCCACCTCCGAGGGCAGCGCTTCCAGCGTGCGCACCAGCAGCGACTCGCCCTTCAGGAAGCGGTGCCGGATCACGATGAGCCTGGGCAACGCCGAATAGAGGACCGGTTCGCCGGTCGCGCAGTAGCGCAGGCTCGCGCAGAGCATCTTTGTCCGGTACGGGGGAGTGCCGACGGTGACGACCTGCGACCCGCCCGGCGGGCTCTGCGCGAGCAGCGCGGACAGCGGTGTGGCGGCCACCGAGGGCTCGGCGGCGAAGGTGTGGGCGGTGCCGTGCGGGAAGACCGCCAGATCCCCCTCGTTCAGCGTCACGGGCTCGGAGCCGTCGTCGAAGGTGATGACGCAACCGCCGTCGACCATGTAGTGCACGATCGCGCAGCTGTCGTCGTGCCCCTCGACCCCCCACTGGCCCCCGGCCCGCCAGGTGCTGTGGAACACGTCGGTCAGCCACAGCGGGCGCAGTACCTCACTCAGCACGTCGTCCTGCATGAACGATTCCCCCGACCGCACTCCGGACGATTCTTAAACGGATCCGGCTCATGACTCATTGATCGTAGCCACTCCCCCGAGAACGATGTGGAGCGAGCCGGGCTTTTGGCCGGTTCACGGAATTGAGGTACTGGGGGACTCGTTCCATGAAGATCGTGATTGCCGGCGCCGGCATCGGCGGCCTGGTGGCGGCGCTGAGCCTGCACGCCGCCGGACTGCGCGACGTCCGCGTACTGGAGGCGGTTCCACGGATCCTCCCCTTCGGCGCCGGAGTGAACGTCCAGCCCGTCGCGGTCCGCGAACTGGCCGCCCTCGGTCTGGCCGAAAGCATCCGCGACGCGGGCGCCGAACTGACGGCGCTGAGCTACCACAACCATCTCGGACAGCGCATCTGGCACGAGCCCCGCGGCCGGGCGAGCGGCAGCGTGTGGCCGCAACTGGCCCTGCACCGCGGTCTCCTCCAGTCACTCCTCGTCGACGCGGTGCGCGACCGCCTGGGACCGGACGCCCTCACCACCGACGCGCGCGTCACGGGTTTCACGCCTCTGGACGGCGGCGGGGCCGAGGTGCTGCTCGCCCGGCCGGCCGAGCACGGGCCCGGGAGCCGTACCCGCGCGGACGTACTGGTCGGCGCCGACGGACTGCGCTCCGCGGTACGCCGGACCCTCTACCCCGAGGAGGGCGCACCGCGCTCCAACGGCACGACCGTGTGGCGTGGCGTACACCGGAGTACGCCCTTCCAGGGCGGCCGGTCGATGGTCGTCATGGGCGACGGACGCTGGAAGGCCGTTGTCTACCCCTTGGCCGAACGGCCGGACGCCGACGGCCTCGTGCCCGTCAACTGGGCCGTGTCCCGGGCCGCGACCGGCGAGGCCGGCGCGGAAACGCCCTCCGGCGACGCGTTCCCCGAGGCGGTGTCCGACTGGGGCTGCGGGGACCTGCGGCTGGGCGCGCTGCTCGCGGACGCCGGGACCGCCGGGTCCTTCCCGATGCTCGACCGGGATCCGCTGCCGCGCTGGTCGTTCGGGGCGGTCACCCTGCTCGGGGACGCGGCGCACGCCATGGCGCCCATGGGGTCCAGCGCGACCACCCAGGCCGTCGTGGACGCCCGCAGTCTCGCCCACCACCTGGCCGCCCACGACGATCCCGCCCGCGCGCTGGCCGCCTACGACCGCGACCGCCGGCCCTCGATGAACCGCCTTCAGCTGCTCAACCGCGCCAAGGGACCGGAGCTGGTGATCGACCTGGCTCAGGAGCGGGCGCCGCACGGGTTCCGGCGCGTCGAGGACGTGATACCGGCCGCCCGGCTCGCCGACGTGGCCGAGAGCTACGCGCGCGCCGCCGGGCTCGACGCGGAGTCCGTCAACGCGCCCTCGCCCTACGGCTGCCACCAGCCACCACCCGGACGAAGCGCGGAAGCGGTCCACGAGTCCTAGGACCGCGGTCCCCGCCCGACCGGCCCCCGCGCCTGACGTCGGCGCCGGCCGTCACCCACACCACCAGAGAACGCATCTTCGTGTCAGGAGAGACAGACATGCCCCGCAGCGGCCAGGACTACCTCGAATCACTTCGCGACGGGCGTGCCGTCTGGCTCGACGGAGAGCTGGTCAAGGACGTCACCGAGCACCCCGCCTTCCGCAACACCGCCCGCTCCGTCGCCCGCCTCTACGACCTGGCTTGCGAGCCCGGTACGCGCGACGTCCTCACGGTCCGGCCCGAGGGTGCGGACCGGTCCGTGCTCCGCGCCTACCACGTGCCGCGTACGCCGACCGAACTGGTCGAACGGCGCAAGGCGTTCAGGACCTGGTCGGAGGCGAGTTTCGGGTTCCTCGGCAGGTCGCCCGACTACATGGCGGCCGGTACCGCCGGCTTCGTGTCCGCGCCGGACGTCTTCGCCGGGGAGGGCTTCGACGGGCGGGACAACCTGGCGGCCCACTACCGCCGCACCTCCGAGGGCAGCCTCTACCAGGCCTTCACCATCACCAACCCGCAGATCGACAGGACCAGGGCCGCGAGTGAGCAGGAGGAGGACGACCTCTACGTACGGGTCGTCAAGGAACGCGACGACGGCATCGTGGTGCGCGGCGCCAAGATGATCGGCACCGGCGCGGTCTTCGGGGACGAGGTCGTCGTCGGCACCATCGAACCGCTGCCCCGGCAGGACGTCGAGTACGCGCTGACGTTCACGGTGCCGCTGGACACCCCGGGACTGAAGTTCATCTCCCGCACCTCGTACGAGGCCCACGCGCGCAGCGTGTTCGACAACCCGCTCTCCTCCCGCTTCGACGAGAACGACGCGCTGCTGGTCTGCGACGACGTCTTCGTCCCCTGGGAGCGGGTGCTGACGTACCGCGACGTCGACACCACCTTCCGGATGTGGTGGTTCACCCCCGCCTACAACAACTTCGTGCACCAGGCCGCCACCCGCTTCTGGACCAAGCTCGAGTTCCTCACCGGTCTGGCGATCCTGCTCACCCGTGCCAACAACACCTACGCACTGCCGCCCGTCCAGATGCAGCTCGGCCGGCTCATGGGGTGGCTGAACATCGCGAAGTCCATGGTGGTGGCGGCCGAGACGATGTACGAGCGCGTCGACGGTGAGGGCAGCGCCGTGCACCTCAACAAGGAGATCGCCTCCGCCCACCGGGCCATGGCGGGCGACCTGTATCCGAAGGTGCTCGCCGAACTGAAGATGCTGGCGGGCGGCGGCCTGATACAGCTTCCGGCCTCCGGATACGACCTCGCGCACCCCGAACTGGGCCCGCTCGTCGCCAAGTACGTGCGTTCTCCCGGTACCCCGGCCGAGCAGCGGATCAAGCTGCTGAAGCTGGCCTGGGACGCGCTCGGTTCGGAGTTCGCCTCCCGGCACGAGCAGTACGAGCGCTTCTACCACGGGGCGCCGCACGTCTATCTCCCCGGCATCCTGCGCGACGGGGACCCGGACCTCCTGGCGGCGTTCACCCAGTCGTGCCTGGACGGCTACCGGCTGGAAGACCTGCCGGGCGGGGGTGTACCCGATGCGCTCAGCTGACCGGTGGCGGGCGCTCGCGCTGCTCGCCTGCACCCAGTTCGTCCTGCTCCTCGACACCTCGATCATCAACGTGGCCGCCCCGTCCATCGGGGAGGGGCTGGACATCTCGCCCGCGGAACTGTCCTGGGTGGCCAACGCCTACCTCGTCTCCTTCGGCGGTCTGCTCCTGCTCAGCGGACGGGCCGCGGACCTGCTCGGCCGGCGGAGGATCTTCCTCGCCGGGCTCGGGGTGCTGTCCGCCGCCTCGCTGCTGGGCGCCCTCGCCGACAGCGCCGCGCTGCTGATCACCTCCCGCGCGGTGCAGGGCGTCGGTGCGGCCATGGCGGCCGCGGCGGCGTTCGCCCTGGTGCTGAGCCTGTTCCCGGACGGCCCCGAGCGGCACCGGGCACTGGGTGTGTTCGCCGCGATGGCGGGCGCCGGCGGCGCGGTCGGCACCGTACTCGGCGGAGTGCTCACCAGCTGGCTGGGCTGGGAGTCGACCTTCGCCCTCAACGTGCTCGCCGGCGTCGTGCTGATGCTGCCCGCCCCCCGGCTGCTGCCGGGCGGCGCGGGCGGCGGGCGGGAGCAGGGCTTCGACGTGCCCGGAGCGATCGCCGGCACGGCCGGCCTGGCACTGCTGGCATACGCCGTGGTCAACGCGGGCGAGGCCGGGTGGCGTTCCACGGCGACCCTCGCCACCGGGGGCGCCGCCGTCGTCCTGCTGGTGCTGTTCGCCCTGGTGGAGCGCAGGGTCGCGCACCCGCTGGTGCCGCCCGCGGTGCTGCGCCGGCCCACACTCCGACTGGCCAACATCCTGGCCGCGCTGTGGCAGATGTCTCTGTTCCCGATGTTCTTCCTGGTCAGCCTGTACCTCCAGGCAGTGCTGGGCCACGAGGCGGTGCTCGGAGGGCTGGCCCTCCTGCCGCTGTGCGTGGTCGTCATCGCCGTCGCCTCCTTCACGGACCGGCTCATCGGCCGGTTCGGTCTGCGGGGCGTCATGACGGCCGGGTTCGTGCTGGTCGCCGCCGGCATGGCCGGGCTGTCGCGGATCTCGGCCGACGGCTCGTTCGCGGCCGACGTCCTGCCGTCGACGCTGGTGCTCGGGGTGGCCCTGCCGCTCGTCTCCATCACCACCAACGTCGCCGCCACCCTCGACACCCGCCAGGACGAGGCCGGTCTCGCGTCCGGACTGGTCAACACCAGTCTCCAGTTCGGTTCCGTCATCGGGCTGGCCGTGCTGTCCGGCGTCGCGGCCGCCCGCACCAACGCCTCCACCGCGGCCCACGACACCGCCCTGACCGACGGCTTCGGCGCCGCCTTCCTGGTGGGTGCGGCTCTCGCCGTACTCGGTGCGCTGCTGTCCCTGCGGCTGCGCCCGCCCGCACCGCCCCCGCAGGTCGCGGAGACGAGCACCACCGTCGCGGGAGGGCGGGCCGTGCCCTGACCGACCGACCACCGGATCCGGGCCGACGTGGCCGCGACCGAACCGACACCTCGCACGAACCACACGATGAAAGGCACGACATGACACAAGACCTCAAGCGCGTCCTGGTGACCGGAGCCAACGGATTCCAGGGCGGTGCCGTGGCCCGGTGGCTCGCCGCTCAGGGGCACGACGTGCGGGGCCTGGTCCGCGACGAGGCCAAGGCCGCCGCCGCGGGCGGCGGGTTCACGCCGGTCCGCGGAGACCTGGCCAGTCCCGACGCCCTCCGGGAGGCCTTCCGGGGCGCCACGCACGCCGTCGTCGTGATGCCGCTGGAGTACGACCTCGACACGGTGACCGGCTACGCGCGCAACGTCGCCGAGGCGGCCCACGAGGCCGGCGTGCGCCGGATCGTCCTCAACACCAACACGCCCGTGCCGGACGAGACCACGCGGTATGCCGGATTCGAGACCCGCCGCCGCGCCGAGGAAGTGCTGCGGGCCGGCGCGGTCCCGGTGATCAGCATCCGTCCGCCGGTCTACCTCGAGAACCTCTTCAGCCCCTGGAACGGCCCCGCCATCGTCAACGACGGCGTCCTCGCCTACCCGCTCCCCGAGGGGCAGCGCGTCGCGTGGATGAGCCACGAGGACCTGGCCAAGGTCGCCGCCCGTGCCCTCGATGACGACGTGCCCGCGGGCCGGGTGCTGCACGTGGGCGGTGCCGACGTCCTGACCGGCCCCGAACTGGCGGCCGTCTTCGGCCAGGCGCTGGGCCGCGAGGTCCGGTACCTGCCGCTGGAGGTCGCCAGGTTCGAGCAGGGGCTCGCCGACCTGCTCGGCCCCGAGGCCGCGGCGGGCGTCGCCGGGATCTACCACCATGTCGGCGAGGGCCAGGCACCCGACCTGCTCTGTCCGCGTCCGGCGGCCGTGGAGGAGGCGCTGGGCATCCGGCTCACCCCGGCGATCGAGTGGGTCAAGGCACAGCCGTGGGAGCACTGGGCGCGCACCGGCGCGTGATTCGGGGCCGGGCCGGCGCCGGGGCCCGGGGCGCACGCACGCGACGCGCGCCCCGGTGACCGCGCACGGTCCGGACGACACGACGAAAACGGGGGAAACGAGATGTCACCGCTGAGCAGCGAAGCGGACCACGTACCGAAGGCCGACCCGGTCGCCGTGATCGGGATCGGGTGCCGTCTTCCGGGTGCGCACGGACCCGGTCGGCTCTGGGAACTGCTCCGTGCCGCGGGGGACGCCACCGGTGCCGTACCGGTGGGCCGGTTCCCGGCCGGGACCACGCCACCCGAGGGTGGAGCACGGGGCGGCTTCGTGCACGGCGTCGACGAGTTCGACGCGGAGTTCTTCGGCGTCACCCGGGACGAGGCCGAGACGATGGACCCGCAGCAGCGGCTGCTGCTGCACACCGCATGGGAGGCGCTGGAGGACGCGGGCCGTGACCCGGGCCTCCTCGCCGGCACCGCCACCGCCGTCTTCGTCGGCCAGTCGCACGCCGACCACTGGGACCGGCTGCGCGAGAGCCGCGCCGGCCGGCTCGACCTGGACTGCCTCGTCGGCGGTCACCAGCGGTCGATGCTCGCCGGCCGGCTCTCCTTCCACCTCGGACTGCACGGACCGAGCGTCACCGTGGACTGCGCC
Organism: Streptomyces sp. WAC 04229; assembly: GCF_003947455.1. Taxonomy (GTDB): domain Bacteria; phylum Actinomycetota; class Actinomycetes; order Streptomycetales; family Streptomycetaceae; genus Streptomyces. Next base: position 8,268 of record NZ_QHJH01000160.1, on the reverse strand, counting down.
CAGGCCTCCTCGCTCGCCGCGGTGCACCTGGCCTGCCTCAGCCTGCGCGCCGGCGAGTCCACGCTCGCTCTCGCGGGCGGCGCCAACCTCGTGCTCGGCACCACCGCCACCGAGGTCTTCGACGAGGCCGGGGTGCTGTCGTCCGAGGGGCGCTGCCGGTTCGGTGACGGCGCGGCGGACGGATTCGTGCGCTCCGACGGCGTCGCCGTGGTCGTCCTCAAGAGACTCGACCGGGCCCTCGCCGACGGTGATCCCGTGCGCGCGGTGATCCTGGGCAGCGCGCTCGGTCACGACGGCGCCACCAAGCAACACGTCACCGACCCCTCCGTGACCGGTCAGTCGCTGGTGATGCGCCGGGCCTACCGCAGCGCCCGCGTCGTCCCCGGCGACGTCGGATATGTCGAGGCCCACGGCACCGGTACCAGGATCGACGCGGTCGAACTCGGCGCCCTCAACGAGGTGCTGGCCGAGAACCGGCCCGACGGCCGGCCCTGTATGGTCGGCTCCCTCAAGTCCAACATCGGGCACTGCGAGGCGGCCGCGGGTGTCGCGGGGCTCATCAAGACGGTGCTGTGTCTGGAGCACCGGGAGGTGCCGGCGACCCTGCACGCCGACACACCGTCCCCACTCGTCGACTGGGACCGGCTGCCGCTGGTGCTGCCCGACTCCACCCGCCCCTGGCCGGCCTTCGCGGGCCGGCCCGCCCTCGCGGCCGTCAACGGGCAGGGCATGTCGGGGGTCAACGCCCACCTCGTGGTCGGCCCGGGCCCGGCGGAGCACACCGGTGCCCCGCGAGGCCGGGCCACCGCCGGCCGGGTCTGGCCGGCTCCCGGGCACGGCCTGCCCACCGGCCGCCGCCCGTCGAGCGCCACCGCACCCGCCGCACGCGCGGACTGACCACCCGGCGGGCCCCCGGCCCCTCCTCTCTTCCCCACGATCCTCACCGTGCTTCCGCGCTGCCCCGACGACGTCGCGGGCCCCGCGGCCACGCGTCGGTCGACGCGGCCGCGTGCCCGGAAGCGCGCATCCCCCAGCAGTCCACGACCCTCTGTGCCACAACTCGGGAGAGACCTTGACCAGCATGCTCGGCATCGATCTCGGCAGCTCCATACGCACGGCGGCGATCCGGGACCAGGACCCGCTCGCCGCCGACACCACCTGCTTCAATCTGCGCCAGTACAACGAGCACGCCGACGTACCGGCCCTCACCGCCGCCCTGCGGGGCATGGTGCCCACCCTCGACGCCGTCGCCGGTTACTCCGTGGAGGCCTGCGTCGCCGCGATGCGCGACCTCGGCATGGTCCTCGGCTCGATCAAGCGCCACGGACCGGAACCGGTGCCGCTGGCACCGGAAGTGGTGCCGGTCCTGCACGAACTGGGCCGGCGCACGGACATGGTGCCCCGGGACACCGTGCACCACTACACGACCTGGAACCCCGTCGGCGGACGTCAGCGCATGTACACCGGCGACATCCAGGAGGCCTACCTCCAGGAATCCGTGCGGATGGTCTTCCCGCATCTGCGCGAGGCGCTGGAACTGGCCGGCCTCCTCAGCGACACCGACGTCGCCGAGCCGAAGGTCGCCGACCTCACCGACGAACTGACCGGGCACGTGGAGGTGATGGTCTCCGCGATCGACATGGTGGTGGCCAACGTCAGCCCCGAGTTCTTCGCCCGGGACCTGCGCTCCTACTTCGAGGAGATCACCGTCGACGGGCGCGTCCTGCTCGGCCCGGCGGCGGCGCAGGTCCCCCTGTGGCTGATCGACCAGGCCGTCTGGGCTTCGGACCACAGCGGACCCGAGTACCAGGAGTTCCTGCGCGACTCGGTGCCCTACAGCCTGCCCCGCTGGCGCGAACTGTACGACTGCTGGACGGGCGTCCCGTCGGTCGTGACCAGGCTGGTCGCCGCGTACGGAGACGACCCCGACGGGGCCGAGCGCCGGATGCCCGGCCTGCGGCCCGCCGCCGAGGCGCTCGCACGCCTGCTCCGCGTCGTCCTGGTCTTCCGTGGCCGCCATCTGGGCATCGCGCGCAAGGCGTACGACGCCGACCTGCGGCTCTACCCGGTGGGCAGCGGCGGCGCGAGCGTCGACCTGCTGAGGCAGATCACCGACCTGACCCGTGCCAGTGCCCAGCTCACCCGGCCGCGAGGCGGGTCGGCGGAGCGTGCCGAGCGGAGGCCGGCGTGACGATCGTGATCTCGGGCGCCGGAATCGGGGGCCTGACCACCGCACTCGGCCTGTACGAGGCGGGCCTCGACGACGTACGCGTGCTGGAGTCGGTACCGGAGCTGCGGCCGCTGGGCGTGGGCCTCAACATCCTGCCCAACGCGGTGCGGGAACTGGCCGAACTGGATCTGCTGGACGAACTGCTGGAGTCCGCCGTCCCGACCGGCGCCCTGGAGTACCGCAACCGCCACGGCCAGTTGATCTGGCGGGAGCCCCGCGGTGCGGCGGCCGGCTACCGGTGGCCGCAGCTGTCGGTGCACCGCGGCCGGCTCCAGGCGGTGCTGGCGCGGGCCGTGCGGCGCCGGCTGGGCCCCGACGCCGTCGTCACCGACGCCCGGGTCGAGCGGTTCACCGAGCGCGCGGACGGCAGGGTCGACGTGCACGTGCGCCACCCCGAGGCCGGAGGGCGCTCCGTGACGACGGCCGACGCGCTGATCGGCGCGGACGGCATCCGCTCCGCCGTCCGGTCCCAGATGTACCCCGACGAGGGGCCGCCGCCGTGGAACGGAATCGTGGTCTGGCGGGGCACCACCGTCGCCCCGCCCTTCCTGGACGGGCGCACGATGATCATCGCGGGTGACGACCGGCGGCGCGCCGTGGTCTACCCCATGTCCCCGCCCCGGGGCGGGGCGGACGGCCCGGTCCTGATGAACTGGGCCGTCGCACGGGCCGCCGATCCGGAGTCGGTCTTCGAGGACGCCGACTGGAACCGCCCGGTTCCCCCGGACGCCTTCCTGCACCACTTCGCCGATCTGGCCTTCGCATGGCTGGACATACCGGCGCTGGTCCGTTCGGCACAGGAGTCGTACGTCTACCCGATGGTGGACCGCGATCCGTTGCCCCGCTGGACGCACGGCGCGGTCACCCTGCTCGGCGACGCCGCGCACGCCATGTACCCGATGGGCTCCAACGGCGCCACGCAGTCCATCGTCGACGCCCGCGTGCTGGCCAGGGAACTGGCCCTGGCCGACACCCCGGCGGCCGCCCTGTCCGCCTACGAGGCGGAGCGGCTGCCGGCCCTGACCCGGGTGCAGGCCAGCGCCCGCCGGCGCGGTCCCGAGGTGGTCATCGACCTGGCCCACGAGCGGGCGCCCGAGGGCTTCGCGGACCCGGCGGAGGTCTTCGAGCCGGGCGAACTGGAGTCCGTGTCGGCGGAGTTCGCCCGGATCGGCGGTTTCGACCCCGAGACCGTCAACACCCGGCCGTCCCTGGCCGTGGCGAGCCCGGCCGGAGGCCGACGATGAGAATCGACATCTGGTCGGACATCTCCTGCCCCTGGTGCTACATCACCAAGCGCACCTTCGAACTGGCCCTGTCGTCGTCCGGGCGCAGCGACGTGCACGTCGTCCTGCACCCCTTCCAGATCGACGGCGAACAGCCCGCCGAACCGACGCCGATGCTCGAGTGGCTGGCGGGCAAGTACGGTCCGGACCGGGCCGCGCGGATGAACAAGGAGGTCACCTCCGCCGGACCGCGCCACGGCATCGCCTTCCGCAACGAGTCCGGCTTCGCCGCCAACACCCTGGACGCCCACCGGCTGCTGAGGTGGGCGGGCCTGAGCCACGGGCGGCCCGTGCAGAGCCGCCTGGAGGAACTGCTGTTCGCGGCCTGCTTCACGGAGAGCGCCGACCTCAGTGACCACGGGGAGTTGCTCCGCCGTGTCGAGCGGGCCGGCCTCGACCGTGAGCGGGCGGGACGTCTGCTCGCCTCCGACGAGGGTGTCGCGGAGGTGCGCGCCGAGGTGCGCCGCGCCCGGGAGTTCGGCGTCGACGCGGTCCCCCGTTTCGACTTCGGCGGTGTGCAGCGCGTCGAGGGCCCCCAGGAGGATCCGGCCGTCTTCCTGAACGTCCTCAGGCCGCCGGTGTCCATTGCCACCCGAGGAGAACAGTGATGAGCAGAGTGAGCCGTCGTTCCTTCGTGGGCGCCTCGGCGCTGGTCGGCACCGCCGCGGTGACTCGCCCGGCCGTGGCCCGCGACGCGGGGGAGGAGAAGCGGCCGCCCGTCGTCGTGGGCGCCGGCAGCCCTCAGTACGCGGATCTGGCCCGAGGCGTCAACCAGCGCTGGATCGGCACCCCGGACTGGATCGCGCTGCCCAGTACCACGGCACAGGTCGTCGCCGCCGTCCAGCGGGCGGTGGACACGGGCCGGCGGGTCGCGGTCCGCGGCGGCGGGCACTGCTTCGAGAACTTCGTCACCGAGAGCGGCGTCAGGGCCGTCATCGATCTGTCCGCCATGAACGCCGTCGGCCACGACGTCCGGCGCGGGGCCGTCGAGATCGGGGCGGGCGCGCGGCTCGGAGAGGTCAACGAGCAGCTCTTCAAGCGGTGGGGCGTGGCCCTGCCCGGAGGATCGTGCCCCACCGTGGGCGTGGGCGGCCACATCAGCGGCGGCGGCTACGGCCCGTTGAACCGCACCCTGGGGCTCACGGTGGATCACCTGTACGCCGTCGAGGTGGTCGTCGTCGACTCCGGCGGAACCGCGCGGGCGGTGGTGGCCTCCCGGGACGACCGGGGAGCCCTGGGCGACCTGTGGTGGGCGCACACCGGCGGGGGAGGCGGCACCTTCGGCGTCGTCACCCGGTACTGGCTGCGCAGCCCGGGGGCGTCGGGCACCGACCCCCGGCTCGCCCTGCCCGCGCCGCCCGCGGAACAACTGGTGGCGACCGTGGTGTGGCCCTGGCAGGACCTGCACCAGGAATCCTTCGTGAGCCTGCTGAAGAACTACAGCGCATGGCACGTCGCGCACAACGCCCCCGGCGACCCCGAGGCCGACCTCTACAGTCATCTGGCCGTCTTCCACCGGTCGGGCGGGGCGGTGGCGCTGAACGTCCAGCTCTCCACGGCGGGCGGGGACCCGGACCGACGACTGGACGCCTTCCTCGCCGCCCTGGGACGTGGCGTGACCGCTCCGGCCCGGACCGTGGAACGCCACCGGCTGCCGTGGCTGATGGCCACTCAGTGGTCCGGCTTCGCCGACCGCCCCAGCGGCAAGCGCATCAAGGGCAAGTCCGCCTACCACCGCACGGCCTTCGACGACGCGCAGGCCCAGGCGCTGCACCGTCACCTGACCCGCGCCGACTACGACCACCCCGGCAGCGGCCTGCTCATCGCCCCCTACGGCGGCCGCGTCAACGCCGTCGAACCGCACGAGACCGCGCTCGCCCACCGGGACAGCGCCCTGATGCTGATGTATGTCAGCGAGTGGACCGCCGCCACAGAGGACGACCGGCACGTGGGCTTCCTCCGGGACCTCTACGAGGACGTGTACGCGTCCACCGGCGGCGCGCCGGCACCGGGGCGCAGCACCGCCGGCGCCTACGTCAACTACGCCGACACGGACCTCAAGGACCCGCGCCGCAACCGGTCGGGAGTGTCCTGGCAGGAGCTGTACTTCGGCGCCAACCACGCCAGGCTGCGGCGGGCCAAGGCCCGTTGGGACCCGCGGGACGAGTTCCGGCACGCACTGTCCGTGCGGGCCGCGGGGCGGAGGGAGCGATGAGTGTGCTCACCTCGATCATCGAGGGCGTGCGCGCCGACCTCGCCGAGCGGCGCCGGGCCGTCCCCCCGGACGCGGTGCGGGACCTGGCCCTGGCCGCCGGGCCCGCGCCCGACGCGGCGGCGGCGCTGCGCTCGCCCGCGGGACTGCGGGTGATCGCCGAGGTCAAGCGGGCGAGCCCGGCCCGAGGGCGTCTGGCCACGCTCGACGATCCCGGCGCGCTGGCCGCCGCCTACGCGGCCGGGGGTGCCGCGGCCGTCAGCGTGCTGACCGAGCGGCGCAGGTTCGCGGGGTCGCTCGCCGACCTGGACGCCGTCCGCTCCGCCACGACGCTGCCGGTCCTGCGCAAGGACTTCGTGGTCGACCCCTACCAGGTGTGGGAGGCCCGTGCGCACGGCGCGGATCTGGTGCTGTTGATCGTGGCGGCCCTGGACGCGCCGATGCTGGCGGATCTCCTGGCGGTGGCGGGCGAGGCGGGGCTGACCGCTCTGGTGGAGGTGCACGACGAGGCCGAGGCGGAGCGGGCGGTGGCCGCGGGGGCACGGGTGATCGGTGTCAACGCCAGGGATCTGCGGACCCTGCGGATCGACCCCGGCGTCTTCGCGCGGGTGGCCCCCCGGCTGCCCGGTGAGATCGTCCGGATCGCCGAGTCGGGGGTGCGCGGACCCGAGGACGCCGCCCGGCTCGCCCGGCTGGGCGCGGACGCCGTCCTGGTCGGGTCCTCGCTGGTGACCCACGAGGATCCGGCCGTCGCCGTGGCCTCGCTCGTGGAGGCCGGGCGGCGGAGCAGGGCGGCCGCCGTCGACGTCTCCGGATCCGGAAGGGCCGGCTCGGGCCGATGACGGAAGACGTGGCAGGCCCGGTGGCCGGGAGCCGGCACGGCTCCCGGCCACCGGGCCTTCGTCCCGGACCGTGCGGGGTCCCGGGCCGGGTCGTTTCATGGCGTCCCGGCGCGCTTGCCGGTGACGGCCGCCCACCGCTCCAGCACCCCGGCCGCGGCTCCCGAATCGATGGCCTCGCGCGCCTGCCGCACTCCGTCCGCGAGCCGTTCGGTCAGTGGCGCGGACGAGGGCCGCAGGGCCGCCAGCCCGGCCGCCGCGGAGAGCAGCACCGCGTCCCGGACCGGTCCCGGCGCCCCGTCGAGGACGTCGCGGGCGACCCGGGCGTTGCGGCGCCGGTCACCGCCGCGCAGCTCCTCGGGCCGGGCGAGCCGGAACCCGAGGTCCCGCGGGTCGAGCACGTCCTCGCGCACCTGGCCCCGATGGACCGACAACACGCGGGACGTCGTGGTCACGGTCAACTCGTCCATGCCGTCGTCCCCGCGGAAGACCAGGGCCGACACGCCCCGGCCCGCGAGCACCCCCGCCACCGGCGCCAGGGCATCGGCCGCGGCCACCCCGACCGCCTGCGCCGCGGGGGTGGCCGGGTTGCACAGCGGACCGAGCAGGTTGAACACGGTGCGCACCCCCAGCTCGCGCCGGGTCGCGGAGGCGTGCCGCAGCGCCGGGTGGAAGACGGGCGCGAAGCAGAAGGTGATGCCCGCCTCGTAGGCGACCTCCGCCACCTCGTGCACCGGAAGGTCGAGCACCACGCCCAGCTCCTCCAGCACGTCCGCCGAGCCGCAGGAGGAGGACGCGGAACGGTTGCCGTGCTTCACGACCCGGGCGCCCGCCCCCGCCGCGACGATCGCCGACATGGTGGAGATGTTCACGCTGTGGGAGCCGTCGCCACCGGTACCCACGATGTCCAGTGCCGGACCGGCCACCGGAAGCGGCAGCGCGTGCCGGAGCATCGCCCGGGTCAGCCCTTCGACCTCCTCGGCCGTCTCGCCCTTGGCCCGGAGCGCCACCAGCAACCCGGCCAGCGCGGCGGCGCCGACCTCGCCCGCCATGATCCGTTCCATGGCCCAGTCGGTCTCCTCGGATCTGAGGTCGTTCCCGTCGAGCAGCGTGTCGATCAGGGCGGCCCATTCGCGAACCCTCGGCCGTGCGGTCACGGAATTCTCCTCATCGGCGCCGAATTGCTACCGCCTCCCATTGTCGGGACCGGCGTCGTCGTACGGCAGACCAATCATTCGTGACGCATACGGTCCACATGTCGAACCGGAATGATGTGTACCGGAAAGGAAGAGAAATGGCGCTGCACTTGTCGGTGCCGCTTTCCCGGAATTCCGGAGAATCTCTCACCTCGCAGATCCAGCGGTTCATCAAACAGGAGATCCAGCGGGGCACCCTCCACCCCGGCACCCGCCTGCCGCCCAGCCGGTCGCTCGCCGTGGACCTCAAGGTCTCCCGCAGCGTGGTCGTCGAGGCGTACGCGCAGCTGGCCGCCGAGGGCTATCTGGAGGCGGTCCGCGGCGCGGGCACCCGCGTGCGGAGCCACCTCTCGCGCGAGGCGGTGGTGCCGGTGCTGCTCGACGAGGGTCCGGTGCCGCCGATGCGCTGGGACCTGCGACCCGGCAGCGACAACGCACCGGGGCTGCCCCGGCGGGAGTGGCTCACGGCCTACCAGCGCGCTCTGGGGGCCCCGCGACCCCCCGGGAC
>NZ_QHJH01000015.1 GCF_003947455.1 Streptomyces sp. WAC 04229 | reverse complement strand
CCCCGGACCCGACATCGCCCCCGGCCCGGTCAAACGCACCGACGGCCGCCGCGCGGAAGGAGACACATGAACACCGGTGAACTCGTCGACCTCGGACAGCAACTGCGCGTCGACAGCGTACGGGCGGCGGACGCCGCCGGCTCCGGGCACCCGACGTCGTCGATGTCCGCCGCCGACCTGATGGCCGTACTGCTGGCCAACCACCTCCGCTACGACTTCGCACGCCCCGCCCACCCCGGCAACGACCGCTTCGTGCTCTCCAAGGGACACGCCTCGCCCCTGCTGTACTCCGCGTACAAGGCGGCGGGCGCCATCGACGACGAGGAACTGCTCACCTTCCGCAAGGTGGGCAGCCGTCTGGAGGGCCACCCCACGCCGCAGCGGCTGCCGTGGGTCGAGACGGCCACCGGTTCGCTCGGGCAGGGCCTGCCCGTCGGCGTCGGCATCGCCCTGGCGGGCAAGCGCCTCGACCACAACGACTACCGCGTGTGGGTGCTGTGCGGCGACAGCGAGATGGCCGAGGGATCGGTGTGGGAGGCCGCCGAGCACGCCGGGCACGAACACCTCGACAACCTCGTCGTGATCGTCGACGTCAACCGGCTCGGCCAGCGCGGCCCCACCCGGCACGGTCACGACCTCGACGCGTACGGGCGCCGTTTCCGCGCCTTCGACTGGCACACGATCGAGGTCGACGGCCACGACGTGGACGCGATCGACCGCGCCTACGGGGAAGCGCTGTCCACCAGGGGCCAGCCCACCGCGATCATCGCCCGCACCCTCAAGGGCAAGGGCGTCAAGGCGGTCGAGGACCGCGAGGGCCACCACGGCAAGCCGCTGCCCGACGCCGAGGAGGCCGTCGCCGAACTCGGCGGCCCGCGGGACCTGCGGGTCGCGGTGCACGAGCCCGAGGACGCGCGGTCGCTGCACTCGGCCGGCACCGGGCGGACCGAGCTGCCCCGCTGGGACGTGGGCGAGGAGGTCGCCACCCGCAACGCCTTCGGTGAGGCGCTGGCCGCGCTCGGCACCGCTCGCGGCGACGTCGTCGCGCTCGACGGTGAGGTGGGCGACTCCACGCGCGCCGAGTTCTTCGCCAAGGACCACCCCGAGCGCTACTTCGAGTGCTACATCGCCGAGCAGCAGATGGTCGCCGCGGCCGTCGGGATGGCGGCCCGCGGCTGGGTGCCGTTCGCCACCACCTTCGCCGCGTTCCTGACCCGCGCCTTCGACTTCCTGCGCATGGCCTCCGTCAGCGGCGCCGGCATCAACCTCGTCGGCTCCCACGCGGGTGTCGCCATCGGCCAGGACGGGCCCAGCCAGATGGGTCTGGAGGACCTGGCGATGATGCGGGCCGTCCACGGTTCGACCGTGCTGTACCCGTGCGACGCCAACCAGACCGCGCGCCTGGTCGCCGAGATGGCGGGCCTGGAGGGTGTCCGCTACCTGCGCACCTCGCGCGGCGAGAGCAAGGTCGTCTACGGCCCCGACGAGGAGTTCCCGGTCGGCGGCAGCAAGGTCCTGCGCTCCTCCGCCGCCGACCGGCTCACCCTCGTGGCGGCCGGCGTCACCCTGCACGAGGCGCTGGCGGCGGCCGACGCCCTCGCCGGGGACGGCATCCCGGTCCGGGTGATCGACCTGTACTCCGTCAAGCCCGTCGACCTGGCCACCCTGCGCCGGGCCGCGGAGGAGACCGGCTGCCTGGTCACCGTCGAGGACCACCGCCGGGAGGGCGGCCTCGGCGACGCGGTCCTGGACGCGTTCTGCGACGGCCGGCCCGTGCCGCGGCTGGTGCGGCTCGCCGTCGGGACGATGCCGGGCTCCGCGACCCCCGCCGAGGAACTGCACGCGGCGGGGATCGACGCGGAGTCCATCGCCGCGGCCGGACGGATGCTGGTGGAGCAGGCGATCGTGCCGTGAGCGGGGGCGGCACGCGGACCGTGCGGGCGGGCCGCCACACGGTGGAGGTGCACCGGCCGGACAAGGTGCTGTTCCCCGCGGGCGAGGGCGGCGCGCCGGAGTACACCAAGGGCGATCTCGTCGACTACCACCGCGCCGTCGCCCCCTTCATGCTGCCGCACCTGCGGGGGCGCCCGCTCATGCTGGAGCGGCACCCCGACGGCGTGGACGGGCCCCGGTTCATGCAGAAGAACACTCCGGAGCACTACCCGGAGTGGATCGGCCGCGTCGAGGTCGGCAAGGAGGGCGGCACCGTCCGCCACATGGTCTGCGACGACTCGGCCACCCTCGTCTACCTCGCCGACCAGGCCGCCCTCACCCTGCACCGCTGGCTCTCCCGGACCGGGCAGGTCGACCGGCCGGACCGGATGGTCTTCGACCTCGACCCGTCCGGTGACGACTTCGAGGCGGTCCGGGAGGCCGCCCGGCTGGTGGGCGAGCTGCTCGACGAACTGAGGCTGCCCTCCGCCCTCATGACCACCGGATCCCGGGGACTGCATGTCGTCGTCCCCCTGACGGGACGTCAGGACTTCGACGAGGTGCGGGAGTTCGCGCGGGACGCGGCCGAGGTCCTGGCCGCGGCCCATCCGGACCGGCTCACCACCGCCGCCCGCAAGAAGGATCGCGGGGACCGGCTCTACCTCGACATCCAGCGCAACGCCTACGCCCAGACCGCCGTGGCGCCCTTCACCGTCCGCGCCCGGCCCGGCGCACCCGTGGCCACACCGATCGCCTGGGACGCACTGGACGACCCCGCCCTGCACGCCCGCCGCTGGACGATCGCGGACGCCGTCGAGCAGGCCCGCACCCGGCCCTGGGCCGGGATCATGAACCGCGCCCGGGGGCTGGGTCCCGCCCGGCGGCGGCTGAACGCGCTGCGCGGCTGAGCCGCCGCCGGGGGAGATGAGCGAGGTCACGTCGGCGCGTGGCACATGCACGCGTCCGTGGAGGTTTGGCGAACATCCTTGCGGCCACACGGAGGGGGAGGTGGCCATGTCGAACACGAACAACACATCCGAATCACAAGACTCAGAACAGAGTTCACGTAGGACACGTAAGCCCCGGCAGTCACAGGAGTCACGGCAGTCACAGGAGTCACGCAAGCCCCGGCCGATGGAAGTGCTGCGCGAGGCGCGCGCACAGCTCGCGGAGCTCACCGGCATGAACGCCGAGTCGGTGTCGTCCTTCGAGCAGACGGAGGAGGGCTGGGCGCTGGAGGTCGAGGTGCTCGAACTCGAGCGGGTGCCCGACACGATGAGCCTGATGGCGAGCTACCAGGTGGAGCTTGATTCCGAGGGGCAGCTCACGGGCTACCGCCGTGTGAGGCGTTACGAGCGCGGTCGGGCCGACGCGCGGCGTTCCGGAGGCCGCTAGGCGGGACCGGACCGAGTGGACTCGCACACCGAAACCCGAGATGGAGGAACGGCTGGCATGACTGTTGTACCGGCACAGCAATCCGGTGGTGGAGGCGGCAGCAGTGGCCTCTACGACGTGCTCGAGCTTGTCCTGGACAGGGGGCTCGTCATCGACGCATTCGTGCGCGTCTCCCTGGTCGGCATCGAAATACTGAAGATCGACGTCCGTGTCGTCGTCGCGAGCGTGGACACGTACCTGCGCTTCGCCGAGGCGTGCAACCGTCTCGACCTGGAGGCCGGGCCGCGCAAGGATCCCGGCCTGCCCGACCTGGTCGGCCAGATGACCGAGTCCGGCGCCAAGGGCAAGTCCAAGGGAGCCCTGTCCGGCGCGGCGGAGACGATCTCCGACGCCTTCAAGCAGGCCCGTGAAGAGGGCGGCTCCGAGCGCGAGACCACGTCGCGTCCGCGCGCCCGCAAGACCGCCGCCTCGCGCCGGAAGGAGGAGCAGGAGTGAGTACGTACGTCTACGGCATCACCGCCGCCACGCATCCCGCGCTCCCCGAGGACACCGGCGGCGTCGGCGATCCGCCGCGCGGGATACGGATCCTGAAGCAGGGCGGGCTGGCGGCCGTCGTCAGCGACGCGCCCGAGGGGCTGCGGCCCAAGCGCAGGGAGCTGCTCGCCCACCAGACCGTGCTGAGCGAGGTCGGCGCCGAAGGCTGCGTGCTGCCCATGCGTTTCGGCAGCGTCGCCCCGGACGACAGCGCGGTGACCGGGGTGCTCGCGGAGCGCGCCGAGCACTACGAGGAACGCCTGCGGGCGCTGGACGGCCGGGTCGAGTACAACATCAAGGCCACCCACAACGAGGAGGCCGTGCTCCACCACGTGATGGCCCAGAACCCGGAGATCCGGGCCCTCGCGGACGCCAACCGGCAGGCGGGCGGAGGAAGTTACGAGAACAAGATCCAGCTCGGTGAGATGGTCGCGGCCGCCGTCAAGGGCAAGGAGGCCGAGGACGCCACCGCGCTGGAGCGCGCCCTGGAGCCGGGCGCCGACGCGGTGAGCGTGGGCCCCGAGTCCACAGGCTGGCTGGCCAACGTGTCCTTCCTGGTGAAGCGGGACTCCGCCGAGGAGTTCCTGGCGGCCGTGGAGCGCGCCCGCAGGGACATGCCGCACCTGGAGGTGCGGGTGAACGGCCCGCTGCCGCCGTACAGCTTCGTGGAGCCCGGCCCGGCCGAGCCCGCGGGCACCGCGGCCGGCGGGATGGATGTCGGAACGGAGTGAGGACGTGGGACTGATCTCGGAGGTCCTGCTGCTGCCGTTCGCCCCGGTGCGCGGCAGCGCCTGGGCCATCAGACAGGTCATGAACGAGGCGGAGCGCATCTACTACGACCCCGCCGCGATCCGGGCCGAACTAGCCCGCCTGGAAGAGCAGCTGGAGGCCGGAGAGATCACGGAGGAGGAGTTCGACCAGCAGGAGGACGAGCTCCTGGACCGGTTGGAGATCGCTTCGCGCACGAGCGCGGGATTGGGCAACGGGACGGCACCATGAATCGAGTGGGACTGGGCCTCGCGGTAGGGGCCGGATATCTGCTGGGACGCACGAAGAAACTGAAACTCGCCGTCGCCGTGGGCACCATGGTGGCCGGCAAGAAGATGAACCTGACCCCGAAGGGCATCGCCGAGCTGGTCAGTACGCAGCTGCAGAACAACCCCCAGTTCAAGGAGATCGGGGACCAGCTGCGCACGGACCTGCGGGGCGTGGGCAAGGCGGCCTCGGGCGCCATGGTCGAGCGGCAGATAGACGCGCTGGCCAATCGCCTGCACGGGCGTACCGCCGAGGTCCGCGACCAGCTCTCCGGCGTGACGTCCCAGGTGCCGGGCGTCGGCTCCCGCGACTCCGAGGTCTCGGAGGACTCGGAGGAGTACGCGGAGTCCGACGAGCGCGCCGACGACGAGCACGACGACGAGCACGACGAGCGCGACGACCGGCGCGAGGCGGCGCCCGCCGCGCGCAAGACGGCCAGGAAGGCGCCCGCGAAGAAGGCGCCGGCGAAGAAGGCGGCCGCCAAGGCACCCGCCAAGAAGACCGCGGCGAAGCGGGCCCAGCCCGCCAAGAAGGCGGCCGGCAAGAAGACGGCCGGTGCCCGGAGCGCCGCCCGCGGAGCGACCCGGCGGACGAAGGGCGGTGGTGAGTGATGACCGACACCCTGGGATCCGCTGCCTCCACGGCAGGCAAGGCCGCGAAGAAGAACCCCCTGGCCGACGTGGCGCAGAGCGAGGCGGCGGACCGCCTCAAGGCGGAGGTGCAGGACTACCTCGCCGCGCAGGTCACGCGGCTGCTGACGGGCGTCGGCACCAAGCTCGGCCAGACCACGGGCAAGCTCAACGACATAGCCGAGGGCAACAGCCCCGGATTCGCCAAGCTCGCCCTCGACGGCGGACGCAAGCTCGCCGAGGGCAAGGGCCCGATGCGGGCCGCGTTCGAGGTCGGCGCCGGCAAGGTGAAGGACAACGTCGTCGGCGCCTTCAAGAACCTCACCGGCGGCAAGGGCCGGAAGAAGGGCGGCGGCGGTCAGAAGCCTACGGTCATCATCGAGTACGTCGACGTGGGCGTGCCGGTGCGCACGGCCTACGACCAGTGGACCCAGTACCAGGACTTCAGCACCTTCGCCAAGGGCGTCAAGAGTGCGAACCGCGCCGACGACACGTCGTCCGACTGGCAGCTGAAGGTCTTCTGGTCCAACCGCAGCTGGAAGGCGAAGACCACCGAGCAGGTGCCCGACGACCGGATCTCCTGGACGTCGGAGGGCGCCAAGGGCACCACCAAGGGTGTCGTCAGCTTCCACGAGCTGGCCGAGAGCCTGACCCGCGTGATCCTGGTCATCGAGTACTACCCCAAGGGTCTCTTCGAGAAGACCGGCAACATCTGGCGCGCCCAGGGCCGCCGGGCCCGCCTGGACCTGAAGAACTACGTCCGGCACATCACCCTCAAGGGCGAGGCCGACGACGGCTGGCGCGGCGAGATCCGCGACGGCGAGGTCGTCCGCAGCCACGAGGACGCCGTGGCGGAGGAGGAGCAGGAGCAGGAAGAGGGGCGGGAGCCAGAGGGCGAGGAGGAGTACGAGGGCGAGGAGGAAGCGCCCGAGGCCGAGGAGGCCGAGGAAGAGCCCGAGGGCGAGTACGAGGAGGAGCCGGAGGGCGAGTACGACGAGGAGCCGGAGGACGAGTACGGGGAAGAGTCCGAGGCGGAGTACGAGGAGGAGCCGGAGGGCGAGTACGAGGAGGACAAGGAAGCCGGGGAGGACGAGCACGCGTCCCGTGAGGAGTACGAGGACGCCGGCGGCGGGAGCCGTCGATGACCACACCCAGCCGACTGCCCGAGCCCTACGGCCAGGGACAGAGCGCCAACCTCGCCGACATCCTGGAACGGGTGCTCGACAAGGGCATCGTGATCGCGGGCGACATCAAGATCAACCTGCTCGACATCGAGCTGCTGACGATCAAGTTGCGGCTCGTGGTCGCCTCCGTCGACAAGGCCAAGGAGATGGGCATCGACTGGTGGGAGAGCGACCCCGCGCTCTCCTCGCGCGCCCGGCGCGACGAACTCACCCGGGAGAACGCCGCACTGCGCGAACGCCTGCGTGAGCTGGACCCGGGCCGCGTACCGAAGGAGGAGACGTGAACGGACTGCGGTACGTCTACGCCGTCTGCCGCCCCTTCGGCGCGGCCCTCCAGGCCCAGCTCACGGGGGTGGCGGGCGACCCGCCCCGGCTGCTGGTCCACGGCGGCCTGGTCGCCGTCGTCAGCCATGTGCCCGAGGCCGACTTCAGCGAGGAGGCGCTGCGCGCGCACCTGGAGGACCTCGACTGGCTGGCCGCCACGGCCCGCTCCCACCAGCAGGTGATCGACGCGCTCACCGCGGTCACCACACCGCTGCCGCTCCGGCTGGCCACCGTCTTCCGGGACGACAGCGGCGTACGGATGATGCTGGAGCAGCGCGAGGAGGCCTTCCGGAACACGCTCGCCCGGCTGGACGGACGGGTGGAGTGGGGCGTGAAGGTGTACGTCGAGGCGGAGCCCGAGCAGGCGGCCGCGCCGGCCCGGCCCGCTCCCAAGCCCGCCTCGGGCCGGGACTACCTGCGGCAGCGGCGTCAGCAGTCGCGGGCGAACGAGGACCTGTGGTCGAGGGCCGAGCGGTTCGCGACGGGTCTCCACTCGACGCTGACCTCCCTGGCCGACGACGCGCGGCTGCACGCGCCGCAGAACCCCCGTCTGTCCGGTGCCGCCGGACGGAACGTCCTCAACGCCGCCTACCTGGTGCGGCGGGACGCCTCCGAGGAGTTCGTGGAGCGGATCGACCGGACGAAGGACGACGCCCCGGGGATCCGTGTGGAACTCACCGGCCCCTGGGCCGCCTACTCCTTCGCCGGCGAAGGGGCCGCCACCGAGGAACAGCAGGGGGAGGGCACGTGACCGTCGTGGAACGCCGGGAGATCGCTCTCGTGGACCTGCTCGACCGGCTGCTGGCCGGCGGTGTAGTCATCACCGGCGACGTCACGCTGCGCATCGCGGACGTCGACCTGGTCCGCATCGATCTGAACGCGCTGATCAGCTCGGTCAACAGCAACGTCCCATCGCCGTTCGGGGACTGACGTGACTGGACAACCCGAACCCCGCAAACGCCTCGACCTCGACCCCGACACGGTCGAACGCGACCTGGTGAAACTGGTGCTGACCGTCGTCGAGCTGCTGCGCCAGCTCATGGAGCGCCAGGCGCTGCGCCGGGTCGACGAGGGGGATCTCAGCGAGGAGCAGGAGGAGCGGATCGGACTGACCCTGATGCTCCTCGACGACCGCATGACCGAGCTGCGCGACCGCTACGGACTGCGGCCGGAGGACCTGAACCTGGACCTCGGGCCGCTGGGACCGCTGCTGCCCCGGGAGTGAGTCTCCCGGGGCCGCGGCCCCACCCCTGTGTCACCGCTTGCGGCACAGGATCTCTCCGTGCAGCACGCTGAACCAGCCTTCCGGCCGCTCGCCCCAGTCGCGCCAGGCGGCCGAGACCGTCCGCAGCTCCTCGGCGGTGGCGTGGCCGCCCTCGGTCGCGCGGCCGGCGTAGGCGGACGCCAGGGTCCGGTCCGCCCACAGGCCGCTCCACCACTCCCGCTCCTCGGCGGTGGCGAAGGTCCAGGTCGCGGAGGTCGCCGTGACGTCCGTGAACCCCGCCTCCAGTGCCCACGCCTTCAGCCGGCGCCCGGCGTCCGGTTCGCCGCCGTTGGCGCGGGCGACCCGCCGGTACAGGTCCAGCCAGTCGTCCATGCCCGGGGACGCGGGGTACCACGTCATGGCCCCGTAGTCCGAGTCGCGGACGGCGACGATCCCGCCGGGCCGCGCCACCCGCCGCATCTCGCGCAGCGCCCCCACCGGGTCGCCCACGTGCTGGAGCACCTGGTGGGCGTGGACCACGCAGAACGTGTCGTCCGGGTAGTCCAGCGCGTGTACGTCCCCCACCGCGAAGTCGGTGTTGCCGAGGCCGCGTTCCGCCGCCGTGGCCCGGGCCCGGTCGACGATCTCCGGTGCCCGGTCCACGCCGGTGACGTGCCCGTCCGGGACCAGCGACGCGAGGTCCGCGGTGATGGTGCCGGGCCCGCAGCCGATGTCCAGGACCTTCATGTGGGGCCGCAGGGAGCCCAACAGGTAGGCGGCGGAGTTGGCGGCGGTGCGCCAGGTGTGCGAGCGGAGCACGGACTCGTGGTGCCCGTGCGTGTAGACGGCGGTCTCCCGCGGCTTCGGCATGGTGGATCCCCTCTCCGACGGTTCGATCACGCTACGCCCGTCGGTCGAATGGTGAGACCCACGTTTTACATGGTGGACTGACGACGTGTCAGGAGAGCAGTCAGGAAAGCAGCCCGCCCTCACCCGGCAGCGGCCGGTACACCGTGAGCGCCTTCGGCAGCTTCTCCAGCGTGAGGTCGCCCTCGGTCTCCGTCAGCTCCCCGTCGAACGCCATCAGGGTGCCCGGCGCCACACCCGACAGCCGCAGCCGGGGCACCTGCACCGCCGCATGGGCCGGGGAGCGGGTCAGCGGGCCCGCGAGCGCCGCGGACAGCAGCCGCAGGGCCGGCCGGCGGCCACCGTGCACCACCCGCACGTCCAGCTGCCCGTCCGCCAGGTCCAGCCGGCGACCCGAGGCGAGGCCCCTGCGGTGGTATGTGCCGTTGCCCGCGAACAGCATCCACAGCGGGCGCCGGCGACCGCGCACCTCCGCCTCCAGCGGGTGCCGGTCCGCGCGCAGCACCCGCACCGCCGCCAGCACCCCGGCCGGCCAGCCGCCGATCCTCGACGACCAGTGCTCACGCTCCCGCACCAGCTCCGGATAGACGCCGAGGCTGAAGGTGTTGAGGAAGACGCCCTGCCGCCCGCCCGAGACGAACCGGCCCACGTCCACCCGCACCCCCTCGCCCCGCTCCAGCGCCCCGCACAGATCCCGCACGTCCTCCACGCCCAGGTCGTAGGCGAAGTGGTTGAGCGTGCCGCCGGGCAGCACCGCCAGCGGCAGGCCGTGCCGCAGGGCGACCTCGGCCGCCGCGTTCACCGTGCCGTCGCCGCCGCACACGCCGAGCACCCGGGCGTGGTCCGCCGCCTTCTCCAGCTCCGCCGGGATGTCCTCCGGCTCGCACTCCACCACCTCGGCGTCGGGCAGCGCGTCGCACAGCGCCCGCACCCGGTCCGAGGTGCCCGAGGCGACGTTGGCCACCATCACCAGCCCCTCGCCCCCGGGCAGCGCCGGCACCTCGGCGAGCGGCCGGGCCGGCGGGATGTGCTGGGCGCGCGTCGGCACCAGGCCCCGTACGGCGAACGCGGCGCCCGCCCCGAGCGCGGCGCCCGCCACCACGTCGCTGGGGAAGTGGACGCCGGTGTAGACGCGCGAGAGGGCCACCGCGGCGGCCACCGGTGCCACCGCCGCACCCCAGGCCGGGGACTCCAGCGCGACCCCGGTGGCGAACGCGGCCGCCGACGCGGCGTGCCCCGAGGGGAACGACGTCGTGATCGGCTGCCGCTTCAACTGCCGTACCAGCGGCACCGGGTCCAGCACCGGGCGGGACCGGCGCACCGAGCGCTTGCCGAGGGTGTTGATCGTCAGTGAGGCGAGGCTCAGCGAGGCCAGTCCCCGGGCGGCGGCGCGTCGGGCCCGCGGGGTCCGGGACGCGGCCAGGGCGGCGGCGACCCCGAACCACAGCACGCCGTGGTTGGCGGAACGGCTCAGCCGGGGCAGCAGCGGGTCGGCGCCCGGCCAGGTGCGGGCGGCGACGGCCTCGAACGCACGCTGGTCCAGCCGCAGGAAACCGTTGCGGAGGGGGTGCGGGCCGGGCGTCAGGGCGGTGAGATCTACGTCGGGGCTCATGCCACCCGCCTACCCGGTGCGCGCCGTTTTCTGCCGGTGGCGCTCGCCACGTCGCCCCGCACGGCACCGGCCCTCCGTAATCGGTTTGCCCGGAGCGGGGGCCGCGCCGCAGAATCCGGTGCCATGGGTCATCTCGAAGCAGCGCACCTGGAGTACTACCTCCCCGACGGGAGGGCGCTGCTCGGCGACGCCTCCTTCCGGGTGGGGGAGGGGGCCGTGGTGGCCCTCGTCGGACCCAACGGCGCGGGCAAGACCACCCTGCTCCGGCTGCTCTCCGGGGAGCTGAAGCCGCACGGCGGGACCGTCACCGTCGGCGGCGGCCTCGGGGTGATGCGCCAGTTCGTGGGCTCCGTCCGGGACGAGACGACCGTACGCGACCTGCTCGTGTCCGTGTCCCCGCCCCGGATCCGCGAGGCCGCGCGCGCCGTGGACACCGCCGAGCACGCGCTGATGACCGTGGACGACGAGGCCGCCCAGATGCGCTACGCGCAGGCGCTCGCCGACTGGGCCGAGGCCCAGGGCTACGAGGCCGAGACCCTGTGGGACATCTGCACCACGGCCGCGCTGGGGATGCCCTACGAGAAGGCCCAGTGGCGTCGGGTGGGCACCCTCTCCGGCGGTGAGCAGAAGCGGCTGGTCCTGGAGGCGCTGCTGCGCGGCAGCGACGAGGTGCTGCTCCTAGACGAGCCGGACAACTACCTCGACGTGCCCGGCAAGCGCTGGCTGGAGGAGCGGCTCGCCGAGACCCGCAAGACCGTGCTCTTCGTCTCCCACGACCGGGAACTCCTCGCCCGCGCCGCCGAGAAGATCGTCTCCCTGGAACCCGGACCCGCCGGCGCCGACGCCTGGGTGCACGGCGGCGGCTTCGCCACCTTCCACGAGGTACGCCGGGAGCGCTTCGCCCGCTTCGAGGAACTGCGCCGCCGCTGGGACGAGAAGCACGCGCAGCTCAAGAAGCTGGTCCTGAACCTGCGTCAGGCGGCCGCGGTCAGCCACGACATGGCGTCCCGCTACGCCGCCGCGCAGACCAGGCTGCGCAAGTTCGAGGAGGCCGGGCCGCCGCCCGAGCCGCCGCGCGAGCAGGACATCAGGATGCGCCTGAAGGGCGGCCGCACCGGAGTCCGCGCCGTCACGTGTGAGCAGCTGGAACTCACCGGCCTGATGAAACCCTTCGACCTGGAGGTCTTCTACGGCGAACGGGTCGCCGTCCTCGGCTCCAACGGCTCCGGCAAGTCGCACTTCCTGCGCCTGCTGGCCGGCGACGACGTGACCCACACCGGCAACTGGAAGCTCGGGGCGCGCGTGCTGCCCGGACACTTCGCGCAGACCCACGCCCACCCGGAACTCCTCGGCCGCACCCTCCTGGACATCCTGTGGTCCGAGCACGCCCAGGACCGGGGCGCCGCGATGTCGAGGCTGCGCCGCTACGAGCTGACCCACCAGGCGGAGCAGACCTTCGACCGGCTCTCCGGCGGCCAGCAGGCCCGCTTCCAGATCCTCCTGCTGGAACTCCAGGGCGTCACCGCCCTGCTGCTCGACGAGCCGACCGACAACCTCGACCTGGAATCGGCCGAAGCCCTCCAGGAGGGCCTGGAGGGCTTCGAGGGCACGGTCCTCGCCGTCACCCACGACCGCTGGTTCGCCCGCTCCTTCGACCGCTACCTGGTCTTCGGCAGCGACGGACACGTCCGTGAGACGCCGGAGCCGGTCTGGGACGAGCGGCGGGTGGAGCGGGCCCGGTAGGAGACCGGGGCGGCGGGCCCACCGGTCACTTCCAGCGCAGCAGCGCCCCCAGGCCGCCCACCGGAGCCTTGTCCGCGGCCTCCGACGGCAGCGCCGGCGTCACCGAGACCGCCGGCGCGCCGGTCATCACCGCCGACCGCAGCAGCGCGTCGTCCGCCCGCGCCGACCAGGAGTTCTGCTCGCCCAGCGTCGTCAGCTCGGTGCGGCGCACCGCGAGCTGGTCGGCGTCCTCGCCGATCCACACCTCGCGGTGGGTGTCGGGGGCGTCCGGGATGACCAGCAGCTCGTCGATGCGGTGCTCCCGGGCCGCCTCCACCAGCGCGGGCACCCCCTCGGCGGCGCCCGCCCGGCCCTCGTCGTCGGGCGCCCGGGCGGCCAGGAACCGGTCCAGCTCCTCCCGCGCCCGCGAGCGCACGTGGTCCTGACGCAGCCCCTCCACCTCGTCGTCGAGGAGCCTGCTCCCGGCCCCGCGCGAGGCCTCGGCGATCCGCTCCTGGAGACGCTTCGGCAACCGCTCGTGCACGGACCGCCGCTCCCGGTCGTCACCGACCAGGATGAGCAGGTCGGCGCCGGTCTCCTCCTGGCACACCGCGAGCGCGTCCGCGATCTCCGCCGCGTTGTGCTCCCAGGTGTTCTCCACCCGCAGCTGGAAGTGGCGCTCCGACCAGTCGGCACTGCTCGTGCGGTGCAGCGGCCACTGCCGGCCGGTCACGCCGCCCGCGTCCGAGCTGCCCAGCGCGCCGCGCAGCTCGAAGTCGGCGCCCTTGCGGTCGATGTACGCCACCACGCACACCGGGTCCTCGCCCGCCAGGTCGAGCAGCGGGGCGACGTGCGGCAGCGGTGCCCAGTCGGCGGTGGTCCCGCCGTACGGGGGCCGGGCCAGCCGGGGGTCCAGGACCACCCGTCCGGCGCACGCGAACAGCGCCCGGCCGTGCGGGTCGGAGGCGTGCCGCAGCTCGTCCACGGCCTCCCGCACCGCCTGGCAGGTGGCGTCGTCGGCGCCCTGCTCCGCCAGCTCCCGGGCCACCGCCGCCGCCGTCAGCTCACGCTCGTGCGCGGTGTCCTCCGCGTGCCGGGACAGATCGACGTACACGGAGGCCCAGGGCCCCTGGTGCTCGTAGAGGGGATGCAGAAACGCGAGGTCCATGGCGCTCTCCCGGGTGGCGCTGGGGGGTGGGTACTGCCGCGGGGGCGGGTACCCGGACCGCATGAACGAACACGACATGGGGGACACGATGACCGGAGTGGACCCGGGCCGCCTGGACGACCAGCAGCTCATGAAGGAGCTGGAGACCATCCACCGGACCCGCCACGACACCCTCCTCTACGGATCGAACGACGCGCTGCGGGCCCACAACGACCGCATGGCGCGGCTGGAGGGCGAGTGGCTGCGCCGCAACCCGCGCCGCCCGGTCGCCCCCGGCCGCACCCGCGAGGGCGCCCGGGAACGCGGCTGCGGCCAGGCCGCCACCCCGGGAGCCTAGGTCTCCGGGGCGGCGTCCCGGCCGCCGTCCCCACAGGTCAGCCGCCCGCCTTGGCGAACTCGGCGAGGAAGGTCGCGCAGAACGCCTGGAGGTCGTCCGGCTTGCGGCTGGTGACGAGGACGCTGTCGCCGTGGTCGCAGACCTTCACCTGCTCGTCGACCCAGGTGGCGCCCGCGTTGACCAGGTCGGTCCGGAGACTGGGCCACGAGGTCAGCACCCGGCCGCGTACCACGTCGGCCTCGATAAGGGTCCACGGCGCGTGGCAGATCGCGGCCACCGGCCTGCCCTGCTCGAAGAAGGCCCGGACGAACGCCACGGCCTTCTCGTCGGTCCGCAGGAAGTCGGGGTTGGCCACCCCGCCGGGCAGGACCAGCCCGCCGAACGAGTCGGCCGAGGTGTCACCCACCACCTCGTCCACCGGGAACGTGTCCGCCTTGTCGAGATGGTCGAAGCCCTGGACCTCGCCGGTCTGCGTGGACACCAGCACCGGCTCGTGCCCCGCGTCCTTGGCCGCCTGCCACGGCTCGGTCAGTTCGACCTGCTCCACGCCCTCGGGCGCGGTGAGAAATGCGATGCGCATGGGGTTCGGTGCTCCTTTCTGACGCCTAGGCGCCCCGCGCCCCCGAAGGGCCGGCCTCGGTGAGCGCCAACGCCAGCTCCTGGACGTTGTCGTAGCGCGCCTTGTTCGGCAGCCGGTCCAGCTCCTCGACGAGGGCGTCGGGCGCGTTGCCGTGGCGCAGGGTGCGGGTCAGTTCCCGCGGTCCCGCGGGGAAGCTGCCCCGGGTCAGGTTCCGGGCCAGTTCGAGCCGCAGGGCCTC
This sequence comes from Streptomyces sp. WAC 04229, assembly GCF_003947455.1. Lineage (GTDB taxonomy): Bacteria > Actinomycetota > Actinomycetes > Streptomycetales > Streptomycetaceae > Streptomyces. The sequence continues at coordinate 65,655 of NZ_QHJH01000015.1, read as the reverse complement.
CAGGTACGTCGGCCCGCGGCCCGGTGTCACCGGCCCGTGCGTGACGTCCGGATCGTCCTCGGCCACCGGCTCCGGGTCGTGCCACTCCTCGGTCCGGGTGGGGTGCCCGGACCTGAGCAGACCCTGCAGTTCGTGCTTCATCTCGTCGTCGCGGTGGGCGCTCATCCGGTCGCTGCCTCGCTGCATGTCTCCCTCCAGATCCTCAGGGTGCCGACCGCGTACCCGGACACCGGGGGCCGACACGGATTCACCCGGACGGTTCCGCTCCGATTCCGCCGGACGGCACCGGATCAGTAATCGAGAAGCGCGGGTCCCGTCGGCCCCTCTAGCGTGTGAGGACCGCGGGCGCCTGCCTCCACAGGGAGCCCCCGACAGATGGAGACACGATGAGCAGCGCCAAGAGGACGGGCAGCCGGGCACCCGTGCCGCACGTCGCCGACAGCCACGACCTCATCCGCGTGCACGGCGCCCGCGAGAACAACCTCAAGGACGTCAGCATCGAGATCCCCAAGCGCCGCCTGACGGTCTTCACGGGAGTCTCCGGTTCGGGCAAGAGCTCACTGGTGTTCAACACCATCGCCGCCGAGTCGCAGCGGCTGATCAACGAGACCTACAGCGCCTTCGTGCAGGGCTTCATGCCGACGCTGGCGCGCCCCGAGGTCGACATCCTCGAAGGCCTGACCACCGCGATCATCGTGGACCAGCAGCGGATGGGTGCCGACCCCCGTTCCACCGTCGGCACCGCCACCGACGTCAACGCGATGCTGCGGATCCTCTTCAGCCGCCTCGGCGAGCCGCACATCGGCCCGCCCAGCGCGTACTCCTTCAACACCGCCTCGGTCCGGGCGAGCGGCGCGATCACCGTCGAGCGCGGCAACAAGAAGGCGGTCAAGGCGACGTTCGAGCGCACCGGCGGCATGTGCACCCGCTGCGAGGGCCGCGGCAGCGTCTCCGACATCGACCTCACCCAGCTCTACGACGACTCCAAGTCGCTCGCCGAGGGCGCCTTCACCATCCCGGGCTGGAAGTCGGACAGCCAGTGGACCGTCCAGGTCTACGCCCAGTCCGGCTTCGTCGACCCCGACAAGCCGATCCGCGAGTACACCGAGAAGCAGCTGCGGGACTTCCTCTACGGCGAACCGGTCAAGGTCAAGGTCAACGGCGTCAACCTCACCTACGAGGGCCTGATCCCGAAGATCCAGAAGTCCTTCCTGTCCAAGGACAAGGAGGCGATGCAGCCGCACATCCGGGCCTTCGTGGAGCGGGCCGTCACCTTCACCGTCTGCCCCGAGTGCGACGGCACGCGGCTCAGCGAGGGCGCCCGCTCCTCGAAGATCGGGAAGATCAGCATCGCCGACGCCTGCGCGATGGAGATCAGGGACCTGGCCGAGTGGGTGCGCGACCTCGACGAACCGTCCGTGGCGCCGCTGCTCGGCGCCCTGCGGGACGCCCTCGACTCGTTCGTCGAGATCGGCCTCGGCTACCTCTCCCTCGACCGGCCGGCGGGCACCCTGTCGGGCGGCGAGGCGCAGCGCGTCAAGATGATCCGCCACCTCGGGTCCTCGCTCACCGACACCACGTACGTCTTCGACGAGCCCACCATCGGGCTGCACCCGCACGACATCCAGCGGATGAACGACCTGCTGCTGCGCCTGCGGGACAAGGGCAACACGGTCCTCGTCGTCGAGCACAAGCCGGAGGCGATCGCCATAGCCGACCACGTGGTGGACCTCGGCCCCGGCGCCGGCACCGCGGGCGGCACCGTCTGCTTCGAGGGCACCGTCGAAGAGCTGCGGGCCGGCGACACCGTCACCGGCCGCCACCTCGACGACCGGGCCGTCCTCAAGGACACGGTCCGCAAGCCCACCGGCGCCCTGGAGATCCGCGGCGCCACCACGCACAACCTCCAGGGCGTCGACGTCGACGTCCCGCTCGGCGTGCTCTGCGTGGTCACCGGCGTGGCCGGCTCCGGCAAGAGCTCGCTGATCCACGGCTCGGTCCCGGCCGGCGCCGACGTCGTCTCGGTCGACCAGAGCCCGATCAAGGGCTCGCGGCGCAGCAACCCCGCCACCTACACCGGACTGCTCGAACCGATCCGCAAGGCCTTCGCCAAGGCCAACGGCGTCAAGCCGGCCCTGTTCAGCGCCAACTCCGAGGGCGCCTGCCCCACCTGCAACGGCGCCGGCGTCATCTACACCGACCTCGCCATGATGGCCGGGGTCGCCGCCCCCTGCGAGGACTGCGAGGGCAAGCGGTTCCAGCCCGCGGTGCTGGAGTACCGCTTCGGCGGCCGGGACATCAGCGAGGTGCTCGCCATGTCCGTGGCCCAGGCCGAGGAGTTCTTCGGCTCCGGCGAGGCACGCACCCCCGCCGCGCACAAGATCCTCGACCGGCTCGCCGACGTCGGCCTCGGCTACCTCACCCTCGGCCAGCCCCTCACCACACTCTCCGGCGGCGAGCGGCAGCGGCTCAAGCTGGCCACCCACATGGGGGACAAGGGCGGCGTCTACGTGCTCGACGAGCCCACCACCGGCCTGCACCTCGCCGACGTCGAGCAACTGCTCGGCCTGCTGGACCGCCTCGTCGACGCCGGCAAGTCGGTCATCGTCATCGAGCACCACCAGGCCGTCATGGCGCACGCCGACTGGATCATCGATCTCGGCCCCGGCGCCGGCCACGACGGCGGCCGGATCGTCTTCGAGGGCACCCCCGCCGACCTCGTCGCCGACCGCACCACCCTCACCGGCGAGCACCTCGCGGCGTACGTCGGTGCCTGACCGCGGCGGCCCACGGCGCCGGTACCGGTGGCGGCCGGCGCTGTGGGATCGTAGGGGCGTGACGAGCCTGGAGGACCTGGCCCGGCTGCGCCGGGCACGCGACCTGATGGACCGCGAGTACGCCGAGCCGCTCGACGTGCCGGCGCTGGCGCGGGTCGCCCTCATGTCGGCGGGCCACTTCTCCCGCAGCTTCCGTGCCGCCTACGGGGAGACCCCCTACAGCTACCTGATGACGCGCCGCATCGAGCGCGCCAAGGCCCTGCTGCGGCGCGGCGACCTGTCCGTCACCGAGGTCTGCTTCGCCGTCGGCTGTACCTCGCTGGGATCGTTCAGCTCGCGCTTCACCGAACTGGTCGGTGAGAGCCCGAGCGCCTACCGGGAACGCGACCACGCCGACGGCGCCGCGATCCCCGCCTGCGTCGCCAAGGTCCACACCCGACCGGTCAGGAACGGAGAAGCCCGGCCCGCGCGCCCGCCCGTAGCGTGACACGCATGGACATCAACCTCGCGCAGTGCTTCATCGCCGTCGACGACCACGACACGGCGGTCGCCTTCTACCGGGACGTGCTCGGGATGGAGGTCAGGGACGACGTCGCCTTCGAGGGGATGCGCTGGGTGACCGTCGGTTCCCCGGCCCAGCCCGACGTCGGCATCGTCCTCGAACCACCGCTCGCCGACCCGGGCGCCTCGGTCGCCGACCGGGAGGCCATGGCCGAACTGCTGGCGAAGGGATTGCTGCGCGGCCTGAACTTCACCACCGACGACGTCGACGCCACCTTCGAACACATCCGGGCCGCCGGCGCCGAGGTCCTCCAGGAACCGGTCGACCAGCCCTACGGCGTCCGGGACTGCGCCTTCCGCGATCCGGCCGGGAACATGGTCCGCTTCAGCCGGCCGCGCACCGGCTGACCCGCCCCGGGCGGCGCCGCGCGTCGCGGCGCCGCCCGGGGGTTTGCGACGGGCTTCAGGGGGCAGGGGCAAGGGCAGTGCTTCGGACAGGAGGCACGTCCGTGGGAGCGGCTGCGCCGCCCCGGACGTAGCCGTCCGGGCCCGGACGCCCTCCCACGGGTGACCGCCCGACCCCCAGGGTCGTGTCGTCGCACCGGTGGCGTCCATCCGGCGCGCCGGAGGTTCACGGACTCCGGCCGCCCCGCACGGGCCGTGCCCGAGGGCCCGCCCCCGAACCGACGACCGGCCCCCGCGCTCCGAAGGAGTTGCGACGCACATGCCGATCCACGCCAGCGTGAAGCACCCGCACGACGACGCCCCCGACACCGCGGACGCGTTCCGCCGGCTGACCACCCTCCCCGACGGCCCGGAGCGCGACGTGGTCCGCGACCGGATCGTGGAGGCCTGGCTGCCCATGGCCGAACGCCTCGCGGGACGCTTCCGCAGCCGCGGCGAGAGCTACGACGACCTGCGCCAGGTCGCCGCCCTCGGCCTGGTCAAGGCCGTCGACCGGTACGACCCCGAGCGCGGCAACGCCTTCGAGAGCTACGCCGTGCCGACCATCACCGGCGAGATCAAGCGGCACTTCCGCGACCACATGTGGACGCTGCACGTGCCGCGCCGGGTCCAGGAACTGCGCAACCGCGTGCGCTTCGCCCGCCAGGAGCTCTCCCAGACCATCCCGGGCCGCAGCCCCACGGTCGCCGAGATCGCCGAGCACACCGACCTCGGCGAGGAGGACGTCCGGGTCGGACTGGAGGCGCTGGAGAGCTTCACCGCGCTGTCCCTGGACGCCGAGCTGCCGGGCAGCGAGGACGGCTTCTCGCTCGGTGACGCCCTCGGCGGACCCGACCCGGCCCTCGACACCGTCGTGGACCGCGAGGCCGTCAAGGACCGCCTGGCCGCCCTCCCCGACCGGGAGCGCGCCATCCTGTACATGCGCTTCTTCGACGACATGACCCAGAGCCGGATCGCCGAGCAGCTCGGCATCTCCCAGATGCACGTCTCCCGCCTGATCAGCCGCTGCTGCGACCGGGTGCGGGAGCAGGTGCTGCGGGATCCCGGGGCCTGAGGGAGCCTCGGCGCCGACCCGGTCCGGGACCGCGATTCCGGACTCCGAAACCTCGGGCTCACCCACCCGGGGGCCGCGTTCGCGCGAACGGCGCAGGGTGGCGCGCGCGCCCCGGGCGGGCGGGCTGTGATGGCCGAGGGGCGCGAGTGCCGTGCCCCCGCCGCCGCAGCTCGAAGGAGCCCGCCCCATGCGCCGCACCGCCCGCGCCCTGTCCGTGGCCGTCCTGGCCAGTGCCGCCCTCGGCGCCCTCGCGGGGCCGAGCGCGGCCGATCCCGCAGTCCCCCCGCCGCCCGCCGGTGCCGGTGAGCCCGTACCGCCGCCGGCCGACGGTGAGCCCGTACCGCCGCCGGCCGCCGAGGAACCCGTACTGCCGCCGGCCGCCGAGGAACCCCTCGCACCGGCCGGGGGCCGGGCCGCCGCCGAGGTCAGCCCCGCCGACGTCACCCCGGGCGGCACCGTCACCGTGTCGGTCTCGTGCGCCCCGACCGGCGGCTCCGCGCCGGCGACCCTCGACGCCACCTCCCTGGCCTTCGACGAGGGCACCGTCGAGCTGCGCAAGGTGGAGGGAGAGGGAGGCACGGGCGCCGGTCCGGCCTACCGGGGGACCGCCCGGATAGCCGCCGCCGAGGACTTCGGGAGCGAGGCGGACGCGGAGGGCGCCGAGGAGGACTGGACCGTCGACGGCTCCTGCCCGGACGAGGCGGGCGGGGAGGGCGACCCGTGGAGCGCCACCATGAACGTGCCGGGCGCCACGGCGGGCGAGAGCGGCACCGCCAAGCCCGCGTGCCCCCCGTCCACCGCCCCGCACGGCGACAAGCCCGCCCACGGCACGCCCTGCGCCACCGAGCCGCCGTGTCCCGGGACCGCCGCCCCGCACGGCGAGTCCGCCGAGGCCGGGAGGTCCTGCGGCGGTGGGAAGGCGGAACACGGGGTGCGGGCCGGGGCCGGCGGCACCTTCAGCGACTCGGTGCCCGCCCTGGCCGCGGGCGGCGTCCTGATCGCGGGCGCGTGCGCGGCGGCCGCCCACCGGCTGCGGCTCCGGCTGCGCGGGGAGGACGGGGAGCGCTGAGCCGGAGTCATGGCTCGCGTGCCGGATGGGTACTGGGATCAACGACGGTGAGCGGCAGTACGGACCCGCGCGGAGGTACGCATGCGGCGCACGGACCCCGAAGGCCACGACGCCGTGGGCCACGGCCCCGTCCGGTACGGCCCCCACCTGCCCGACGACGGGCTGCCGGTGCTTCCCGAACTGTCCGCCGTACTCGCCGCCGCCGCGGACCGCGCCCGAGGGGAACCGATCGGCGGCGCCCCCGCCCTCACCGCCGCCGCGAGCGGCTACTGGCACCGGCGCGGCCTGCCCACCGAGCCCGGCCGGGTGGCCGCCGCCCCCGGTGCGCACACCCTGCTCCTTGCGCTGACCGCCGCGCTCGGCGGCCACGTCCTGGTGCCCCGCCCCTGCGCGGCCTGGTGGGCACCGGACGCGCGGCTGCTCGGCAGCCCCGTCTTCCACGTCCCGACGCCGGCCGAGAGCGGTGGCGTCCCCGACCCGTACGCCCTCCTGGAGACCGTCCGCCGGGTGCGCGCCGAGGGCGGCGACCCCCGCCTGCTGGTGCTGGCCGTCGCCGACGACCCCACCGGCACCGTCGCGCGGCCCGAACTGCTGCACGAGACCGTCGAGGCCGCTGCCGGGGAGGGGCTGCACCTGGTCAGCGACGAGACCTGGCGGGACACCCTGCACGACCCGCAGGCCACCGTGGTGCTCAGTCCCGCCGAGATGCTGCCCGAGCAGGTCACCGTCGTCACGGACCTGGCCGGGGGGCTGCTGCCGCCCGGCTGGCCGGCCGCCGTGGCCCGCTTCCCGGCGTCCGCCGCCGGCGACGGCCTGCACGCGCGCGTGCTCGACGTGCTCACCGCCCTCGGCGCCGGCGTGGCCGCGCCCGTCGCCGCCGCGGCCGGGTACGCACTCGACGAACCCGAACCGGTCACCGCCCGCCGGTCGGCCGCCGTACGCCTGCACGCGCGCGTGGCCGCCGCCGTGCACGCGGCCGTCGTCGCCGCTGGCGCCACGGCGCGGCCCCCGCAGGCCGGGCGTCACCTGTACGCCGACCTGGGCCCGCTGCGCGACGCCCTCGGGGCGCAGGGCGTCGGCGACGCTCAGGAACTGGAGGACTTCCTCTCCACCCGGCTCGGCATGCCCGCCCCCGGCGGACACCGCTTCGGAGACGACCTCGCGGCCCTTCGCGTGCGGCTCGCCACCGGCCCGCTGCTCGGCACCGGCACCGCCGAACAGCGCGCGGAATGCCTCACCTCCCCGGACCCGTTGGAACTGCCACACGTGCGACGCGCGTTGACCGCTCTCGGGTCGGTCTTCGGCGATCTGCGCGACGCTCAGCGATGGGAGCCTCCTCGATGACGCAGCAGCCCCGGTCGACCACGAGCACCCCCGCGTCCCCCGAGGACACCGCCGCGCCGCCGGTCACGTCCGCCCGGGCCCCCTCGTACCCGCCGCTCGCCGATCCCCGGCCGCCCGCCGAACACCGCGTATGGCCGCGCAGCTTCCACGACCGGCTGACCACGCCGCTGCCCGGCCTGAGGGCCCTCGCCAGATTCGCCCGCGAGGGCGCGGTGAGACCCGGCCGCGAGGGCCTCGCCGACGTCCCCCGGCTGCCCTGCGCCCCCGGCCCGCTGCCGCACGTGGACGCGGACACCGTCGCCGTCACCTGGGCGGGACACGCCAGCTGGGTGGTGCGGATCGGCGGCCTCACCGTGCTCACCGACCCGGTCTGGTCCCGCCGGATCCTCGGCACCCCCGCCCGGATCACCCCCGTCGGCGTCGCCTGGAGCGACCTGCCCCGCGTCGACGCCGTCGTCATCAGCCACAACCACTACGACCACCTGGACGCCCCCACCCTGCGCAGGCTCCCGCGCGACACCCCGGTCCTGGTGCCCGCCGGACTGGGCCGCTGGTTCCACCGCCGCCGCTTCACCCGCGTCACCGAGCTGGACTGGTGGGAGGCGACCGAACTGCGTCCAAGGGGCGGTGCCGACGGCGCCCTCGGCAAGGGCGGTGGTGGGCGACGGGCGGGCGTCCGCTTCGACTTCGTCCCCGCGCACCACTGGTCCAAGCGCAGCCTCGTCGACACCTGCCGCAGCCTGTGGGGCGGCTGGGTGCTCACCGCGCCCGACGGCCGGCGCGTGTACTTCGCCGGGGACACGGGGTACGGCCACTGGTTCACCCGGATCGGCCGCCGCTACCCCGGTATCGACCTCGCCCTGCTCCCCGTCGGCGCCTACGAGCCCCGCTGGTGGCTCAGCGACGTGCACTGCGACCCGGAGGAGGCGGTCCGGGCCGCCCAGGACGTGGGCGCCCGCCGCATGGCGCCGATGCACTGGGGCACGTTCGTCCTCTCCGCGGAACCGGTGCTGGAGCCCCTCACCCGCACCCGCGCCGCCTGGCAGGCCGCGGGTCTGCCCCGGGAGGACCTGTGGGACCTGCCGGTGGGGGCTTCACGGGTACTGGAGTAGCCCCACGCTCTCCGGACGTCCCCCGAGCCGCCCCGCCCGAGCGCTACGCCTTCGCCGGCCCCCGGAACCGTCGCCACACTCCCGGCGCCACGCTGACCAGGACGGTGAGGGCGATCGCCGCGGCCACGCCCTCCCAGGGCTTGCTGAACAGCGCGCCGCTCAGGACCCCGATCAACTGGTACGTCACCGCCCAGGCCAGGCAGGCCGGCAGGTTGCCGTGGGCGAAACGGCGCAGCGGCCACTCGGCGAGCAGGCAGGCCAGCATCACCGGTATGCGGCCGGCCGGCACCAGCCGGGACAGCACCAGGACCGCGACGTCGTGCTCGGCGAGCTTGTCCTGCGCCTGCTCCAGCCGGTCCTCCGGCGCCCGGGACCGGATCGCCTCCAGCCAGCGCGAGCCGTTCTTCGAGCCGACCCCGCGCCGGCCCAGCCAGTACAGCGCCATGTCCCCGCAGAACGCGGCCAGCGACGCGGTCGCGAACACCATCAGCATGGAGAACGGCAGCGTCTGGTGCATCGCCACCACGGCCGCCGAACTCACCAGCGCGCCCGTCGGCACCACCGGCACCAACGCCCCGATGAGCACCAGCAGGAACAGCGACGGATACCCGAACGCCTGCTGCGTCGGCTCCGTCGGGATGCTCGTCACGCTCGTCGCGGCGGCGTCCAGCCAGTTCACCGCGCGACCTCCACCCGCACGCTCTCGCCGTGCCCCAGCCGGTGCACGGCGACCCCCGGCGCGCGCAGCGCCGACAGGCGCACGAACTCGTCGCCGGGCGTGTGGAACTCGTGGGGGCGCACGGCGTCCATCCCGATCGGCCAGTACGTGCCGTAGTGCACCGGCACCGCCGTGCGCGGCGCCAGCCGGGTCAGCGCCTCCGCCGCCCGCCCCGCGTCCAGGTGCTCCGCCCCCAGGTACGGGCCCCAGCCGCCCACCGGCAACAGCGCCGCGTCGACCGGCCCGACCTCCTTCTCCATGCCGTCGAACAGCCCCGTGTCCCCGGCGAAGTACGTCCGCACCTCGCCCTCGACGACGTAGCCGAGCGCGGGGGAGCGGTGCCGTCCGACCGGCAGCCGACGCCCGTCGTGGAGCGCGGGCACCGCCCGTATCCGCAGGTCCCCGACGTGCGCCACGTCGCCGGGCGCCACCTCCGCCACGTCCAGGTGACCGAGCCGCCGCAGCGCCGGCACCGCCCGTCGCGCGCCCCGGGGCACGAGCAGGCGCGTGCCCGGCGCGAGCCGCGCGAGCGAGGGCACGTGCAGGTGGTCGGCGTGCAGATGGGACACCAGCGCCACGTCCGCGCGCCAGGCGTCCGGCGGCGGCACCGCCCCCCGCCTGCGGCGCAAGTGGGCGAGGCGGCGGGCGAACAGAGGATCGGTGAGCACGCGGATGTCCGAGTCCTCGACCGTGCAGGTGGCGTGACCCCACCACGTGAGCTCCACCGGCACCTCTTTGCCTCCTTCGCGCGACTCCCCGAAGCCTACGTCCAGGAGTAGGGTCGGCGGCGAAAACGGGAGGTGACGGGAGGTGAGGGGGGACACCATGGGGCCGGTGCGGGTGACGGCGATCGCGAGTCTGACGCCGCTGGAACTGCTGGACGACGATCCGTTCCTGGTCGACTCCCGCAGCCAGCACGCCATGTGCGCCCGCTGGGCGGCGGAACACGGCTACGTCGTCGCCAGGGAACTGCTGGTACGTGGGCTGCGACCGGACCACGACGCCCTGTGGGACGGGGTCCGTCCGGGCCGCGACCTGTTCGTGGCCCCCAGCCGCCGGGTGCTGGAGAGCGCGCTGGCCTCCGTCGACGACTTCGCCGCGGAGTGCGCGCGGCGCGGCGCCCGCGTCGAGACCGTCGGACACGCGGAACCGGCCTACGACGCCCGGATGAAGGCGTGCGTGCACCGCAGGCTGTCGATGCCGACGGCGGGATACGACGGCCGCTGACCACCCCTTCGGGGTGTGAACCGGTCTCAGGGGGACAAACGGGTGCCCCGAAGCGTTGTGGCAGGGTGGGGAGGGCCCGGACGACGGGCCGGGACGTGAGGTGTGCGGAGCGTGGGTGGAGGCCGTTGGCGCCGGGTCGCCAGTCAGATCGGGCGGATTGTCGCGGTGTGGGCCGTGTCCACCCTCACCATGCTCGTGCTCGCGGGCATCCTGCCGGACTTCCGGCTCCAGTCGCCCGACGGGGACAGCGCGACCGACATCGCGATGACCGCCGCGGTCGGCGCGGGCGCCTTCGGCCTGCTCTCCGCCGTGGTGTGGCCGCTCATGGTCCGCCTGCTCCTCCTGGTGCCGGCGCTCGTCCTCGGGCTGCTGGTCTTCTTCCTCAACGGCGGGCTGCTGCTCCTCGCCATCGACGTCAACCCGGCCGGCCGCGGCGGCGTCGCCCCCGAGACCGCGGTCGTGGTCGCCGCCGTCATGTCCGCCGTCGCCTCCGCCACCGGCGGTGCCCTGACCGTGCGCGGCGACGACGCCTACCGGCGCCGGCTCTACCGCCTCGCCGACCGCCGCCGCAGATCGGGCCCGCCCTGCCCGGCCGGCCCGGGCATCGTCTTCCTGCAACTGGACGGCGTGGGACACGACGTCCTGCTCGACGCCGTCGACAGCGGCGCCATGCCCACCGTCGCCCGCTGGCTCGGCCGCCACGGCGCGTCCGCGAGCCACCGGCTGGCCCCGTGGCGCACCGACTGGTCCAGCCAGACCGGCGCCAGCCAGCTCGGCATCCTGCACGGCAGCAACCACGACGTGCCCGCCTTCCGCTGGTACGAGAAGGACACCGGCGAGGTCATGGTCTGCAACCGGCCGACCAGCGCCGCCGAACTCCAGCACCGTGCCGTCCGGCGCACCGGCGACGGCGGGCTGCTCAGCCTGGACGGCGCGAGCCGCGGCAACCTGTTCGGCGGCGGCGCCGACGAACAGGCCCTGGTGCTGTCCATAGCCACCCGCCGCCGCAGCCGCGAGACCCGGTCCAGGTCCGGCTACTTCGCCTACTTCTCCGACCCGGCCAACGCCGTCCGCACCGCGATGTCCTTCGTCGCCGAGGTGGGCCGGGAGATCGGCCAGTCCACCCGCGCCCGCGCCCACAAGGTCCGCCCGCGCGTCTCCCGCGGCGGCCTCTACCCCTTCGTCCGCGCCTTCGCCACCGTCGTCGAACGCGACGTGGTCGTCGCCGCGGTGATGGGCGACATGCTCGCCGGCCGCACCGCCGTCTACGCCGACCTCGTGGCCTACGACGAGGTGGCGCACCACTCCGGACCGCACGGCCGGGACGCCCTCAACGTCCTGCGGCGGCTCGACCGGTCCCTGGCACTGATCGAGAAGGTCGCCGACCAGGCCCCCCGCTCCTACCGGATCGTGCTCTTGTCCGACCACGGCCAGAGCCCCGGCGAGACCTTCCGCGCCCGCTACGGACTGACCCTCGGCGACCTGGTCCGGGCCGGCTGCGGGCTGCCCGTGCCGCGCCGCGCCCAGCGCACCCGCAGCGGCGCCGAGGCCCGCAACACCGTCCGCGCCGCCCTGCACCGCCCCGTCGAGGAGGGCGCCGCGCAGCAGAGACCCGCCGACACCCCGGCCGGCCGCCGCTCCGAGCCGATCGTGCTGGCCTCCGGCAACCTCGGCCTGGTCTCGTTCCCGGACGTGCCGCACCGGATGACCAGGGAGGAGATCGACGCCCGCCACCCCGCGCTGCTGCCGACCCTCGCCAACCACCCCGGCATCGGCTTCCTGCTGGTGCGCAGCGAGCGGCACGGCGGCGTGGTACTGGGTGCGCACGGCGCCGAGATACCCCTGGACCGGCTCGACGAGGATCCCGGCCCGCTCGCCCCCTTCGGCCCCGGCGCCGCCGACGCCGTACGCCGCACGCACTCCTTCCCGCACACCGCCGACATCATGGTCAACTCCTTCCACGACCCGGCCGACGGCGAGGTCCTCGCGTTCGAGGAGCAGATCGGCTCCCACGGCGGGCTCGGCGGCGCCCAGTCGCGCGCCTTCCTGCTGTCACCGGCCGTGCTGTCCGACCCGGCCGAGGAGGGCACGGAGATCGTCGGTGCCGAACACGTCCACCGGGTGCTGCGCCGCTGGCTGCGGGAGTCCAACGGCCCGCAGGTGCCCGTGGAGGATCCACGGCCGAACGTCGTCGAGAACGCACCTTTTCCCGTCGCGGACGGGTTCGTGCAGGAGAAAAGCGCCTGATTTTGAGGTGTGACGGACCGTGCCCGACCATGGGCGCCGTCCCGGCGATCCCGGGCCACCGTTCCATGAGAGGCGCACCACCCCATGCACGTCACCGGGACCGTCCCCCCACCGGCTCCGGAACCGCAGGAGACCCCCGCGGCCCCCGACCCCACCTCCGGCAACGGCCGGCACGCCCGCCGCTTCGGGCTTCCCGTGGCCACCGCCCTGGTCATGGGCAACATCATCGGCGGCGGCATCTTCCTGCTCCCCGCCTCCGTCGCGCCCTTCGGCACCGTCAGCCTGCTCGCCTTCGGCATCCTGACCGTCGGCGCCATCGCGCTCGCCCTGGTCTTCGGCCGCCTCGCCGCCCGCGACCCGCGCACCGGCGGCCCCTACGTCTACGCCCGCGGCGCCTTCGGCGACTTCGCCGGCTTCCTCGCCGCCTGGGCGTACTGGATCACCACCTGGGTGTCCAACGCGGCGCTGGCCGTCGCCGCCGTCGGCTACCTCGACGTCCTGATCCCCGTCAACGACCACCGGTGGACCGCCTGTCTGGCCGCGCTCGTCATCCAGTGGCTGCCCGCGCTCGCCAACTTCGCGGGCACCCGGTACGTGGGCGCCGTGCAGTTCGTCGCCACTGTGCTGAAGTTCGCGCCGCTGCTGCTCGTCGCGGTCGGCGGGCTGTTCTTCTTCGACCCGGACAACCTCGGCCCGTTCAACGCGAGCGGCTCCAGCGGCGTCGGCGCGGTCTCCGCGGCCGCCGCGATCCTGCTCTTCTCCTACCTGGGCGTGGAGTCCGCCGCCGTCAGCGCCGGCGAGGTGAAGGACCCGCGCCGCACCGTCGGCCGCGCCACGGTCATCGGCACCGCGGGCGCCGCCCTCGTCTACCTGCTGGGCACGCTCTCGGTCTTCGGCACGGTCCCCCACGACCGCCTGGTCACCTCGACCGCGCCCTTCTCCGATGCCGTGAACACCATGTTCGGCGGCGCGTGGGGCGGCTGGGCCGTCGCGCTGGCCGCCCTGGTCTCGATGACCGGCTGCCTCAACGGCTGGACTTTGCTCAGCGCCCAGACCCCGTACGCCGCCGCGAAGGACGGCCTCTTCCCGGCCGCGTTCGCGCGCAGACGGCGGGGCGTCCCGACGACCGGCGTCGCCGTCACCGTCGTCCTCGCCTCCCTGCTCACCGTCTACAACTACACGTCCGGTTCGGCGAAGGTCTTCGAGGTCCTCGTCCTCGTCACCACCTTCACCGCGACCGTGCCCTACCTGCTGGCCGCCGCCGCCCAGATCTTCCACCTCGTCTCCGGCCAGGGCGAGAAGGTCGACCGGGCCCGCCTGGTCCGGGACGGCGTGATCGCGACGGTCGCCGCCGCGTTCTCGCTGTGGCTCGTCGCGGGCGCCGGCTACGCGGCGGTGTACCAGGGTGTGCTGTTCCTCTTCGCGGGCGTGCTGGTCTACGCGGTGATGGCGGCGCGCAAGGTGGGCCGGGCCGGAGTGTGATCGGATGGGGTCGGGAACCCGGGCACGGGCTTCCACTGCCCCAGTACAGCAAGCGAATTCGAGAGGACCCGCCGTGGCAACCACGCGCTCCGCACACACCGTCTGGGAAGGCAACCTGCTCGAGGGCAGCGGTGTCGTCACCTTCGACTCGTCCGGCATCGGCGAGCAGCCGGTGTCGTGGCCGTCGCGCGCCGAGCAGGCGAACGGCAAGACCAGCCCCGAGGAGCTGATCGCCGCCGCCCACTCCAGCTGCTTCTCCATGGCGCTGTCGCACGGCCTGGCCGGCGCCGGCACCCCGCCCACCAAGCTCACCACCTCCGCCGACGTCACCTTCCAGCCCGGCGAGGGCATCAAGGGCATCCACCTCACCGTGGAGGGCACCGTCCCGGGCCTCGACGCCGACGCGTTCACCGCCGCCGCCGAGGACGCCAAGAAGAACTGCCCGGTCAGCCAGGCCCTGACCGGCACCACCATCACCCTCACCGCCAAGCTGGCCTAGCGGCTAGGAGCCCGTACGCTCCCACCCCCGCCGGTCCGGGCGCGGCCCCAGCTGTCTGGGGTCGCGCGACCGGTACACCACGTACGGGCGGGTCAGGTACTGCAGCGGCGCGCTGAACATGTGCACGAGCCGGGTGTAGGGGACCAGGGCGATCAGGACCATGCCGACGACCGCGTGCACGTGGTACAGCACCGGCACGCCCTCCATCAGCCCCACCTTCGGGCTGAGGGTGAACAGGCTGCGGGCCCAGGGCGCGATGGTGCTGCGGTAGTCGTAGCCGTCGCCGGAGGTGTCGGAGAGCTTGGCGATCATGCCGAGGACGATGGCGCCGAGCAGGAAGACGTACATGAACTTGTCGTTGGCGGTGGTGGCGCGGAAGACCGGGGCCTTGGTGCGGCGCCGGTAGACCAGCATCCCGATCCCGGCGACCGTGAGGACCCCGGCCAGGGTGCCGCCGTACAGGGAGAACAGGTGGTAGGCGTGTTCGCCGACGCCGACCGCCCCGGTCCAGGACGCCGGGACGAACAGCCCGATCAGGTGGCCGACCAGTACGAAGAGAATGCCGTAGTGGAAGACCGGCGAGGCGATGTTCAGCAGCTTCGACTCGTAGACCTGCGAGGAGCGGGTCGTCCAGCCGAACCGGTCGTAGCGGTGGCGCCAGACCAGGCCCGCGATCAGCAGGGCGAAGGCGGCGTAGGGCAGGACGCCCCAGAGGAAGACGTTCATCGGCGGGCTCCGGTGGATGCGGGCGGCAGGGTGGCGCACACGGCGTCCAGGACGCAGGCGTAGGGCGTGCCGAAGGCGGTCAGCCGGGAGCGCAGCTCGTCCAGGGCGGCGCGGTGCTCGGTGAGCATGCCGATGTCCCCGGTGCGGGATACGAACTCCAGCACCGCCGGCAGGAAGTCGGGCAGTTCCTCGCCGGTGAACTCCAGGCCGTGGGCGCGGTACAGCTCCTTGAAGCGGACCAGGGACATCCCGCGGTTGCGGGTGTCGCCGTCGGTCCACCAGCTCAGGTACAGGCTGTGCCGGTTCCTGAAGTCGAAGACCTGCACGTAGTGCGCCTGGAGTTCGCCCTGGGGCGTCACGGCCGCGTGGTCGGTGAAGGCCCGCAGCTGCGGGGCGGCCTCGCGCAGCAGCGGAAGCCGGTCGCGGAAGTCGTCGTCGGGGTAGGTCAGGCAGAGCGCCGCCGCCTGGTACAGCACCTCGAACCCGGGCATGGGATCAGGCCTCCCTCTCGTCGTCCGCGGTCTGCCGCCGGCGCAGGATGTGGAAGTTCTCCACCGGCACCAGCGGCAGCATCCTGCGTCCCGAGTCCTGGCCGAACGGCCCGTCGCCGCCCATGCCGGGCCCGCCGTCGGTGTCGAGGCTGCACGTGTCCGGCAGCGCCGACGCCTCCAGCCGGTGCGCGTCCCCGACGGCCGCCGTCGGGATCACGTACCGCTCCTCGTACTTGGCGAGCGCCAGCAGCCGGTACATGTCCTGGACCTCCTCGGGGCGCATGCCGACGCCCGCGCAGACCGCCGGGTCGGGGTCCTCGCCGAGGTTGACCGACCGCATGTGGGCGCGCATCGCCGCCAGCTTCTCCAGCGACGCCCGCACCGGGCCCACGTCCCCCGCGGTGAACAGCTCGGCCAGGTACTCCAGCGGGATGCGCAGGGTGTCGATCGCGCCGAACAGGTTGTCCGCGTCCTCGCCGTCGTGCCCGGTCTCCGTCAGCGCGTCCACCACCGGCGACAGCGGCGGGATGTACCAGACCATCGGCATCGTGCGGTACTCCGGATGCAGCGGGAGCGCCACCCGGTACCTGCTGACCAGGGCGTGCACGGGGGAGCGCCGGGCCGCCTCGATCCAGTCGAACGGGATCCCCGCCTCCTCGGCCGCCCGCCGCACCGCCGGGTCCTCCGGGTCGAGGAAGAGTCCCAGCTGCGCCTCGTACAGGTCGCGTTCGTCCGGTGTCTCGGCGGCCTCGGTCACCTTGTCGGCGTCGTACAGGACCACCCCCAGATACCGGAGCCGCCCCACGCAGGTCTCCGAGCAGACCGTCGGCTCGCCGATCTCGATGCGGGGGTAGCAGAAGGTGCACTTCTCCGCCTTGCCGGTGCGGTGGTTGAAGTACACCTTCTTGTACGGGCAGCCGGTCACGCACATCCGCCAGCCCCGGCAGCGGTCCTGGTCGACCAGGACGATGCCGTCCTCCGAGCGCTTGTACATCGCCCCGGACGGGCAGGACGCCACGCACGACGGGTTGAGGCAGTGCTCGCAGATGCGCGGCAGGTAGAACATGAACGTCTCTTCGTACGCGAACCGCACCTTCTCCGACGCCTGCTGACGGGTCCGCTCCACCATCGGGTCCAGGTCGCCGTAGGCGGGCGCGCCGCCCAGGTCGTCGTCCCAGTTCGAGGACCAGCCGATCTTCATCGGTTTGCCGTCGAGCTGCGAGACCGGCCGCGCGACCGGGTAGTCGTCGCCGAGCGGGGCGTCGGTGAGGTTCTTGTAGTCGTACGTCCAGGGCTCGTAGTAGTCCTTGATCTCCGGCAGCTTCGGGTTGGAGAAGATCCCGGCGAGCTTCTTGATCCGGCCGCCCGCCTTCAGCTTCAGCGCGCCGCGCCGGTTCAGTTCCCAGCCGCCGCGCCAGCGCTCCTGGTCCTCGTAGCGGCGCGGGTAGCCCTGGCCGGGGCGGGTCTCGACGTTGTTGAACCAGACGTACTCCATGCCCCGCCGGTTGGTCCACGCCTGCTTGCAGGTGACCGAGCAGGTGTGGCAGCCGATGCACTTGTCGAGGTTCATGACCATCGCGATCTGGGCCATCGGGCGCATCAGTACTCGACCTCCTGGCTGCGGCGGCGGATGACCGTCACCTCGTCGCGCTGGTTGCCCGTCGGGCCGAGGTAGTTGAACGCCCAGGACAACTGGGCGTAGCCGCCGATGAGATGGGTCGGCTTGAGGAGCAGCCGGGTGAGCGAGTTGTGGACGCCGCCGCGCCTGCCGGTGGTCTCCGTGAGCGGCGTGTTCACCGTGCGCTCCTGCGCGTGGTGCATGTACACCGTGCCTGGCGGCATGCGGTGCGAGACGATCGCGCGGGCCACCACCACGCCGTTGCGGTTGACCGCCTCGATCCAGTCGTCGTCCGCGACCCCGATGGCGTCCGCGTCCTGCGGCGACATCCAGACGCACTGGCCGCCCCGGGACAGCGCCAGCATGAACAGGTTGTCCTGGTACTCGGAGTGGATGGACCACTTGTTGTGCGGGGTCAGGTAGCGGACCGTCACCTCGCGGTGGCCGTCCGGACCGAGCTGCGGTTCCCCGAACAGGCGGCTCATGTCCAGCGGCGGCCGGTACACCGGCAGCGCCTCGCCCAGCTCGTGCATCCAGTCGTGGTCGAGGAAGAAGTGCTGCCGTCCGGTGAGGGTGTGCCAGGGCTTGAGGTGCTCGGTGTTGAGGGTGAACGCCGTGTACCGCCGCCCGCCGGCCTCGCTGCCCGACCACTCCGGCGAGGTGATCACCGGCACCGGCGCCGCCTGCGTGTCCGCGTACGTGATCCGCTTGCCCTGGTGTTCGGCGGCGAGGTGCGCCATCTCCTGCCCGGTCTTCGCCTCCAGGGTGTGGAAGCCCTGGGTGGCCAGCCGCCCGTTGGTCGTGCCGGACAGGGCCAGGACGGTGTCGGCGGCCTTGACGGCGGTGTCCAGCGCCGGGCGCCCGTCGGCCGGGCCGCCGCGCACCGCGCCGTTCGTCTGCCGCAGCCGCTCTACCTCCTCGTCCGGCTTCAGGGTGATGCCCTTGGCGGGCAGGCCCTTCGTCTCCACCAGCGGGCCGAGGGCCGCGAACTTCGCGCCGACCGCCGTGTAGTCGCGCTCCACCACGACCAGGTTCGGCATGGTCCTGCCGGGCTCCGGAGCGCACTCCCCGCGCCGCCAGTCCCGTACCACCCCGCCCGGCTGGGCGATCTCGCCCGGTGTGTCGTGCTGGAGCGGCGCCGCCACCAGGTCCTTGCGCACCCCGAGGTGCCCGGCGGCCAGCTCGCTCAGCTTCTCCGCGATCGCCTTGAACGTGTCGAAGTCGGTGCGCGCCTGCCACGGCGGACTCACGGCCGGGGAGAAGGCGTGCACGTAGGGGTGCATGTCCGTGCTGGACAGGTCGTGCTTCTCGTACCAGGTCGCGGCGGGCAGCACCACGTCCGAGAGGAGCGTGGACGAGGTGTGCCGGAAGTCCAGCGACAGCAGCAGGTCGAGCTTGCCCTCGGGCGCCTCCTCGTGCCAGACGACGTCCCGCGGGCGCTCGCCGGGCGCGGCCTCCTCGGCGCGCAGCGAGGACTGGGTGCCCAGCAGGTGCTTGGTGAAGTACTCGGCGCCCTTGCCCGAGGAGCCGAGCAGGTTGGCCCGCCACAGGGTCACGATCCGCGGCCAGTTCTCCGGCGCGTCCGGGTCCTCGCACGCGAACTTCAGGGTGCCCGCCCGCAGTTCGGCCACCGCGTTCGCGACCGGGTCGCCGAAGGTCTCGCCCAGCTCCAGCGGGTTGCGGTCGAAGGTCGGGTAGGAGGGCATCCACCCCGTGCGCGCCGACAGGGCGAGGCAGTCCGCGCCCGTCATGCCGGAGAGCCGCCCCTCGCCGAGCGGCGAGGCCAGCACGTCGGCGCGGAACCGGTCGTAGCGCCACTGGTCGGTGTTGAGGTACCAGTACCCGGTGCCGATCATCTGCCGCGGCGGGCGCGACCAGTCCGACGCCGCGGCCAGCGTCGCCCAGCCGGTCACCGGACGGCACTTCTCCTGCCCCACGTAGTGCGCCCAGCCGCCGCCGTTGCGGCCCTGGCAGCCGGTGAGCTGGAGCAGGGCCAGGAAGGTCCGGTAGATCGTCTCGGAGTGGAACCAGTGGTTGGTGCCCGCGCCCATCAGGATCATGCAGCGGCCCTTGGACCGCTCCGCGGTCCGCGCGAACTCCCGCGCGATGCGCACACAGGCCGCCGCCGGGACCGAGGTGTGCGTCTCCTGCCAGGCCGGGGTGCCGGGCGCCGCCGCGTCCTCGTACGACGCCGGCCAGTCGCCCGGCACTCCCGGCCGCGCCACCCCGTACTGCGCCAGCAGCAGGTCGAACACCGTCGTCACCAGTGGTCCGGTCGCCCCACCGAGCCGCGTCGCCGGGACACCCCGGCGCAGCACGTCACCGCGTCCCTGCCCGTGCGCGCCGCCCTCGGTGTCGAAGCGGGGGAGCAGCACCTCGACGCCCGAGGCCATCTCGTGCCCGTGCAGGGTCAGCCGTGGCCGCACCTCGCCCAGGTCGAGGTTCCAGCGGCCCTGGTCGGCCTCGTTCCAGCGGAAGCCGAGGGAGCCGTTCGGGACGACCGCGCGGCCGGTCGCACCGTCCAGCACGACCGTCTTCCAGCGGGCGTCCTCACCGCCCTGCCCGAGGTCGGCGGCGCGCAGGAACTTCGCCGGGACGTACGCCCCGTCCCGCTCGGTCAGCGTCACCAGGAACGGCAGGTCGGTGAAGCGCCGCACGTAGTCGTCGAAGAACGGGGTGGCGCGGTCGACGAAGAACTCCTTGAGCACCACGTGCCCCATCGCCAGGGCCAGCGCGGCGTCCGTGCCGGGGTGCGGGTGGAGCCACTGGTCGGCGAACTTGGTGTTGTCGGCGTAGTCCGGCGACACCACCACGACCTTCTGGCCCCGGTAGCGGGCCTCCGCCATCCAGTGCGCGTCCGGCGTCCGGGTCACCGGCACGTTCGAACCCCACATGATCAGGTATGCCGCGTCCCACCAGTCGCCCGACTCCGGCACGTCCGTCTGGTCGCCGAAGACCTGCGGGGAGGCCACGGGCAGGTCGGCGTACCAGTCGTAGAACGACAGCATCGGCGCGCCGATGAGGGAGTGGAAGCGGGCGCCCGCCGCGTGCGACACCATCGACATCGCGGGGATGGGGGAGAAGCCCGCGATGCGGTCGGGGCCCCGGGTGCGGATGGTGTGGACGTGGGCGGCGGCGATCATCTCGACCGCCTCGTCCCAGTCCGCCCGGACCAGCCCGCCCTTGCCCCGCGCCCGCTGGTAGCGCCGCCGCCGCTCGGGGTCGCCCTGGACGTCCGCCCAGGCCAGCACCGGATCCTTCAGGCGCGCCCTCGCCTCCCGGTACATCTCCAGGAGCACCCCGCGCACGTACGGGTAGCGCACCCGCGTCGGCGAGTACGTGTACCAGGAGAACGCCGCGCCCCGCGGGCAGCCGCGCGGCTCGTACTCGGGGCGGTCCGGGCCGACCGACGGATAGTCCGTGGCCTGCGTCTCCCACGTGATGATGCCGTCCTTGACGAACACGTTCCAGCGGCACGAGCCCGTGCAGTTCACGCCGTGCGTGGAGGTGACGACCCTGTCGTGGCTCCAGCGGTCCCGGTAGAAGGCGTCCGCCTCCCGGCCGCCGACCAGCCCGATGCTGTGCAGGTCGGGTGCGGCGGTACCCGGCCGGAAGAACCGTCCCGCGCGCAGCAGCGCCGCGCCCGGCTCGGTGGGCGGTGTCCGCGTGTCGGTCACGTGCGCTCCCTTGCTGGCCCTGGTTCTCGAACCTAGGGGCGGGCACGGGAGCGCACCCGTTCGCGGGGCCCGTACGGGTCAGCGCGGGCGCCCGGTGTCCGGCGTCCGGGTCAGAGCTTGCGCGCGACCCCCGCGTAGACCGGCACGATGCCCTCGGCCTGGGCGGCCACGTCCTCCGGGTCCGGCCGCCAGCCGGTGACCGGGATGATGCCGGGGCCCAGCAGCTCCAGGCCGTCGAAGAAGCGGGCGAACGCGCTGAGCGAGCGCGGGTGGAACGGCGTGCCGGCGCGGGTGAACAGAGCGGCGGCCCGCCCCACCGCCTCCGGGTTCAGATCGGGCGTGACCTGCGACAGCACCAGATGGCTGCCCGGGGCGAGGGCGTCGACGTACCGCCCGAGGAGTCCGTGCACGTCGTCACCGTCGACCGCGTCGCCGAGGTAGTGCGTCAGCGCCACCAGCGACAGCGCCACCGGACGGCCGAAGTCCAGGGTCTCGCCCGCCAGCCGCAGGATCAGGTCCGGATCCCGGACGTCGGCGTGCACGTACTCCGTGGAGCCCTGCGCCGAGCCGTGCAGCAGCGCCTGCGCGTGCCGCAGGACGATCGGGTCGTTGTCGGCGTACACGACCCGCGACTCGGGCGCCACCGCCTGCGCCACCTGGTGCAGGTTCGGCTCGGTCGGGATGCCCGTGCCGATGTCCAGGAACTGCCGGATCCCGGCCTCGGCGAGGGTGCGGACCGCCCGGTGCATGAACCGGCGGTTGGCGCGCGCGCCGCGCACCGCCGTGCCGTCCGCGGCGAGGATCCTGCGGGCCAGCTCCTCGTCCACCGGGTAGTTGTCCTTGCCGCCCAGCCACCAGTCGTAGACACGCGCCGGGTGCGGCCGGCTGGTGTCGATGGGGGCGGCGCTGCCGTCGAATCCGGTCATGCCGTGTCGTCTCCTGGGAGCCTCGGGCCTCGGTGGCGGGGTCGCCGGGTCAGTAGTTCTCGCGGTACTCGCGCAGTACCTTCTCGGTGCGCTGGGTCGACGCGGCACGCGCCGTCATGTGGTCCAGGACCTCCAGGTGCGCCGAGACCTCGGGCCGGGAGTCCAGGTACAGGGCGCCGGTCAGGTACTCGGTGAAGACCATGTCGGGCAGCTCCGGCTCCGCGAACCGGAACAGGGTGAACGGCGCGTACGTCCCCGGATGCGGCCCGTCCTCGAACTCGGCGACCTGGAGCGTCACCCGGTCGCGGGACGCGAACTCCAGCAGCTTGTCCAGCTGTTCGCGCATCACCCGGCCGTGCACGCTGACCGGGCGGCGCAGCACCGTCTCGTCCATCACCACCCACAGGTGCGGCGGGTCCGGGCGGTCCAGCAGCCGCTGACGCTCCATCCGCAGGGACACGTGCCGCTCGACGGCGTCACCGCCGGCGTTGCCGATCGTCCCGGCCTCCAGGACCGAGCGCGCGTAGTCCTCGGTCTGGAGCAGACCCGGGACGAAGTGCGGCTCGTAGGAGCGCACGATCCGCGCGGCGCCCTCCAGGCTCACGTACATGCTGAACCAGTCCGGCAGCACGTCGTGGTACCGCTGCCACCAGCCCGGCTGGTTGGCCTCCTCGGCGAGGGTGACGAACGCGGCGACCTCGTCGGAGGCGACCCCGTACGTCGTCAGGAGGATCTGGACATACGGTATCTTCAGTGAGACTTCGGCCATCTCCATGCGCCGCACCGTGGCCGGGGCCACGCGGAGCACCTTGGCGGCCTCCTCGCGTCTGAGGCCCGCGGTCTCCCGCAGTTCCTGCAGCCGTCTGCCGAGGACCACCTGGCCCACGGTGGGTGCGGCCCGTCGCTCACTCACGCCACGCCTCCCCAACGCGCCCAAGTCACACCGCAGTCTGTCATGTACCCCCGCCGCTCTCACAGGGGTGTTCGCGATCAACCTTGTCAGGACAGCAGTGAGTGCAGGTACTTGACCGTCGCCGGGTCGGCCGGCAGCAGCGTCTCGATGGCCAGCTCGGCCACCGTCACGTCCATCGGGGTGTTGAAGGTGGAGATGGACGAGATGAACGACAGGGTGCGGCCCTCGTGCTCGATCCGCATCGGCAGTGCGAAGTACGGCACCACTTCGTCCGGTTCCCCGTCCGGCGCGAGCTCCGGCGCGGTGTCCGGCACCGGATAGGCCGCCACTTCGTCGTACAGCGCGCGCAGCGGCTCCGAGCGCTGCAGGGCGATCTGCCGCTCCATCTGCTCCAGCAGGTGCCCGCGCCACTGGCGCAGGTTGCGGATGCGCGGTGCCAGTCCCTCCGGGTGCAGGGTCAGCCGCATCGCGTTCAGCGGCGGCGCGAGCAGATGCTCGGCGACACCGTCCATCAGCACCGCCACGCCCCGGTTGGCCGCCTGCACCTGGTACGTCCCGTCGACGACCAGCGCCGGATACGGCTCGTAGCCCCGGATCAGCCGCTCCATGCCCTCGCGCAGGGCGCCCAGCGCCGGGTCGTCCAACGGGGTCTCCGGATAGTGCGGGGCGTAACCGGCCGCGAGCAGCAGGGCGTTGCGCTCGCGCACGGGGACGTCCAGGTGCTCGGCGAGGCGCAGCACCATCTCCTCGCTCGGCCGGGAGCGGCCCGTCTCGACGAAGCTGATGTGCCGGGCGGAGGAGTCGGCGCGCAGGGCCAGCTCCAGCTGGCTGACCCGCCGCCGCTCCCGCCAGGCCCTCAGCAGCGGACCCACGCCCTGGGGGGCGGGGGCGGTGCCGGACGTGGGTGCGGTCATGGGCCGAACGGTAGCCGACCGCGGGCCGCGACGGGACCGGCCCGCCCTCCTGACCAGGGCTCCGACGGCCGTGCTGTGGCAGGCTGAAGGGGCACCCCCGGTACCCGGGCCCCCAGGACAGGAGCGTGGCACATGCCCGTCGAACCGCTGTCGCGGCAGGAGATCGAAGAGCGGCTGACCGAGCTGCCGGGCTGGTCCCTCGAGGACGGCCGCCTCACCCGTGCCTACCGGCTGGGCTCGCACTTCGCGGCGACCGCCATGGTCGTGCACGTCGCCCAGGTGCAGGAGGAACTCGACCACCACTCCGACCTCACCCTCGGCTACAACACCGTGTCCCTCGCGGTGCACACGCACAGCGCGGGCGGCGCCGTCACCGCGAAGGACGTCGAGCTGGCGCGCAGAGTTCAGGATCTGGCCGCCGGTCACGGGGCACACTGACGGTGTGCTCGACTACGACAAGGAAGCGGAGCGGTACGACGCGGCCCGCGGCGGCGAGCCCCGGGCCGAGGCCGCCGCGCGGGCGGTACTGAGCCTCGTGCCGCGCGGGGCGCGCAGTCTGCTCGACGTCGCCTGCGGCACCGGCATCGTCACCCGGCGGCTGGCGGCCGCGCCGGGCGCCCCGCGGGTGACCGGCGCGGACCTCGCCCCCGCCATGGCCCGGCGGGCCGCGGCCCGGCTGCCCGGTGCCGTCGTGCTCGCCGACAGCCGCCGGCTGCCCTTTCGCGACGGCGGGTTCGACGCCGTCACCAGCGTGTGGCTGCTGCACCTGGCGGAGGGCGCCGGGGACGTGCGGGCGATCGTCGGCGAGTGCGCCCGCGTCCTGCGGCCCGGCGGGGTGTACGTGACCACCGTCGACAAGGGCGCCGCGCACAACGTGGGCAGTGACATCGACGCCGTGCTCGCGGCCCGCCCGCCCAGCACCGCGCACGACGCCGCCGCCCTCGTCGAGGCGCACGCCCGCGCGCACGGCCTGGTCCCGGCGGGGGAGGCCCGCTTCACCGGCCACGGCCAGGGCCGCAGCCCCCGCCGCACCGTCGCCGACCTGCGGCGCGGCTGGTTCGTCACGCTGCCGCCCGGCGAGCCGGGCGCGGAGCGCTTCGCCGCCCGGCTCGCGGCCCTGCCGGACCAGGACCGGCCCCGGCCCGACCCGGTCTTCACCCTCCGCGCGTTCGTGAAGTCGTAGGCCGGGGGCGGCAACCCGGCCCTCCCGGGCGGCGACTGAGAGGCGGAACCCATCCGTCCTCCAGGAGGTCCGCCCCGTGAGGCACCCCCACACGTACCGCAGACGCCCGCTCGTCCTGGCCGCCGCCCTCGCCGCCGCGGGGCTGGTCGGCGCGGGCCTGACCGCGCTCACCCCCGGCACCGCCCACGCCGCCACGGCACGTCAGGTCGAGGCCCTCGACCGGGGCGTGGTCAGCGTCCACACCGGCGACGGCAACCTGGTCGGCTGGCGCTGGCTGGGCACCGACCCGGACAATGTCGCGTTCAACGTCTACCGGGCCGGCACGAAGGTCAACGCCGCCCCCCTCACCGGCTCCACCACCTTCTTCCACGCCGGCGCCCCGTCCCACGCCGACTACACCGTCCGCGCCGTCGTCGACGGCACCGAGCAGGGCGACTCCGTCCACGCCGTCCAGTTCCGGGCCGGCTACAAGGACGTGCCGATCAGCCCGCCCGCCGGCGGCACCACACCCGACGGCGTCTCCTACACCTACGAGGCGAACGACGCCTCCGTCGGCGACCTCGACGGCGACGGAGCGCTCGACCTCGTCCTCAAGTGGCAGCCGACCAACGCCAAGGACAACTCCCAGTCCGGGTACACGGGCAACACCATCGTCGACGGCCTACGGCTGGACGGCACCCGGCTGTGGCGCGTCGACCTCGGGCGCAACATCCGCTCGGGCGCCCACTACACCCAGTTCCAGGTGTACGACTACGACGGCGACGGCAGGGCCGAGGTGGCGATGAAGACCGCCGACGGCACCCGGGACGGCACCGGCGCGGTCGTCGGCAGCTCCTCGGCCGACCACCGCAACTCCTCCGGCTACGTCCTGTCCGGCCCCGAGTACCTGACGATGTTCGACGGCGGGACCGGCAGGGCCATGGGCACCGTCGACTACGTCCCCGCCCGGGGCAGCGTCTCCTCCTGGGGCGACTCCTACGGCAACCGCGTCGACCGCTTCCTGGCGGGCACCGCGTACCTGGACGGCTCCCGGCCCTCCCTGATCATGGCGCGCGGCTACTACACGCGCTCCGTGATCGCCGCCTGGGACTGGCGCGACGGGCGGTTCACCCGCCGCTGGACCTTCGACACCAACTCCTCCACCAACACCGGCAAGGGCTACGACGGCCAGGGCAACCACCAGCTCTCCGTCGCGGACGTCGACGGCGACGGCAGGGACGAGATCGTCTACGGCGCGATGGCCGTCGACGACAACGGAAACGCCCTGTGGACCACGAGGAACGGCCACGGCGACGCCATGCACGTCGGCGACCTCGACCCGTCCCGGGCGGGACTGGAGGAGTTCAAGGTGGACGAGGACGCCTCGAAGCCCTCGTCCTGGATGGCGGACGCGCGCACCGGGCGGATCATCTGGTCCACCGGCGCGAGCGGCGACAACGGCCGGGGCGTCGCCGGGGACATCTGGTCCGGCAGCCCGGGCGCCGAGTCCTGGTCCTCCGCCGAGAGCGGCATCCGCGACCCCAGGGGCACGGTCGTGAACGGCCGCAAGCCCTCCAGCACCAACTTCCTGTCCTGGTGGGACGGCGACCCGGTCCGCGAACTCCTCGACGGCACCCGCGTCGACAAGTACGGCCCCTCCGGCGACACCCGCCTGCTCACCGGGTCCGGCGTCGCGTCCAACAACGGCACCAAGGCCACCCCGGTCCTCGCGGGCGACATACTCGGCGACTGGCGCGAGGAGGTCGTCTGGCGCACGTCGGACAACACGGCCCTGCGCGTCTACTCCACGCCGTACGACACCGGCACCCGCATCACGACCCTCCTCCACGACACCCAGTACCGCACGGCCCTGGCCTGGCAGAACACCGCGTACAACCAGCCGCCGCACCCGAGCTTCTTCCTCGGCGACGGCATGCCGACGGCGCCGAGGCCGACGGTGTACACACCGTGAACACGGGTGGGGTGGGCGTCCTCGGACACCCACCCCACCCCCGGCTCAGCCGGTCGCGCAGCTCCGCCCGGCCATCCGGAACGCGGTCGGTGCCGCGTTGGCCCCCGACCACTCGCCCGTGAAGCCGAAGCCGACCGAGGCGCCGGGGGCGACGCGGGCGTTCCAGCCGACGTTCCCCGCCGTCACCGTGGTGCCCGACCGGGTGTGCTCGGCGTTCCACATCCGCGACACCCGCTGGCCGCCCGCGAACGTCCAGTCGAGGGACCAGCCGTTCCAGGCCGCCGTGCCGGTGTTGGTGAGCCGCACGTCCGCCTGGAAGCCGCCGGGCCACTGGTTCGTGACCGTGTACGTCACCTCGCAGGCACCGGCGGGTCCCGGGTCGGGGCCGGGATCGGTGCCGCCGTCGCCGGCCGTGTCGCCGTACACGATCCCCCGGCCGTTGGTCGCCACGTACACCCGGCCGTACACCCGCGGGTCCCCGGTGATGGCCGCGCCCGTCCAGCCCCACTGGTGCGCGTCGTCGTTGACCCGGGTCCAGCTCGCTCCGGCGTCGGTGGAGCGGAAGATGCCGCGGACGCCGCCGATCTCCGCACTGGTGAAGAGCGTCTGGTAGGAGGCGTCGGGTGCCGCCTTGCCGAAGCCGATCGTGTCGGCCGCCTCGACGTTCGGCAGCTTGGTGAAGGTCGCGCCGCCGTCCGTGGAGTGCCACAGACCGTACGGCCCGTCCGGCGCGCCCCCGGCCAGCCAGACGTCGCCCGCGCGGCCCGGCACGGCCTTGAAGCGGACGCTGTCACCGGCGGGCAGGCCGGTCGCCGCTGACGCGGTGAAGGTCGCGCCGCCGTCCTTGCTGACATAGAACTTGCCGGACTTGAAGCCGTAGAAGGTCTTCGGGTCCACCCGGTCGGACTCGACGACCGCGCCGGCCGGGATGCCGCTCGACGCCTGCCATGAGGTGCCGAAGCCCGTCGTGTGGTGCACCCCGGTGCCGTCGGGGCTCCACACGAAGCGCCCGCCGTCCGCGCCCGCCGCGACCGTGCCGCCGCCGCTCACTCCCGCCGGGTCGGCGCCGCCGAACCAGGTGGCGCCGTTGTCCGTGGAGAACGCGACGTGCGGCCCCGAGTCCAGGTTGCCCGACCGCACGACGACGTCCGGCTTCGCCTCCGCGAAGTCCAGGCTCGTGGAGGAAGTGAAGTTCGGGGAGGTGAACATCATCGACGGCACCTCGGTCAGGCTCGTGTGCCGGAAGCCGCCGACGTCACCCAGCGCGCTGAGGAGCGGCGCACCGGACGGTGGGGAGACGAGGTCGTTGACCGCGGTCTCCTCCAGGCCGCGCACCATCGGTTCGATGGCGAACTTGCCGCCGGAATCCCAGTTCGTGAGGTTCTCCGTGCCGTAGATCGTCGCCCCCGTCCCGTACATCATCCGGTCCGGGTCGAACGGGTCGATCTCCAGCGCCTCCGTCATCCAGCCCAGCTTCGGGGTCTGCTCGGGCGGCGCCGGGTTCGCGCCCCAGGTGAGCCACGGGGAGGAGGAGACGTCCATCGTGTAGCGGTTCTCGCGGGTCGGGTACGACGTGTACTCCCACGCCTGCGTCCAGTTCGCCCCGCTGTCCGTCGAGCGGAAGATCTGCGTGTCCGGCCACCAGGAGCTGTACGCCGTCGCCATGACCGTCCCCGGGTTCTGCCGGTCGACGGTCAGGCCGCTGAAGCCGAAGTAGGTGTCCGCCTCCGCGACCGGGCTGATGTCCGTCCAGGTGCCCGTCGCCGTGGTGTACCGGTACAGCCGCCCCTTGCCGCCGTCGTACGGCCCGCCGGTGTCGCTGTAGGCCAGGTACAGGTGTCCGTTCTCCGCGTCCAGGACGCCCTTGTGGGCCAGGTACCCGGTGGGTTGGCCGGCGACCCGCTCCCAGGTCGCGCCCGCGTCCGTGGAGCGGTAGACGGCGTTCTCCTTGTCGGCGACGCCGACGTAGACCGTCCCCGTGGCCGTGCCCGCGCGGCCCGTCGACTCGTCGAAGGTGACCCAGGTGATGCCCTGGTTGTCGGAGGCGTAGCCGGACGTGTCGCCGGGGTCCTGCGCGTAGTTCCCGGGGTTCGGGAAGGCCGTCACCTCGGACCAGGTCACGCCCGCGTCGGTAGACCGCCACAGGCCGTGGCCGCTGGGCGCGCCCAGGTAGAGCACGTCGTTGTCGTGCGGGTCGACGGCCAGGCGTTCGCCCATGCCCCGGCCCGGCATGTTGCCGCCCAGCTTGAACGGCAGGTCCGTCTTCGCCCAGGTCGCGCCCCGGTCGGCGGAGCGGAGCACCGCGCCGTCGCCCGGGTCCCAGTCGTTGGTGTAGGTGCCGACCGCCGCGTACACCCGGTCGGGGTCGACGGAGTCGGTGGCGATACTGGCCACGCCCGTGTGACCCCAGTCGTCCCAGCCGACGTGGTCGAGGAGCGGTGTCCAGGTGTGGGACGACTCCTGCCAGCGGTAGGCGCCGCCGATGTCGGTGCGGGCGTAGGCCAGGCCCTTCTCGGTGCGGTTGAAGACGATGCCGGGGACGAATCCGCCGCCGTCGATCCGGGCGTTCTTCCAGGTGTAGGTGTCGGCGGCGACGGCCGCCTCCGGTGCGCCGGCGGCCAGTGCGGTGGGCGGGCTGCCCGCCAGGAGACCGGCCGCGAGCGCCAGCAGAACGGTGACGATCCTGGTTCTTCGCACGGTGGGGAACCGTCCTTCCGTCAGGAGCAGAACACGTACGAGCACCGGGCGGCCCTCGCGAAGAACGAGGGCCGCCCGGCAGGGGTCCCGTCGTCCGGTGACGAGACCGAGCACGCGGAGCCTTGAGCGCCCCGCAGGGGCGCGGGGAACTGCGCGACCAGCCACACTCGGCCCGCAGCCAAAGAACCCGCCCAACCCGCGGAGCGCCCCGCGGGGGCTATTCCAGTAGCTCCGCGTACGAACCCATGGCGAGGGCGATGTCCGCCTGCGCCCAGAACCGGTGATACGTGAATGTGGGCGCGGCACCGCCCGCGAGATAGTCCTCGATCTTCGACCAGGCCGGGTCGTCCTGGTAGAAGGAGCGGATCGAGGCGAACGTCGACGACGCGTCGATCGTGTCGCCGTTCGGCATGGTCCCGGTCCAGCCGTTCGGGACGTACACCGGGTCGTCGAAGCGGTTGTAGTCGGCGCGGGTCTCCGGGACGGCGATGCCGAGCGCGTCCTGGTTGTTCTCCCACATGCCGTCGAGCAGCGCCTTGGCGGTCGCGGCCGCCTCCGTGTCGCCCGAGCGGTCGGCGTAGTACGTCAGGGTCTTGGCGTAGGCCGCCGCCACACCGACGTCGTTGGTGTAGTCGGAGACGGTGACGTGCAGGTCGGCGTTGTCACCCGGGGAGGAGGCGTTCCAGGTGTCGGGCTGCCCCGACCACTGCATCGTCGAGGGGATCCGGAAGGTGCCGTCCGGGTTGACCGTCGTCTCCGACAGCGCCCAGTCGACCCACTTGTCCAGGACCTCCTTCGCCGCCGTGTCCCCGCTCTGCTGGTAGTACTCGGCGACCCGCTCCATGGACCACGCCTGGAAGCCGAACCACTGGTTGGACGGCGGGTCGTGGTACACCGGCTTCTCGTCGTAGTACATGCCGTAGAAGGTCGGCGTACCGGCCGGCGGTGTCGCGTACCGGCCCGCCCAGCTGTTGGTCGCGCCGCCCGCGATGGCCCCCTCGTCGGACTGGAGCCAGCGGTAGAACTCGACCTGCCGGTCGAGGGACTTGGCCCAGTCGGAGGCGCCGGTGGCAGACTTGGGCTTCAGGTCGGCGTAGGTGCTCAGCGCGTACGCGGCCAGCGGGTTCTGGTAGCCGCCGTGGGTGTGGCTGGATCCGATGCGCCAGGCCCAGCCGGCCGAGGTGTCCACCGCGCCGCCCCAGGCGTAGTACCAGGACAGCAGGTAGTGCGAGGAGTCCTTGCCGGTGCCGGCCGGGCAGCTCGACGGCCCGACGCAGTCGCCGACCTTCTTGAAGTACTTGTCGAACATGGCGTAGCGCAGGTAGTCGCCCATCTTCGCGGCCTTGTCGAGGGTCCCGGCGATCTCGTCGCCCTTGCCCTGCTCCTCGGCCCAGACGTCCGCCCAGTACGCGGCCTGCACGGCCCGCGCGTCGGCGTCCGGGGCGTTGGTGAACTTCCACTGCTTCGCGTAGGACGCGTCGCCGGTGAACAGGTCCAGGTAGCCGTTGGGGCCGCCGTACTTGAAGGCGTCGCAGGTCGGCTGCGGAACCGTCTCCCACACCGACTCCTGCGCACCGCGCTGGAAGGTGTTGATGTAGGAGGGGCCGGTGTCCGTCGGACCCGCCTCGCACTTGCCCGGCGAGTTGCCGTAGCCGTAGGTGTTGTCGACGTCCTGGAGCCAGTGCATGCCGTAGACGTCCCCGGTGCCGTACGCCGACTTCAGCTCGGCGGCGATCGGGTCCGGGCCGACGGAGACCGCGCCGTCCAGGGGCGCCGGATACTCGTCCGGCGTGTCCAGTTCGGGTGCGTAGGTCGCCGGCTTCGAGGCGTTGTAGGCCGAGTTGGTCGGCTGGTCGGCGTGGGTGGGGATCATGTACGTCTCCATGATCTCCCAGGCGTTGTTGAACCTGGACCAGTCGCCGGTCACCTTGCCGTACATGGCCTGGAGCCACAGCAGGTAGCTGTACGCCTCCGAGGTCGTCTCGTGCCCGTGGTCGGGCGCCTCGACGATCAGCGTCTCGACCGAGTGGTACGGGATGCCCTCGGGGGAGAAGTAGCCGTTCGCGGGGTCGGTGATCTTCCCGTACAGCTCCAGGAAGCGGGCGTCGTAGTCCTTCGCCGCGGCCAGCTGGGTCACGGTGACCGCGGCCTTGCCGTGGCCGGGGGCCGTCGACTCGAAGACCGCCGAGCCGGTGCCGGAGGCGTCCGCGGAGACGGTCACCCGCTGGGCGGTGTTCCAGTTCGACGGGGTGAAGGTGAGAGTCGCCCCACCGGTGAGCGAGAGCCCCGTGTTTCCGCTCGCGCGGGACGTCGTGACGGTGACACTGGCGGTCGGCTGCTTCGACAGCTTGACCTCGTACGTACCCGACTCGCCTTGCTGGACGCCGAGTTGGCCGGGGGAGGCGACCACGGCCGGTCCCGAGGCGACGGTGATGCCCACCGGCGTCGAACTGCCGGAGGCGCCCGTGCTGTCGTACGCCTTCGCCACCAGGGAATGACTGCCCACGGTCAAGCCGGAGGCCGAGTGCGTGTAGGGCGCGCTGGTGTCGGTGCCGAGCAGGGTGGTGTCGTCGTAGAACTCCACCTTGCTGACGCCGGCGCCGTCGGCCGCGGCAGCCGTGGCCGCGAGCGGCACCGCCTCGCCCTGCGAGTACACCGCGCCCGCCTCCGGGCTGGTCAGCACCGTGATCGGCGGCTGGTGCGCGCCGACGCACGAGGTGCCGTTGACCGCGAAGTTCGTGGGGGCCGCGTTGGTGCCGCTGTACGTGAACTGCCCCCCGGTGGTGACGGCGGCCCCGGCGGCGACCCGCCCGTTGTACGAGGCGCTCCTGACCGTGACGTTCCGGCCCGACTGGGACCAGGTGCCGTTCCAGCCGTTGGTCAGCTTCTGGTCGCCCGCGTAGGCGTACGTCAGCGTCCAGCCGTCGATGGCGTCGGTGCCGCGGTTGGTGAGCGTCAGCTCCGCGGTGAAGCCCGAGCCCCAGTCGTTCGTCCTGTAGTCCACGCTGCACTGAAGTGCGGCCGCCTGGGCGGGAGTCGAACCGGCGCTCAGCATCGTGAGGGGGAGTGCGAGGGCCGCCAGCGCGGCGGTCCACAGCCGCCGCGCGGTGCGGCGTCTGCGTCTGTGTCGGGGGTGCATGGTGCTGGTTCCTCCTTGCGGCTCGGGGAGGGGGTGGGGGAGGAGCAACAAGCCTTGAACCAGTGGGAGCGCTCCCATAGTGGAGAGGGGGGCAACGGCGGTCAAGATGCGTGAAGAGTCGAAAAGATTCGACAGGTCGAGCGGCGAGAAAGTCGGTAACTCCTCTGTTCTTTGCCGTCACTTGGCGCTACCTTCGCTGAACCAGTGGGAGCGGTTCCATCAGTCGGCGCGTCCGTCACGGCGTGCCCGAGCTGCAAGGAGTCGCTCATGCGACACCCCCCGCTCCACCTTCCGCGTTCAGGACTTTTAGCCGCAGCCGCGGCCTGTCCTCCCACGCGTCTTCGGCCGGTCCGCCGGCCCGCACCCACCCCGGGCTCCCGCACCGTGCCCGGGGGCTGTTCCTGACCTTCGATCACGACGGCACCCCCATGCCGATCGGCAGCGGACCGCGCCGATGGACGCGCGGCCCCGGACGACAGCACCCGCACCCCCACGAAAGAAGGAACCCGCACTCATGACCCGTACCAGAACCGCGATGCTCGCTGCCCTGACGCTGGTCGCCGGCGCCTCCGGCACGGCGCTGGCCGCCCACTCCGCGAGCGCCGGAGCCGCGGCCGCCGCCTGTACCGTCGACTACAAGGTGCAGAACGACTGGGGAAGCGGCTTCACCGCCGCCGTGACCGTCACCAACAACGGTGCCGCCACCTCGAACTGGTCGCTGGGATGGACCTACGCCGGCAGCCAGAAGGTCACAGGCGGCTGGAACGCGAAGGTCAGCCAGAGCGGTGCCGCCGTCACCGCGGCCAGCGAGTCGTACAACGGCACCCTCGCCACGGGCGGTTCGGCCAGCTTCGGCTTCCAGGCCACCTACAGCGGTACCAACGCGGTCCCGGCCACCTTCACCCTCAACGGCGTGACCTGCAACGTCGACGGCGGCCCGACCGATCCGCCGGACCCGACCGACCCGACCGGACCGTCCGACCGGGTGAACAACCCCTACGACGGCGCCAAGGTCTACGTGAACCCCGAGTGGTCCGCGAAGGCGGCCGCCGAACCGGGCGGCTCCCGGATCGCGAACCAGCCCACCGGTGTGTGGCTCGACCGGATCGCCGCCATCAACGGCGTGAACGGCGGCATGGGTCTGCGCGATCACCTCGACGAGGCGCTGACGCAGAAGGGCTCCGGCGAACTCGCCGTCCAGCTCGTCATCTACAACCTGCCCGGCCGTGACTGCGCCGCCCTCGCCTCCAACGGCGAACTGGGCCCGACGGAGATCGACAAGTACAAGACGCAGTACATCGACCCGATCGCCGAGATCCTCGCCGACCCGAAGTACGCGGGTCTGAGGATCGTCACCACGGTCGAGATCGACTCCCTGCCCAACCTGGTCACCAACGTCAGCGGCCGGCCGACCGCCACGCCGAACTGCGACGTGATGAAGGCCAACGGCAACTACCAGAAGGGCGTCGGCTACGCCCTGAACAAGCTCGGCGACATCGGCAACGTCTACAACTACGTCGACGCCGGCCACCACGGCTGGCTCGGCTGGGACGACAACTTCGGTGCCTCCGCCGACATGTTCAAGACCGCGGCCACCACCGAGGGCGCGACCGTCGGCGACGTGCACGGCTTCATCGTCAACACCGCCAACTACAGCGCTCTGAAGGAGGACAACTTCAAGATCACGGACTCGGTGAACGGGACGTCCGTGCGCCAGTCCAAGTGGGTCGACTGGAACCGCTACACCGACGAGCTGTCCTACGCCCAGGCCATGCGCGACAAGCTGGTCTCGATCGGCTTCGACCAGAACCTCGGCATGCTGATCGACACCTCGCGCAACGGCTGGGGCGGCACTGCCCGGCCCACCGGTCCGGGTGCCACGACCAACGTGGACACCTACGTGAACGGCGGACGCTACGACCGCCGCATCCACCTCGGGAACTGGTGCAACCAGTCCGGAGCCGGCCTCGGCGAACGACCGAAGGCCAGTCCCGCCGCGGGGATCGACGCGTACGTCTGGATGAAGCCCCCGGGCGAGTCGGACGGAGCGAGCGAGGAGATCCCGAACGACGAGGGCAAGGGCTTCGACCGGATGTGCGACCCGACCTACGAGGGCAACGCGCGCAACGGCAACAGCCCCTCGGGCGCGCTGGGTAACGCCCCGGTCTCCGGGCACTGGTTCTCCGCGCAGTTCCAGGAGCTGATGAAGAACGCCTACCCGCCGCTGTCGTGAGCGGCTTCCCCCACGGGTGAGTCACCGGGGTCCGGTCCTTGCGGGCCGGGCCCCGGCGGCCTCCACATTTTTGCGGGACCGGCAACATTGTTTGCCCGAACGGGGTGAGTCGTCGCACCCTGAGGTCATCGCGAACGGGAGGCTGACCAGCATGGCGCACGACCACCACCACGACGAGCACGGTTCCGCGCACGGGCACGGCCACGGCCACGGAACCGGACACGACCACACCGACCTGGACTGGGCCGAGATGGCCCCGATGCTGGAGGCGCAGGCCGAGCTGTACACGCCGCTGTACCGGCAGGCCTTGAGCTGGCTGGCGCGGGACGTGACGGACCCCGGCCTGGTCGTCGACGTCGGAAGCGGACCGGGCGTCGTCTCCTGCCTGTTCGCCGACGTCTTCCCCGGCGCCCGCGTCGTCGCCGCCGACGGCGCCGGTCCGCTGCTGGAACGGGCCCGGGACCGGGCCGCCCGGCTCGGTGTCGCCGACCGCTTCGGTACCCTCACCGGCGACCTGCCCGGTGCCCTGGGCGAGCTGGAGTACCCGGCCGACCTGATGTGGGCGAGCCAGAGCCTGCACCACCTCGGCGACCAGCGCGCCGCCCTCGCCGCCCTCGGCGGGTATCTCACGCCCGGCGGCACGCTGGCGATCCTGGAGGGCGGACTGCCCGCCCGGTTCCTCCCCCGCGACATCGGGTTCGGGCGTCCCGGGCTCCAGGCCAGGATCCACGCCGTGGAGGAGGACTTCTTCGCCGAGATGCGCGCGAACCTGCCCGGCTCCGTGCCCGAGACGGAGGACTGGCCCGCGCTGCTGGCCGCCGCCGGCCTGAAGCCCACCGGCACCCGCAGCTTCCTCCTCGACCTGCCCGCGCCCCTCTCCGACGCGGCCCGCGACTACGCGGCGTCCTCCCTCTCCCGGCTCCGCGAGCGGGTCGGCGACGGTCTGGACGCCGTGGACCGGGACACCCTGGACCGACTGCTCGACCCCGGGGACGAGGGGAGTGTGCACCGGCGGCAGGACGTGTTCGTGCTGGTGGCGCACACCGTGTACACGGCGGTACGGCCGGTCTGAAAGGCCGCGGTGCCGGGCCCTTGACTTCGAGAGCGCTCCAAGTGATGGACTCCCCTCCGTCCGGAAGAGGTGCCTGCGCGGACAGACGGGCACAGACACCCGGGCACAGACACAAGGGGGAACCACGACCGACGCACCGGTCGCGCTCATCACCGGCGGCGATGGGGGTCCCCCCGGCTCGAGCGAAGCCGAGAGGTGGGGGAGGTATCGGAGCCGCCGTCGCCCGGCGGCTGCTGGACGCGGGGCACCGGGTGGCCGTCACCGGGCGCGGGGAGGCGAGGCTGCGCGCGTTCGCCGGCGAACTCGGCGACCCCGAGGGCCTGCTGACCCTGGTCGGCAACGCCGCCGACCACACCCAGGTGGCCTCCGCCGTCGAAGCGACGCTCAAGGAGTTCGGCCGCCTCGACACGGTGGTCGCCAACGCGGGGTTCGCCACCCACGACTCGGTGGCCGAGGGCGACCCCGAGGGCTGGACGGAGATGGTGCTGACCAACGTGCTCGGACCCGCGCTGCTGATCAGGGCGTCGATCGACGCCCTGATCAGCAGCGCGGGCGGATCGTGCTGGTCGGCAGCGTCGCCGGGTTCGTGCACACGCCGGGCAACATCTCCGTTCTGGGAGGCGACCGGCGGTCTGCCGCCCGGCGACCTGCTCACCGCCGACCAGATCGCCGACTCGATCGTCTGGGCCACCACCCAGCCGGCCGGCGTCGACGTCAACACGGTGGTCGTACGTCCGCTGGGGCAGCCCAACTGACAGGAGGGGAGGGGCCCGGCCGGGCCCCTCCCCTCCTGTCCGACGCTCAGGCGCCGCTCAGGAGTCGACCTCCGCCGGGTCCGGACCCAGACGCCGGTCCTCGTTCAGCGCACTGATCGCCGCCAGGTCCTCGGTGTCCAGGGTGAAGCCGAACACGTCGATGTTCTCCTTGATCCGCGACGGCGTCACGGACTTCGGGATCACCACGTTGCCGAGCTGGAGGTGCCAGCGCAGCACGACCTGGGCCGGCGTGCGGTTGTGCTTCTGGGCGATGGCCACGATCGCCGGGATCTCCAGAATCCCCTTGCCGGAGCCGAGCGGGGACCACGCCTCGGTGGCGATGCCCTGCTCCGCGTGGACCTCGCGGGAGGCGTGCTGCTGAAGGTGCGGGTGCAGCTCGATCTGGTTGACGGCCGGGACGACCGACGTCTCGCCGGTGAGCCTCTCCAGGTGCTCCGGCAGGAAGTTGGAGACGCCGATGGCCCGCACCCGCCCGTCGGCGAGCAGCTTCTCGAACGCCTTGTACGTGTCGACGTACCGGTCCTTGGCCGGTACGGGCCAGTGGATCAGGTAGAGGTCCAGGTACTCCAGGCCCAGCTTCGCCAGTGAGGCGTCGAAGGCGCGGAGGGTCGAGTCGTACCCCTGCTCGCTGTTCCAGAGCTTGGTGGTGACGAAGAGATCCTCGCGGGCCACGCCGGAGGCGGCGAGTGCCCTGCCGGTGCCCTCTTCATTGCCGTAGATCGCCGCGGTGTCGATGCTGCGGTACCCGGCCTCCAGCGCCTGGACCACGGCGGTCTCCGCCTCGTCGTCCGGCACCTGCCAGACGCCGAAGCCCAGCTGGGGCATCTCGACGCCGTTGTTCAGGATGATCGGGGGGACCTTGCTGCTCACGAGCTCTTGATCCTTCGGTTGTCGTCAGGTGGTACTCATATCGTCAACGATCACGAGCCCTCGCGCATTCCTGACCGTGGAACTCACGCCGTGTAAAGGGCCGCGACCTCGGCACCGTAGGCCTTCTCGATGGCCTTGCGCTTCAGTTTCAGCGAAGGCGTGAGCAGGCCGTGCTCCTCGGTGAACGGCTGGGCGAGGATGCGGAAGGTGCGGATCGACTCGGCCTGCGACACGAGCGTGTTGGCCGCGACGACCGCGCGCCGCACCTCCGTCTCCAGGTCGGAGTCGTGCACCAGGTCGGCCGGGGGCATCTGCGGCTTGTTCCGCATCGTCAGCCAGTGCTCGACCGCCTCCTGGTCCAGGGTGATGAGGGCGGCGACGTAGGGGCGGTCGTTGCCGACGACGATGCACTGGTTGATCAGCGGGTGGTCCCGCACGCGCTCCTCGAGCAGCCCCGGGGAGACGCTCTTGCCGCCGGAGGTCACCAGGATCTCCTTCTTGCGGCCGGTGATGGTGAGGTAGCCGTCCTCGTCCAGGGCGCCCAGGTCGCCGGTGCCCAGCCATCCGTCGTGCAGGGTCTCGTCGGTGGCCTTCGGGTTGTTGAGGTAGCCCTGGAAGACGTTCTCGCCGTTCAGCCAGATCTCGCCGTCGTCCGCGATGTGCACGGTGACGCCGGGGACGGGGCGGCCGACGGTGCCGTAGCGGGTGCGCTCGGGCGGGTTGGCGGTGGCCGCCGCTGTGGACTCGGTCAGGCCGTAGCCCTCGTAGATCTGCACGCCCGCGCCCGCGAAGAACAGACCCAGCCGCCGGTCCATCGCCGAGCCGCCCGACATGGCGTTGCGGATGCGTCCGCCCATCGCCGCCCGCACCTTGGCGTAGACGAGTTTGTCGAACAGCTGGTGCTGCATCCGCAGTCCCGCGGACGGCCCCGGCCCGGTGCCCCAGGCCTTCGCCTCCACCGCGTCGGCGTACCTGACGGCCACGTCGACGGCCTTCTCGAAGGGGCCGCCCTTGCCTTCCTTCTCGGCCTTGCGCCGGGCCGCGTTGAACACCTTCTCGAAGATGTAGGGCACGGCCAGGATGAACGTGGGTCTGAAGGCCGCCAGGTCGGGCAGCAGGGCCGCGGCGTTCAGCTGCGGCTGGTGGCCGAAGCGGACCTTGCCGCGGACCGCCGCGACCTCCACCATCCGGCCGAAGACGTGGGCGAGCGGCAGGAACAGCAGGGTCGCCGCCTCGTCGCCCTTCTTGGAGTGGAACACCGGCTCCCACCGCTCGATGACGGTGTCCGCCTCCCACATGAAGTTGCCGTGCGAGATGACACAGCCCTTGGGCCGTCCGGTGGTGCCGGAGGTGTAGATGATGGTGGCGACCGACTCGGGCGTGACCGCCTTGCGGTGCCGGTGGACGACCTCGTCGTCGAGGTGCGCCCCCGCGTCGTACAGCTCCTGGACGGCGCCCGAGTCGAGCTGCCACAGGCCGCGCAGGTGCGGCAGCCGGTCGATGACGGTGGCGATCGTCATCGCGTGGTCCTCGTGCTCCACGACCGCGGCCGTCACCTCGGCGTCGTACAGCATCCACATGCACTGGTCCGCCGAGGACGTCGGGTAGATGGGCACCACCTGCGCGCCGATCGTCCACAGGGCGAAGTCGAACAGGGTCCACTCGTAGCGGGTGCGGGACATGATGGCGACCCGGTCGCCGAAGCGGATGCCCTGGGCGAGCAGCCCCTTGGCGAGCGCGAGCACCTCGTCGCGGAACGCGCCCGCGCTGACGTCCCGCCACTGCCCGGCCGCGTCCTTGCGCCCCAGAGCGATGTGCTCCGGATCCTCCTGGGCATGCTCGAAGACGACGTCGGCCAGACCGCCCACCGGCGGTGCCGACGTCAAGGGAGGACTGGTGAACTCACGCAAACCCCGCTCCCCGCTCTGGAATGAAGCCCCGAACAGCGCGGTGAAAGCTACCCCACCCGAAGCGGGGACGGGAGGGGTGCCGAATTCGAGCAGGGCTCATGTTCGCGCTGGTCAGCGAGAGAAAATACGCTCACATGGGGAAGGGTCGGACAGTTTCCTGACGGTTGAGTAAGTTTCGGTGGCGTAATCTCCACCGAATCTGTACGACCCACTTACCGCCGGTACGGTGTCGCCGGCTCCCTCTCCGCGGCCGGTTCCGCGGCGGCCGTCACGCGCGTGTCGCGGCTCTCGCGGCCGGCCCGCACCAGCACGAGCACCAGCACCCCGGCGACGGCCGCGACCGTGCCCGCGGTCAGCGCCGCGGCGTTCAGTCCGGAGGCGAACGCGGCCCGCAGCGCGTGCTCGCCGAACACGCCCTCCAGGGCGCCCGCCGCACCGCCCGCCAGACCGTGCGCCGCGTCGTGCGGCAGCGTGTCCGTCATCCGCGAGGTCAGCACCGTGCCGAACACGGCGATGCCGAGCGCGTACCCGAGCTGCCGGAAGGTGTTGACCGCGCCGCCCGCCATCCCGGCCCGCTCCGCCGGCACCGCCGCCAGCGCGGCGCCCGCGATCCCCGGCGACACCAGGCCCGTACCGACGCCCACCAGCAGCAGCCCCGGCACCAGGGCGGACGCGCCGGACGAGGCGTCCAGGAACGCCATGGCGAACTGCCCCGCCGCGATCAGCAGCAGCCCGCCCCCGATGGTGTAGCGCGCGGGCACCCCGTGCAGCAGCCGCCCGCCCGCCGCGGCCACCACGAACGACGCCAGCGACAGCCACACGAACACCAGCCCGCCGCGCACCGGGCTCATCCCGAGCAGCGTCTGCAGCCAGATGGAGGTGTACGCCATCACGCCGAACGCCGCCGCGTTGAAGGCCAGCGCACCCAGCATCACGCCCGAGAACGCGGGCCGCACGAACAGCCGCGGATCGAGCAGCGGATCGGCGGCCCGGCGCTCGACGGCGACGAAGCCGCCCAGCGCCGCCGCCGCGAGGGCGAAGGAGGCGAGGGTGCCCGCCTCCGTCCAGCCGTGCGACCCGGCCCGCACCGCCCCGTAGGTCACCGCACCCGCGAACGCCGCGAACGTGGCCGTACCCGCCCAGTCCACGCGGCGCCCGCGCGCACCGCGCGACTCCGGCACCACGCGCAGCGTGAGCCAGACCGCCGCCACGCTCACCGGCAGGTTCACCCAGAAGATCCACCGCCAGCCCGGACCGTCCGTGAGCAGCCCGCCGAGCACCGGCCCCACGGCCGCCGCGGCACCGCTGACCGCGCCCCACACGCCGAGCGCCATCGACCGCCGGCGCCCCTGGTACACCGAGCCGAGCAGCGGCAGCGTGGTGGCGAACATCGCCGCCGCGCCCACGCCCTGCAGCCCGCGCGCGGCGACCAGCATCCCCGGCCCGGTGGCCAGCCCGCACAGCAGCGACGCCGCCGCGAACAGCACCACGCCCGCCACGTGCACCCGGCGCCGCCCCAGCACGTCGGCGGCGGCCCCCATGCCGAGCAGCAGCGCCGCCAGTGCCAGCGCGTAGCCGTCCATCACCCACTGCAGATCGCTCAGCGACGCGTGCAGCCCCCGGGCCATGTCCGGCAGCGCGACGACCGCGATCGTCACGTCCAGCAGCAGCATGAACGTCCCGAGGCACACCGCCGTCAGCGGCCCCCATGTACGCATTTCCGTCTTCTCCCTGTGTGCGACGACTTCCCGTGCCTCCGTACGATGAGGCGCGCCCGGCCGATCGCGCCGGTCCGTGGCCTCCGGCCGACGAAATCCGACGGGAGCAGCGGTCATGCGGATGGAATCCGACACCTTCGACGAGCTGGACCTGCGCCTCCTCGACGCGCTGG
This sequence comes from Streptomyces sp. WAC 04229, assembly GCF_003947455.1. GTDB lineage: Bacteria > Actinomycetota > Actinomycetes > Streptomycetales > Streptomycetaceae > Streptomyces. The sequence goes on along the minus strand of NZ_QHJH01000015.1, from coordinate 24,173 downwards.
AGATCAACGGCCGTGCCTCCTTCAGCCGCATCGGGGCGGTCCTCGGCGTCTCCGACCAGACCGTCGCCCGCCGCTACCGCAGGCTGTGCGCCGAGGGCGGGCTGCGGGTGGTCGCCGTGCGGGACGCCCAGCGGCTCGGCCAGGACCACTGGACGCTGCGGCTGCGCTGCGTCCCCGACAGCGCCCCGGCCATCGCGGACGCGCTCGCCAAGCGGCCCGACACCAGCTGGATCGGGCTGGCGGCGGGCGGTACGGAGATCATCTTCGGTACCCGTCCGCGCAGCGCGGGGGACCGGGACGACCTGCTGCTCGGCAAGCTGCCGCGCACCCCGCGCGTCCTGGAGATCCACGCCCACCAGATGCTGCACCGCTTCTACGGCGGTCCCAGCGGCTGGCTGCGCAAGTTCGCCGTGCTCAGTGACGACGAGGTCGCCGCCCTGCGCCCCCGGCACGGCCCGGCGGCGCCGGAACCGGCCCGCATCGAGCCCGAGGACGAGCCGCTGCTGGCCGTCCTGGAACGCGACGGGCGCGCCACCCACCCGGAGCTTCAGCGGGCCACCGGGCGTTCCGAGTCCGCCGTCAAGCGCCGCCTGGCCGCGCTGTTCGCCTCCGGGGCCGTCTACGTCGACGTGGAGTACCACTCCGAGATCCTCGGCTACCCCACCGCCGCCGTCCTGTGGATCACCACCAGCCCGGCCGCCCTCCACCGGGTCGGCCAGGCCCTCGCCGCGCACGACGAGATCGCCCACGCCGCCGCCACGGCCGGCCCCTCCAACATCATCGCCACGGCGGTCGTCCGCAGCACCGCCGACCTCTACGCCTACCTCAGCGGCCCGCTCGGCCGGCTGGAGGGCGTCCAGCACGTGGAGGCGTCGCCCTTCCTGCGCCGGGTCAAGCAGCTCACCTATCCGAGCCCCGCCCGCTGAGGCCGGTGCAGCCGGTCGCCGCCCGCGAGGACCGCCGCCGCCAGCGCGTCCGCCGCGCCCTGCGCGGAGGGCCGGCGCCGCCCGTGCACCAGCACGAAGTCGACGCGGCCCAGCTCGGGCAGTCCGGTCCGGTCCGGGACGCGTACCAGGCCGGGCGGGACGAGCCCGCGCGAGTGCGCCATCACGCCCAGGCCCGCGCGGGCGGCCGCGATCAGGCCGTTGAGGCTGCCGCTGGTGCACGCGACGTGCCACTCCCGGCCCTGCCGCTGGAGGGCCTCGAGCGCGAGCGCCCGGGTGATGCCCGGCGGCGGATAGACGATCAGCGGCACCGGGCGGTCGGGGTCGAGACGCAGCCGCTCCGCGCCGATCCACACCAGCCGGTCGCTCCAGACCGGCTCGCCCCGCGGGTCCTCGGGCCGCCGCTTGGCCAGCACCAGGTCCAGCTCCCCGTCGGCCAACTGCCGGTGCAGCGTGCCCGACAGCTCCACCGTCAGCTCCAGGTCGACCTCGGGGTGGTCGTGCCGGAAGCCCTCCAGGATCTCCGGCAGCCGGGTCAGCACGAAGTCCTCCGAGGCCCCGAACCGGAGCCGCCCGCGCAGCCGGGTGCCGGTGAAGAAGGCGGTGGCCTGCTCGTGCACCTCCAGGATCCGGCGGGCGAACCCGAGCATCGCCTCCCCGGCCTCCGTCAGCTCCACCGAGTGCGTGTCGCGGCTGAACAGCTGACGCCCCGTGGCGTCCTCCAGCCGCCGCACGTGCTGGCTCACGGTGGACTGGCGCAGCCCGAGCCGCCGGGCGGCCTGCGTGAAGCTCAGCGTCTGGGCCACCGACAGGAAGGTACGCAGGTGGGAGGGGTCGTACACGGCACCAGGCTATCGCGGTCCGTGATGACAGTCAGAGCGGTATACCGGATTCCCGATCGCAGCGCGGGCGAGCAGGATGGAGCGGGGACCCGCGAGCCTTGCGGACGTGGGCCCGCGAACGACCGTGGACAAGCAAGTGGAGCACCGTGAAACGCCTGCGACGGCCCCGATGGATGCCGATCGACCCGTACATCCTGCTGCTGCTCGGGACGGTGGGCCTCGCGGCCCTGCTGCCGGCCCGCGGCACGGGCGCGGACGTCGCCTCCGGTGCCTCCACCGCGGCGATCGCGTTCCTCTTCTTCCTCTACGGCGCCCGGCTCTCCACCCGTGAGGCGATGGACGGGGTACGTCACTGGCGGCTCCACGTCACCGTGCTGGCCTGCACCTTCGTCGTCTTCCCGCTGCTCGGGCTGGCGTCGCGCGGACTCGTGCCCGTCTTCCTGACCGACCCCCTCTACCAGGGCCTGCTCTTCCTCACCCTGGTCCCCTCCACCATCCAGTCCTCGATCGCCTTCACCTCCATCGCCCGCGGCAACGTGCCCGCCGCGATCTGCGCCGGGTCCTTCTCCTCGCTGGTGGGCATCGTCGTCACGCCGCTGCTGGCCGCCGCCCTGCTGGGCAGCGGCGGGGGCGGCTTCTCCGCCGACTCGCTGCTGGAGATCGTGCTGCAACTGCTGGTGCCGTTCACCGCCGGGCAGGTGCTGCGCCGCTGGATCGGGGGTTTCGTCGCCCGCCACAAGAAGGTCCTCCAGCTCGTGGACCGCGGCTCGATCCTCCTCGTCGTCTACACCGCGTTCAGCGAGGGCATGGTCCAGGGCATCTGGCACCAGGTGAGCCCCGTCCGGCTGGCCGGGCTGCTGGCCGTGGAGGCGGTACTGCTCGCCGTGATGCTGCTGCTGACCTGGTACGGGGCGAAGGGGCTCGGCTTCGGCCGGGAGGACCGGATCGCGATCCAGTTCGCGGGGTCGAAGAAGTCGCTCGCCGCCGGACTGCCCATGGCGAGCGTCCTGTTCGGCGCCCACGCCTCGCTGGCCGTGCTGCCGCTGATGCTCTTCCACCAGATGCAGCTCATGGTGTGCGCGGTCATCGCCAAGCGCCGCTCCCACGACCCGGAGGCGCCCGCGCCCGGCGACGACAGCGCCGCGTCGGTGCCCGCCCCGGTGGGGACCGGCCACCGCTGAGCCTCCGGGGGGCTCTCAGCCGCCCGCCGCCACCGCGTCCACGGTGTCCATGGGCAGGTGCACGACGGTGTTCCCGACGGCCGCGGGCGGGTCCGCGGCGGCGATCTCCTCGTCGGTCAGCGCCCGGTTCCACACGTGCACGTCGTCGACCGCGCCGGTAAGGCGGGCCCGCCCGTCCACGCGCTCGCCGACGTGCACGCCGAACGGCGAGTCGCGGCCGACCGACCCGGGCACGTCCGCGGTCTCGCCGACCGCCGCGCCGTCCACGAACAGTGCGAGCCGGCCTCCGCCACGGCGCAGGGCCAGATGGTGCCAGCGCCCGTCGTTGAGCGCGCCGTCGGTGCGCACCCACGCCGAGCGCGGGGCCGCCGCGCCGTCGCGCGCGGTGATCAGCCCCTGGACCCGTCCGGCGCCGGGCTCGGCCCGCAGCCACACCTGCGGCTGCGCGGTCCCGACGCCGCCCATCCACAGCAGCGGCTGCTCCCCGTCGGCCGCCGCGTACCGGAACCGCAGCGACGCCGTGAAGTCACCGGTCCCCAGCGGCAGCCGCTGGTCGAAAGGCAGCCGTACGGCGTCGTCGGCGCCGTCGAGGGCGAGCGCGCCGCCCACCGCGCCGGACGTCGTCCCGGCTCCGCCGAGCACCGCGGCGGGTGCCGCGCCGGGGGCGAGGTCGGAGGTGGTGGGATCGGCGGACCGGCGCGGCAGGAGCCAGTCCTCGGTGAAGCGGGCGAAGCGGATCTCGTCGCGGGCGTCGACCGCCCCGGCCTCGTACAGGAGGCCCACCGTCGTGTCGTCGACGGCCACCATGTCGGAGTAGCCGGACCAGTCCCGGGTGACGACGGTGCCGCGGTCCGCGCTGTCCCAGGTCGCGCCGGAGTCGTAGGAGGAGCGGACCGACATCGTCCGGCGGCGGTCGGGATCGGCGGGGGCGGAGAGCAGCATCCGGTCGCCCAGGCGGAGCAGGGCCCCCTGCACCTGCGGGGTGTACAGGTCGGGCAGGGTGCGGAAGGGGGCCTCGAAGCTGTCGCCGCCGTCCCGGCTGACGGCCTGGGTGCGGTGGCCGAGGTCGGTGCCCCGCTCCTCCCGGCCGCTGACCAGGAGCGCTCCGTCGGCGCGTTCGGCGAGGGTCAGTTCGGAGGGCTTCTGCCGGAAGGTGCCGTCGGCCGCGACGGGCCAGGTGTCGGTGGCGCCGACCTTCCAGTGCTCACCGCCGTCGTCGCTGACCACGAGGGCCGCGTGGTTGGCGGTGACGCGGTCGCCGTCCCAGGTCTCGGCGTTGACACCGACGACGAGCCGCCCGGGGTGGCCGCCGCCGGTGAGCTGGACGCCGTGCACGGGGCCGGTGGCGTACCAGGAGTTCCAGCCGGCCGGCAGGATCCCGGGGCTCAGGTCGCGGGGTGCGGACCAGGTGCGCCCGTCGTCGTCGCTGTACTGGAGGTGGGGCGTGCGGGCGCAGGGGATCGCGCAGTTGGCGGCGTCGGTGCGGCCGGCGTTGTAGGTCTCGGTCAGCAGGACGCGGCCGGTGGCGCGGTCGACGACCGGCGCCGGGTTGCCGTGCGTGTCGCCGCCGCCGTCGTTGACGACCTGGAGCGGGCCCCAGGTGCGTCCGCCGTCCGTGGAGCGCTTGAGGACGATGTCGATGTCGGCGGCGTCCCCGCAGTTCAGGACGCGGCCCTCGGCGAAGGCGAGCAGCGTGCCGTCCGTAGTCCGCACGATCGCCGGGATGCGGAAGCAGGCGTAGCCGCCCGGGTCGGCGGCCGCCTGGAAGAGGACCCGCTCCTCGAACTCCGGCGCCCGGTTCTCGGACCGGGCGTGGGCCGGCAGGGGGGACACGGCCAGGGCGGAGAGCGCCGCGAGGGCGAACCAGGGGGTGCGCGCACGCGTGCGGGAACGTGGTGACGGCATGGAACGGTCTGCCCTTCGGACGGCTGGGGGGAGCCGGTCGTCCGGACATCAATACAGCAGTACGTACCGAGCGCGTCCTACATGATCACGCGCGTGTCGGCCGCGGCGGCGGGGATCAGCCGGGCCGGCGCCTGCCCTCGGGCTCGTCCGGGTCGACGCCGGTGAAGGCGGCGTCGTCCTTCGTGCCGCTCGGCCGTCCGGAGCGGCCCCGGCCGCCGGTGTCCCGCATGCCCTTCTCCGGTTCGGCGCCGCGCTTCTCGCCCCGCCGGGCGTTGTCGGGAGCGACGTCGCCGGGGACCGGCGTGCGCTCCTCCTTCGAGGTCTTCCGGCCCGCCCCGCGCCCCGGCGCGTGCTTCTCGGCGTGGAAGGACCGGCGGGCGCTCGGGTTGTCCTCCTGCTGCCGCGTCTCGTCGACGTCCGGCGACCAGCCGTGCTGCTCGCGGCCCTGGTGGCGACTGGTTCCGTGGCCGTTCGACGGTTTCGACGACTTGCGTTCCTCGGGCATGGCCGACCTGCCTGTGCGCTCGCGGGAGGGCACGTCCGTCCGTGCCCAGAACAGTTCAAGTGTCCCACTTGTGCCGATTGAGGGCACTTTTGTGTCCCTCGACCGGAGCCCTGCCATGTGGCGGGAAGTGTCACCCGTGCGGGTGAGGAGCGGCGCTGGTGTCGACGTTCGAGGGCCCGCCTGTCCGACCATCACAGGCAGCCGGACGCCCACAGCACCGACGCCCGACGCACCCTCGGAAGGGTCGCCATGCGCATCCTGCTCATCGCCAGCGCCTACAACAGCCTCACCCAGCGCGTGCACGCCGAGCTGCGGGACCGCGGACACGACGTGCACGCCGAGGTGACACCCCGCGGGGACGACGTGAGCGCGGCCGTCGACCGGCACGCCCCCGACCTGATCGTGGCCCCCATGCTCAGGACCGTCGTGCCCCGTGCGGTCTGGACGGCGCGAACCTGCCTGATCGTGCACCCCGGGCCCGTCGGCGACCGCGGGCCGTCCTCCCTGGACTGGGCCGTCCACGAGGGCGCCGACGCGTGGGGCGTGACCGTCCTCCAGGCCGAGGAGGAGATGGACGCGGGCCCCGTGTGGGCGACGGCGGGCTGCCCGGCGCCACGGGTCGGCAAGAGCGACCTGTACCGCAACGAGCTGGCCGACGCCGCCCTGGACGCCGTGCTGACCGCCGTCGACCGGTTCGCGTCCGGCACGTACACCCCACTCGGCCAGGGCACGTTGCCGAGCGTGCCCGGTGCCCGGACCCGGCCCCCGATGCGCCAGGGGACGCGCCGCGTCGACTGGTCCGCCGATCCGACCGCGACCGTCCTGCGCAAGCTGCGCGCCGCCGACTCCCAGCCCGGCGTCCTGGACGAGTTGCTCGGCCGGGAGTGGTTCCTGCACGGCGGCCACGCCGAGCCGCGGCTGCGCGGACGCCCCGGCGACCTGCTCGCCACCCGGGCGGGCGCGGTCTGCCGGGCCACGGTGGACGGCGCGGTGTGGCTTCCCGAGCTGCGGGCCCGCACCGGGGCCGGCGCCCCGCGTGCCTGCAAGCTGCCCGCCGCGCTCGCCCTGGCGGGGGGAGCGCCGACCGGGCTGCCCGCCGGACTGCGGGAGGTCCCGGCGCCCGTGCTGCCGTCGGCGGGCGACGACGGCTGGTCGGACATCCGGTACCGGGAGGAGGGGGCGGTGGGCGTGCTGTCCTTCTCGTTCCCCGGCGGCGCCCAGTCCACCGACCACTGCCGGCGCCTGCTCGACGCCTACCGCGCGGCGTGCGACCGGCCGACCTCCGTGCTGGTGCTGGGCGGCGCCCGCGACTTCTTCTCCAACGGCATCCACCTCGGTGTCATCGAGGCGGCACCCGATCCGGCCGCCGAGTCCTGGGCCAACATCAACGCGATGAACGACCTCGTCGAGGCCGTCCTGACCACCACCGACCGGCTCGTCGTCAGTGCCGTCGGCGGCAACGCCGCGGCCGGCGGGGTCATGCTGGCGCTGGCCGCCGACGAGGTGTGGTGCCGCTCCGGCTCCGTGCTCAACCCGCACTACCGGCTCATGGGCCTGACCGGCTCCGAGTACTGGACGTACAGCCTGCCGCGCCGGGTGGGCGCCGCCATGGCGGAACGGCTGACCCGCGAGGCCCTTCCGGTCAGCGCCCGCCGGGCCCGGGAGACCGGCCTGGTCGACCGGGTGGTCGAGTGCGCTCCCGCCCGCTTCACCGACGAGGTCACCCGACTGGCCGAACGCTGGTCGGCCGCTCCCGGTGCGCAGACCCGCCTCGCCGCGAAGAAGGCCGAGCACGAGCGCCGGGAGGCCGTCGCACCACTGGCGGCGGTCCGTGAGCGTGAACTCGGCCGCATGCGCGAGATCTTCTTCGACCCCGAAGCCCCTTACCACGCGCTGCGGCGGGCGTTCGTCCGCAAGGAGACGGCGCCGGACGGGCCGCGGTCCACGGGTGCGCGGTCGGCGGAGCTGGCCGACTCTTAGCCAGGACAAGGGCCGATTCCGTCGGCTTCGCCGTTTTCCTCCCCGGGAGGCAGTGATGAACGCAGCACCCCCGGCCACGGGCGCGGAACCGGACTCCGCCGCGGTCGGCACGGACGAGAAACCGATCCACATCCTCTGGATCAACGCCGGCCTGAGCTGCGACGGTGACTCGGTCGCCCTGACCGCCGCCATGCAGCCGAGCATCGAGGAGATCGCCCTCGGGGCCCTGCCCGGCCTGCCGAAGATCGCCGTGCACTGGCCGCTCATCGACTTCGAGTGCGGACCGGTCGGCGGCTCGGACACGTTCATCGAGTGGTTCTTCAAGGGCGAGCGCGGCGAGATCGACCCCTTCGTCCTCGTGGTCGAGGGCTCCATCCCGAACGAGTCGATCAAGCAGGAGGGCTACTGGTGCGGCTTCGGCGACAACCCGGAGACCGGCCAGCCCATCACGACGTCCGAGTGGATCGACCGGCTCGCCCCGAAGGCGCTGGCCGTGGTCGCGATCGGCACCTGCGCCACGTACGGCGGCATCCACGCGATGGCCGGGAACCCGACCGGCGCGATGGGCGTGCCCGACTACCTGGGCTGGGACTGGAAGTCGCAGGCCGGCATCCCGATCGTCTGCGTGCCCGGCTGCCCCATCCAGCCCGACAACTTCGCCGAGACCCTCACCTACCTGCTCTACCAGGCCGCGGGTTCGGCGCCGATGATCCCGCTGGACGACAAGCTCCGCCCGACCTGGCTGTTCGGGGCCACCGTCCACGAGGGCTGCGACCGGGCCGGCTACTACGAGCAGGGCCAGTTCGCCGAGTCCTACGACTCGCCCAAGTGCCTGGTGAAGCTGGGCTGCTGGGGCCCCGTCGTGAAGTGCAACGTGCCCAAGCGCGGCTGGATGAACGGCATCGGCGGCTGCCCCAACGTGGGCGGCATCTGCATCGCCTGCACCATGCCCGGCTTCCCCGACAAGTTCATGCCGTTCATGGACGAGCCGCCCGGCGGCAAGCTCTCCAGCACCGCGAGCGGCGCGTACGGCGCCGTGATCCGCAGGCTCCGGACCATCACGGCCCGGACGGTGGACAAGGAACCCAAGTGGCGGCACACCGGCCGCGAGATCACCACCGGCTACCGGCCGCCGTGGTGAGACCCCGCACCCTCTCCCGCAGACCCCAACCGAACGAAGGGCAGCACAGACACCATGGCGACCTCGACGACGGCCGGTGACGGCACCGGTCTGGTGGAGATGGCGTGGGACCCGATCACCCGGATCGTGGGCAGCCTCGGCATCCACACGAAGATCGACTTCAAGCAGAAGCGGGTCGCCGAGTGCTACAGCACCTCGTCGGTCTTCCGCGGCTACAGCGTCTTCATGCGTGGCAAGGACCCGCGCGACGCGCACTTCATCACCAGCCGCATCTGCGGCATCTGCGGCGACAACCACGCCACCTGCTCGGTGTACGCGCAGAACATGGCGTACGGGGTCAAGCCGCCGCACCTCGGCGAGTGGATCATCAACCTCGGCGAGGCCGCGGAGTACATGTTCGACCACAACATCTTCCAGGAGAACCTGGTCGGGGTCGACTACTGCGAGAAGATGGTCCGCGAGACCAACCCCGGCGTCCTCGAACTCGCCGAACGCACCGAGGCACCGCACGCCGCCGAGCACGGCTACCGCACCATCGCCGACATCATGCGCTCGCTCAACCCGCTGGAGGGCGAGTTCTACCGCGAGGCGCTCCAGGTCAGCCGGTACACCCGCGAGATGTTCTGCCTGATGGAGGGCCGCCACGTGCACCCCTCCACCCTCTACCCGGGCGGCGTCGGCACCATCGGCTCGGTCCAGCTCTTCACCGACTACATGTCCCGGCTCATGCGCTACGTGGAGTTCATGAAGCGGGTGGTGCCCCTCCACGACGACCTCTTCGACTTCTTCTACGAGGCCCTGCCCGGCTACGAGGAGGTCGGCCGCCGGCGCGTCCTGCTCGGCTGCTGGGGCGCCCTCAACGACCCCGAGTACTGCGACTTCACCTACGCCAACATGTCGGACTGGGGACGGCGCATGTTCGTCACCCCGGGCGTCGTCGTGGACGGCAAGCTCGTCACCAACGACCTCACCGACATCAACCTCGGCATCCGCATCCTGCTGGGCTCCTCGTACTACGAGGACTGGGAGGGCCAGGAGCAGTTCGTCACCCACGACCCGCTCGGCAACCCGGTCGACCCCCGCCACCCGTGGAACCAGCACACCATCCCGGCGCCGCAGAAGCGGAACTTCGACGACAAGTACAGCTGGGTGATGTCACCGCGCTGGTTCGACGGCAAGGACCACCTGGCACTGGACACCGGCGGCGGCCCCATCGCCCGCCTCTGGTCCACCGCGCTGTCGGGCCTCGTCGACATCGGCTACGTCAAGGCCACCGGCCACAGCGTCGTCATCAACCTGCCGCGCACGCTCACCAAGCCGGAGACCACCTTCGAGTGGAAGATCCCGAAGTGGAGCAACGCGCTGGAGCGCAACCGCGCCCGCACCTACTTCCAGGCCTACGCCGCGGCCGTCGCCCTGCACTGCGCGGAGATGGGCCTCGCCGAGGTCCGCGCCGGACGCACCCAGACCTGGGAGAAGTTCGAGGTGCCCGAGGAGTCCATCGGCGTCGGCTTCACCGAGGCGGTGCGCGGCGTGCTCTCGCACCACATGGTCATCCGGGACGGCAAGATCGCCAACTACCACCCGTACCCCCCGACCCCGTGGAACGCCTCCACCCGCGACACGTTCGGCACCCCCGGCCCGTACGAGGACGCCGTGCAGAACACGCCGATCTTCGAGGAGAACTCCCCGGAGAACTTCAAGGGCATCGACATCATGCGCGCCGTACGCAGCTTCGATCCCTGTCTGCCGTGCGGAGTCCACATGTACACCGGTGACGGCCGGACGGTGAAGTCGATGCACGTGCCCACCGGACTGAGCGGTCTGGCCGGATGAGCGGCGCACTCGACGCGGAGCGGGCCGGCCGGCGGGTCGAGGAGATCCTGGACCGGCTCGCCGCCTCCGGCGACCGCACGGCGTGCGAGGCCGCCGACGAACTGGTGCGCGTCCTCATGGAGTTCTACGGCGCCGGGCTCGCCCGCACCGTCGAACTGCTCGGCCGCGAACCGGGCGGGCCGGCCGCCGGCGCGCTGGACGCCCTGCTCGCCGACGATCTCGTCGCGAGCCTGCTGGTCCTGCACGGACTGCACCCGCACGACGCCGCCACCCGCATCGCCCGCGCCCTGGAGGGCCTCCCGCAACCCGTGGAGAACACCGGCTTCGACCCGGCCACCGGCGAACTGCGACTGCGCCCGGCCGCGTCCGGCGGGTGCGGCTGCGGCGGCTCCCGGGACGCCGTCGAGGAGTCGGCCCGCGACGCGCTCGCCTGCCTGGCCCCCGAGGTCACCAAGGTCGTCCTGGAGGACGACACGGCGGGGGAACCGGTCCTGCTCCAGATCGGCGCGGGACCCCCGGAGACGACCGGGGCCGGCGGCCGCCCACCGGCCCGGACGACCCGGTGACCGCGCCCCGGCCGGGCGCGGTCACCGCGGAACCCCGGGGGACGGGAGGCCGCCCCGACGCCGGGCCCCGCGGGCTGCGGCGGTTCACGGCCCCCCGCCCGCCCCGTGAGGAGCGGTGCGAGCTGTGCGCGGTGCCGCTGGCCGGCACCCGGCACCGGCATCTGGTCGACACCGAGCAGCGGGCGCTGGCCTGTGCCTGCGACCCGTGCGCCCAGCTGCTGGACCGCTCCGGCGGGACCACCGGCCGCTTCCGCACGGTCCCCGGACGCTACCTGAGCGACCCCGGGCACCAGGTCGACGCGCAGGCGTGGGAACGCCTGCGCATCCCCGTCTCCGTCGCCTTCTTCTTCCGCAACTCCGCGCTGGACCGGCTGGTCGCCCTCTACCCCAGCCCGGCCGGCGCGACCGAGAGCGAACTGGAGCCGGAGTCCTGGCAGCCGCTGCTCGCCGCCACCTCCCTGGCCGGCCTCCTCGAACCCGACGTGGAGGCGCTGCTGCTGCGCAAGCACCAGGACCGCGTCGAGTGCCACCTGGTCCCGGTCGACATCTGCTACGAGCTGGTGGGCCGCATGCGGCTGCGGTGGCAGGGGTTCGACGGGGGCGCGCAGGCGCGTGCCGACCTGGAGGCCTTCTTCACCCACGTCCGCGAGCGGGCCCGCGACCACCGAGGGGGCCGCGCGTGACCGCGTTCGACTTCGCCTGCACCGGGGTGCGCGCCGACCCGTACGCCGCGGGTCCCGCACTCGTCTTCCGGCTGCGTGTCACCGCGTCCCCCGGCACCCGCGTGCACGCGCTCGCGCTGCGCTGCCAGATCCGCATCGAGCCGGCCCGCCGCGGCTACGGCGACGCCGAGGCCCGGGCCCTGAGCGACCTCTTCGGCGAACGGTCCCGCTGGGGCAGCAGCCTCAACCCCGTGCAGTTCGCCCAAGTGCCGGTGATGGTCCAGGGGTTCACCGGCGAGACCGAGACCGACCTGGTGGTGCCCTGCACCTACGACATGGACATCGCCTCCACCCGCTACTTCAACGCCCTGGAGGAGGGCGAGGTGCCCCTGCTGATGCTGTTCTCCGGCACCGCCTTCACCGGAGCCCGCGGCTTCCACGTCGAACCCGTCCCCTGGGACAAGGAGGCCGCGTTCCGGATGCCGGTGAAGACCTGGCGGGAGATGGTCGAGCAGCACTTCCCCGGCTCCGGCTGGCTGCGCCTGCCCCGGGACGCCATGGACGCGCTGCTCGACTACCGGTCCCGGCAGGCGCTGCCCTCCTGGGAGGCCACCGTCGACCAGCTGCTGCGGGCGGCGGGGGAGAGGACTGCGTGAACACCGTGACCACGACCACGTTCACCTCCGCGACCGAGACCCGGCTGGCCGTCGCGCGCCAGGTCGCCGACGCCGTGCTGTTCGAGGGGTACGTGCTCTACCCCTACCGCGCCTCGGCCGCCAAGAACCGGCTGCGCTGGCAGTTCGGCGTCCTCGTACCCCCGTCCTGGACCTCGGCCGCCGAGGAGCACGACTTCCAGCACACCGAGCTGCTGATGGAACCCCGCAAGGGCGCGGGCCTCGCCGTCGAGGTGCGGTTTTTGCACGCCGCGCGGCGCACAGTCCAGCGGGCCCTGCCGGACGGCGGCTTCGAGACCGTACCCGAACTGCGCCTGGACGACCGGGTCCTGGTCCCCTGGGACGAGGGGCACGAGGAACAGGTCCGGCTCACCGTCGCCGTGGACGCCCTCGCGGGCGCCGGAGTCGTCGTCCCCGTCACCCGTCCGGCCGCTGAGGAGACCGAGCCGGTGACGGACGCCGCCGGGCGCGTCGTGGGCCGGCTGCTGCGCCGCCGCGAGGAGATCGGCGCCCGGCTGCGCCTGTCGGCAAAGGAGCTGGACGGCCCGTACACCACCCAGCGCCTCCGTGTGGTCCTGGAGAACACCAGCGACTGGACGCCGGACGAGGACACCACCCGCGACACCGCCCTGGCCCGGTCCCTGGTCGCCGCCCACACGCTGCTGAGCCTGGACGCCGGACGGTTCCTGTCGCTGACGGACCCGCCGGAGTGGGCCAAGGGCGCCGTCGCCCGGTGCCGCAACCTGCACACCTGGCCCGTACTCGCGGGTGAACCCGGCTCCGCCGACCTGGTGCTGTCCTCGCCGATCATCCTGGAGGACCACCCGGCCATCGCCCCCGAGAGCCCCGGTGCGCTGTACGACGCCACGGAGATCGACGAGATCCTCGCCCTGCGCACCGCGGCCCTCACCGACGAGGAGAAGCGCGAGGCCCGCGGCACCGACGACCGGGCCGCCGCGGTGATCGACCTCGCCGACTCCCTGCCCGCCGAGGTGCTGGAACGGCTGCACGGAGCGGTCCGCGGGCTGCGCGAGATCACCACCCCCGGCGCACCCCAGCCACCCGACGGCGTACCGGTGTTCGGCGGGCCCCCGCCCGATCCCGGCTCCGCGGGGCCGGGCGGCGTGCGGCCCGACACCCCCTGGTGGGACCCCGGCGCCGACGACTCCGTGGACCCGGCCACCGACCACGTCCTGGTCGACGGCCACCACGTGCGGGCCGGCAGCCGCGTCGTACTGCGGCCCCGGCTGCGGCACACCGACGCCCAGGACCTCTTCCTCAGCGGGCGGCGCGCCCTGGTGGAGGCCGTCCTCCACGACGTCGACGGGGGCGTGCACCTCGCGGTCACCGTCGAGGACGACCCCGGCGCCGACATCCGCCGGGAACAGGGCCGCTACCTCTACTTCCAGCCCGACGAGGTGGACGTCGCGGACACCGAGGAGACCGTATGACCACCGGCACCGGCACTGGCACCGGACCCGCCCGCCTCCGCACCCTGGTCGCCGGGGTGGGCAACATCTTCCTCGGTGACGACGGCTTCGGCGTCGAGGCGGCCCGCGTCCTGGCCGCCCAGGACCTCCCCGACGGCGTCGAGGTCGCCGACGTCGGCATCCGCGGCGTCCACCTCGCCTACCGGCTCCTCGACGGGTACGACACGCTCGTCCTGCTCGACGCGACCGCGCGGGGCGGCGAGCCGGGCACGCTGTACGTGATCGACGCCTCCGCCCCCGGCGCCCGCCGGGCACCCGACGCTCCCGCCCTGGACGGCCACCGGATGTCGCCCGACGCCGTCCTGGCCTTGCTGGACACCCTGTGCGCGGGCACCGGCGCGCGGCCGCCACGCCGGACCCTGGTCGTCGGCTGCGAACCGCAGACCGTCGAGGAGGGCATCGGCCTCAGCCCGCGGGTCGCCGCGGCCGTGCCGGAGGCGGCGCGGATGACCGGCGAACTGATCCGCGACGCCGCGGTCGTCTGACCCGCCGCCGCACGAAGCCACCGAGAACCGAGAACGGAGAACCCCATGAACAAGCGTTTCGTCGGCGGTGCCGCCGCCTCCCTCACCGCGACCGCCCTGGCGGTGGCCGTCGCGAGCTTCTGGCCCGACGTCCGGCGGTACCTGCGCATCCGCAGGATGTGACGCCGCCCGGCAGCACCTGCACCGAACGGGCTACGCGTCCGTTCCGCACCGGCGCGCCGGTCGGTCCGGCACCGGCGAGCCTCCTCTAATGAGCGGCGCAACCAATGAGCGGCGCCTGTCATCCCCCGCCCAGGACGGAGTGGCGATGCACGAGATGTCCGTCGCGATGTCCGTCGTGGACCAGGTCGAACAGGCCGCGCACGCCCGCGGCGCCCCCGGGGTGCGACAGGTGAGCGTCGACATCGGCGAACTGGCCGGAGTGGTCCCCGACGCGCTCGGCTTCTGCTTCGCAATCGCCTGTGCCGGCACGGTCCTGGAGGGCTGCGAACTCCGCACCCGGACGGTCCCCGGCCGGGCCGGCTGCACCCCCTGCGCACGGACCTGGGAGACGGGGATGCCCCCGGACCTGGTGTGCGCCCACTGCCACGGGGCCGCCACCGAGCTGCTGTCGGGCCGCGAACTGACCATCACCGAAGTGGGCTGGGCGGACGGGACGCCCGTCACCACCACCCCCGCAACGCACCCCGAGGAGAACTGACGATGTGCCGCACAGTCGACCTCCGGCAGGCCGTGCTCGCCAAGAACACGATGGCGGCGGGCATCCTGCGCACCGAACTCACCGCCCGGGGCACGACGGTGGTCAACCTCCTGTCCAGCCCGGGCAGCGGGAAGACGGCCCTGCTGGAGCGTGAGCTGCGGCTGGCCCGGGAGCGAGGCATCGCCGTCGCGGCCCTCACCGCGGACCTCGCCACCGAGAACGACGCCAACCGGCTGGCCCGGGCCGGCGTGCCGGTCAAGCAGGTGCTCACCGACGGGCTGTGCCACCTGGAGGCGGACATGCTCGCCGGGCACCTGCACGACTGGCTGCCCGAGGACACCCGCCTGCTCTTCGTGGAGAACGTGGGCAACCTCGTCTGCCCCGCCTCCTACGACCTGGGCGAGTCCCTGCGGGTCGTCCTCGCCTCCGTCACCGAGGGCGAGGACAAGCCGCTCAAGTACCCCACCGCGTTCGGCCTCGCCCAGCTCGTGATCGTCACCAAGTCCGACCTGGCCGGACCGGCCGAGTTCGACGAGGCCGCCTTCCGCGCCCACGTGCAGCGGGTCAACCCGGGTGTCGACGTCGTACTCAGCTCCGTACGCAATGGCGAGGGCGCCGGTGTGCTCGTCGACCGGGCACTGGCCGCCGCCGGTGGGGAGGCCGTCCACGCCCCGGTGATGGACCGGGCACAGGTGTGAACACCAGCCCCGGCACCGGCGCACCACCGAAGGGGGACCCGCCGGCACGGCGGACCCGTGTCGTCGTACGCGGCGTCGTACAGGGGGTGGGTTTCCGCCCGTTCGTGTACGGGCTCGCCACGGACCTGCGGCTGGCCGGGCACGTGACCAACACCGGTGACGGCGTCCTCGTGGAGGTCGAGGGGCCGACGGGGGACGTCGACCTCTTCTGCGCCCGGCTCGCACCCGGCGCACCGCCCCTCGCGGTGGTCGACTCGGTGGAGACGACCGAGGTCCCCGCCACCGAGGAACGCGGATTCAGCATCGTCCCCTCCGCCACCGGCGACCGGGTCCGCACCCTCGTGGCACCCGACACCGCGACCTGCCGCGACTGCCTGGCCGAACTCGCCGACCCCGCCGACCGGCGCCACCACCACCCCTTCATCACCTGCACGCACTGCGGGCCGCGCTTCACCATCGTCACCGGCCTGCCCTACGACCGCGCGCAGACGACGATGGCGGGCTTCCCCCTGTGCGCCGACTGCGACCGCGAGTACCGGGATCCCGCCGACCGCCGCTTCCACGCGCAGCCCGTGGCCTGTCCCGCGTGCGGGCCACGGCTGCGGCTCGTCACGGCGGACGGCCGGGACGCCGTCGCCCCGGACGGCTCGGCGTCCGGGGCCGACCCCGTCGCCGCGGCGCGTGCGCTGCTCGCCACGGGTGCCGTCCTCGCGGTGAAGGGCATCGGCGGCTACCACCTCGCCTGCGACGCCACCCGCCCGGACGCGGTCGCCGAGCTGCGCCGCCGCAAGGCCCGGGGCGCCAAACCGTTCGCGGTGATGGCCCGGGACGTCGCGGACATCGAACACCTCGTGCACCTCGGCCCGGTGGAAAGGGAGTTGCTCACCGGCGCGGTCCGCCCGGTGGTCCTGATGCGGCGGCGCACGGACGCCGGCGCCGCGCCGGGCGCCCCGATGCCCGCCGACGGCGTCGCGCCGGGCAGCCCCGACCTCGGCGTCATGCTGCCGTACACGCCCGTGCACCATCTGCTGCTCGGGACGACCGGCCCGGACGGCCCGGGCGACGGGCCCCGGCTGCTGGTGATGACGAGCGGGAACCTCTCCGGAGAACCCATCGTCACCGACGACGACGAGGCCCTGGAGCGGCTGGCCGGGCTGGCCGACGCCTGGCTCACCCACGACCGCGCGATCCACGTGCCGTGCGACGACTCCGTCGTCCGCGTCTGCGACGGCGAGCCGCTGGTCCTGCGCCGCTCCCGCGGCTACGCCCCGCTGCCGGTGACGCTGCCCGTCCCGGTGGCCCCGGCACTCGCCGTGGGCGGCGACCTCAAGAACGTCTTCTGCCTCGGCCAGGGCGACCGGGCCTGGCTCTCCGCCCACATCGGCGACATGGACGACCTGTCGACCCAGCGGGCGCTCGGGCGCGCGGCACGGCAACTGGAGTCGGTCACCGGAGTCCACCCGGAGGTGCTGGTCACCGACACGCATCCGGCGTACCGGTCGGCGTCCTGGGCGCGACGGCACGCCGGGGGCCGCCCGGTGCTCCGGGTCCAGCACCACCACGCGCACATCGCCTCGGTCCTCGCCGAGCACGGTGTGCCCGAGGGGGAGCGGGTGATCGGCGTCGCCTTCGACGGCACCGGGCACGGGGACGACGGCGCCGTGTGGGGCGGCGAGTTCCTGCTCGCGGGGTACGACGGCTTCCGCCGCTTCGCGCACCTCGCCCACGTGCCGCTGCCCGGGGGCGACGCGGCGGTACGACGCCCCTACCGCATGGCGCTGGCGCACCTGCACGCGGCGGGCCTCGCCGCCGCCCCCGACCTGCCGTGCACCGCGGCCTGCCCACCCGCCGAACTCACGCTGCTGCAACAGCAGTTGAAGACCGGACTGAACTGCGTACCAACCTCCAGCATGGGCCGGCTCTTCGACGCCGTCTCGTCACTTGCCGGTGTCTGCCACCACGCCGGCTACGAGGCACAGGCCGCGATCGAGCTGGAGGCGGCGGCCGTCCTCGCCGGCGACGAGGCCGGCGAGGATCCGCGCCACGCCTTCCACCTGTCGGCCGGCCGCGAGCGGGACGACGGCACCCCGCTGAGCGCCGACCCCGCGCCCCTGCTGGCCGCCGTGGTGGAGGACGTACGGCGGGGCACCCCCGCGGCCGTCGTCGCGGCCCGGTTCCACCACGCCGTCGCCCGCCTGGTGCGGACGGTGTGCGCGGCGGCCCGCGAGGAGACCGGCCTGCGGACGGTGGCCCTGACCGGCGGAGTGTTCGCCAACACGGTGCTCTCCTCCGCCTGCGCCCGCGGCCTGCGCGCCGACGGCTTCACCGTGCTGCGCCATCGGGCGATCCCGCCGGGCGACGGCGGACTGGCCCTCGGCCAGCTCGTCGTGGCCGCCCGCGCGGCAGCTCTCAACCAGTGAGGAGACAGACATGTGCCTGGCGGTACCCGGCAGAGTGCTGGGCGTCGAGGACAGGGACGGCACCCGGATGGCCACCGTCGACTTCGGCGGCGTGGTCAAGGAGGTGTGCCTGGAGTACCTGCCCGACCTGAAGGTCGGCGAGTACACCATCGTCCATGTCGGCTTCGCCCTCCAACGGCTCGACGAGGAGTCGGCCCGCAGGACGCTGGAGCTGTTCGAGAACCTCGGGATGCTCCAGGAGGAGTTCGGCGACCCGTGGGAACAGGCCGAACTGGCCGCGCGGGCCGGGCGGCCCGGCCCGGCGGACGGCGAGGGCCTCGCCGAGGAGGTGCGGCGGTGAAGTACATCGACGAGTTCCAGGACCCGGAGCTGGCGGCCCGCCTCCTCGACGACATCAGGGCCACGGTGACCAGGCCGTGGGCGCTGATGGAGGTGTGCGGCGGTCAGACGCACACCATCATCCGGCACGGCATCGACCAACTGCTGCCCGAGGGGATCGAGTTGATCCACGGGCCGGGCTGTCCGGTGTGCGTGACCCCGCTGGAGGTCATCGACAAGGCCCTGGAGATCGCCTCCCGGCCCGGGGTGATCTTCTGCTCCTTCGGCGACATGCTCCGCGTGCCGGGCACCGGCCGCGACCTGTTCCAGGTCCGGGGCGCCGGCGGCGACGTCCGGGTCGTCTACTCCCCGCTCGACGCGCTGCGGATCGCCGAGGAGAACCCCGACCGCGAGGTCGTGTTCTTCGGCATCGGCTTCGAGACGACCGCACCGCCCAACGCCATGACGGTCCATCAGGCGCGCAGGCGCGGCATCCGCAACTTCAGCCTGCTCGTCTCCCACGTGCGCGTCCCGCCCGCGATCGAGGCGGTCATGCGGTCCCCCGACTGCCGGGTGCAGGGCTTCCTGGCCGCCGGGCACGTGTGCAGCGTGATGGGCACCGAGGAGTACCCGGCGCTCGCCGAACGGTACAAGGTGCCCATCGTGGTGACCGGCTTCGAACCGCTGGACATCCTGGAGGGCGTGCGCCGCACGGTGCGTCAGCTGGAACGGGGCGAGCACACCGTCGAGAACGCCTACCCGCGCGCGGTGCGGCCCGAGGGCAACCCGGCCGCCCTGGCGATGCTGGACGACGTCTTCGAGGTCACCGACCGCGCCTGGCGAGGCATCGGGACCATCCCGGACAGCGGCTGGCGGCTCTCCGCCCGCTACCGGGACCACGACGCCGAACACCGTTTCCAGGTCGGCGACATCGCCACCCGCGAGCCCGCCGAGTGCCGCAGCGGAGAGGTCCTGCAGGGGCTGATCAAACCCCACGAGTGCGAGGCCTTCGGCACCACCTGCACCCCGCGCACGCCGCTCGGAGCCACCATGGTCTCCAGCGAGGGCGCCTGCGCGGCGTACTACCTGTACCGGCGGCTGGAACTGCCGGCCCGTCCGGCCGCCACGAGCCTGGAGGACAGCGCCGTTGTCTGACACCACCGCAGCACCGGACATGCTCTCCTGGACCTGCCCGGCGCCCCTGCGGGACGGGCCGCGCGTGGTGATGGGCCACGGCGGGGGCGGCGCCCTGTCCGCCGAGCTGATCGAGCAGGTCGTCGTCCCGGCGCTGGCCGGTCCCGCGCCGGTGCCGCTGACCGACTCGGCCGTGGTCGAGCTGGGCGGGGCGCGGCTCGCCTTCTCCACCGACACGTTCGTGGTCCGGCCGCTGTTCTTCCCCGGCGGCAGCATCGGCGACCTCGCCGTCAACGGCACGGTCAACGACCTCGCCATGAGCGGTGCCCGTGCCGCCTACCTCTCCTGCGGGCTGATCCTGGAGGAGGGCGTCCCGATCGACACGGTCGCCAAGGTGTCCGAGGCGCTCGGGGCCGCCGCCCGCGCGGCCGGGGTCCGGGTCGTCACGGGCGACACCAAGGTCGTGGAGGCCGGGCACGGCGACGGCGTCTACGTGAACACCTCCGGCATCGGCCTGGTCCCCGACGGCGTCGACCCGCACCCGCGCCGGGTCGTGCCGGGCGACGTCGTCCTGGTCAGCGGCGCCATCGGCGTGCACGGCGTGGCCATCCTGAGCGAGCGGGAGAACCTGCGGTTCGAGACGGACGTGGAGAGCGACTGCGCGGCGCTGGGCGGGCTGGTCGAGGCGATGCTGGCGGTCTGCCCCGACCTGCACGCGCTGCGCGACCCGACCCGCGGCGGCCTGGCCGCCTCGCTCAACGAGATCGCCGCGGCCTCCGGGTGCGGGATCGCCGTCCAGGAGCGCGCGGTGCCGGTGCCGGCGCCCGTCGCCGGGGCGTGCGCGATGCTGGGCCTCGACCCGATGTACGTGGCCAACGAGGGCAAGCTCGTCGCCTTCGTCCCGCGCGACCGCGCCGACGCGGTCCTCGCCGCGATGCGGGCCCATCCGCTGGGCGCCGAGGCGGCGGTGGTCGGCGAGGTGGTCGCGGACCACCCCGGCATGGTCGTCGCCCGGACCGGGCTCGGTGGCACCCGGGTGGTGGACATGCCGCTCGGGGAGCAACTGCCGCGGATCTGCTGACCGGTCCGGCGACGGGGCGGGCCGGGGTGCCGGGTCAGCCGGACCGGCCGCGCCGTCCGGGGCGGGTGTCCAGGGTCCAGGTGTGGGTGCAGCCCGGGCACTGGAGGTGGACGCGCGGGCCGTCGTTGGCTATGAGGTAGCGCCAGTGCGCCGGGCAGTTCCGCCGTGCGGCGCACGTCCCGCAGTCGCGGGCGTCGTCGCAGCCCGGACAGGGGACCCAGGCGCGGCGGGCCCGGTCGGCCTGCGGATCAATGGGGAGACGCATCGCCCCGGTCCGCTTCCGGCAGCACACCGGCCGCCACGAGCATCGCGTACGTCCGCTCCTGCTCCGCGTCCAGCCCGGAGTAGAGCAGGGCGTGCGCCTCCTGTTCCGAACGCAGGGCGGCGACCGGGTCCCAGTCGGGGCCGAGCGCCGCCACCACCTCGGCACGCCTGCGGGCCTCCTCGAGGGAGAGGTCGAGCACGAAGTCAGTCATGGAACGCGGCTTTCGCGGGGGAACGTACGGGTCCAGCCACTCCTACCAGAGCGTGAGGCCGTGGGGAAAGGCGATGTGACCGACGCCATCCACGGCGGGGCCCCGCGGCGCAGGGGGCGCTCCCCGCCGGCCGGGGCCCCGCCGCCGTGCCGCGGGGAGCGGGGTCAGCCCTGAGCGGCCGTGGCCCGCAGGGCGACGCGGTCCTCGCCCGCGTACACGTTCATGGAGCTGCCGCGCAGGAACCCGACCAGCGTCAGCCCCGTCTCGGCGGCCAGGTCCACCGCGAGCGAGGACGGGGCCGACACCGCGGCCAGCACCGGGATGCCCGCCATCACGGCCTTCTGCGCCAGCTCGAAGGAGGCCCGGCCCGACACCAGCAGCACGGAGCGGGACAGCGGCAGGTCCCCGTTCTGCAGGGCGCGGCCGACCAGCTTGTCGACCGCGTTGTGCCGCCCCACGTCCTCCCGCACGTCGACCAGCTCCCCGTCCTCGGTGAACAGGGCCGCCGCGTGCAGTCCGCCGGTCCGGTCGAAGACCCGCTGGGAGGCACGCAGCCGGTCCGGCAGGTCCGCCAGCAGCTCCGGGGTGACCCGGACCGGGGGAGTGTCGGCGATGGGCCAGCGGGCCGTCGTCCGCACCGCGTCCAGGCTCGCCTTGCCGCACAGCCCGCAGGACGACGTCGTGTAGACGTTCCGCTCCAGGGTGATGTCGGGGACCGACACGCCGGGGGAGGTCCGCACGTCGACCACGTTGTACGTGTTCGACCCGTCGACCGTGGCGCCGGCGCAGTACACGATGTTCTGGAGATCGCCCCGCTCGGCGAGCACACCCTCGCTGACCAGGAAGCCGGCCGCCAGCGCGAAGTCGTCGCCGGGGGTGCGCATCGTGATCGCCAGCGGCTTGCCGTTCAGCCGGATCTCCAGCGGTTCCTCGGCGACGAGCGTGTCCGGGCGGGTGGAGACCGCGCCGTCCCGTACGCGGATCACCTTGCGTCGTTCCGTGACTCGTCCCATGTCCGTGCCCCTTGCCGGTCAGTCCCGGTTCTGTACGTGCTGGTAGCCGAAGCGGCCCTTGATGCAGAGGTTGCCGTGGGTCACCGGGTTGTCGTGCGGCGAGGTGACCTTCACGATCTCATTGTCCTGCACGTGGAGCGTGAGGTTGCAGCCCACTCCGCAGTACGCGCACACGGTCGTCGTGGCGGTCTGCCGCTCCTCGTCCCACGTCCCGGCGGCCCGCATGTCGAACTCCGACTTGAAGGAGAGGGCCCCGGTGGGGCAGACCTCGATGCAGTTGCCGCAGTAGACGCACGCCGAGTCGGTCAGCGGACCGTCGTGCTCCACCGCGATCCGGGCGTCGAAACCCCGGCCGGAGACGGAGATGGCGAAGCTGTTCTGCCACTGGTCGCCGCAGGCGTCCACGCACTTGTAGCAGAGGATGCACTTGCCGTAGTCCCGCACGTACAGGTCGTTGTCGACGCGCGGTTCCTCGTCGACGCGGGCCGCGTCGGGTCCGAAGCGGTCCGGCTTCGCCTCGTACTCCTTGATCCACTGCGCGACCGACGGGGTCGTCGACAGGTCGACCGAGGACGCGAGCAGTTCGAGCACGACCTTGCGGCTGTGCCGGGCGCGCTCGGTGTCGGTGCGCACCACCATGCCCTGCTCCGCGCGGCGCGAGCAGGCCGGGGCGAGCGTCCGGGCGCCCTCGACCTCCACCACGCAGACCCGGCAGGCGTTCTTAGGGGTGAGGGTGTCGCCCTGGCACAGGGTCGGGACGTCCTTCCCGGCGGCCCGGCAGGCGTCCAGGATCGTCGAGCCCTCGGGGACCCGGGCCTCCTGCCCGTCGAGGGTGAACTCCACCAGCCGGCGCGGCACTCCGAGCGGTATCGCGGTCATTCGTACGCCCCCAGACGGTCGATGGCGGATTCCACGGCGTTCCACGCGGTCTGCCCCAGTCCGCAGATCGAGGAGTCCCGCATCGCCCGCCCGACCTCCCGCAGCAGCGCGACGTCCCCGGCCGCGGCGGCGCCCGTGCGGTCCGCGATCCGGTGCAGCGCCTCCTCCTGACGCACCGTCCCGACCCGGCACGGCACGCACTGGCCGCACGACTCGTCGCGGAAGAACTCGGCGATGCGCAGCAGCAGCCGCGGGAGCGGAACGGTGTCGTCGAAGGCCATCACGACCCCGGAGCCGAGCGTCGTGCCGGCCTCGCGGGTGCCCTCGAAGGTGAGCGGGACGTCGAGCTCGTCGGGCCGGACGAACCCGCCGGCCGCCCCGCCCAGCAGCACCGCCCGCAGGTTGTCCCGGACACCGGCGAGGGTGAGCAGTTCGCCCAGCGTCGCGCCGAAGGGGAGTTCGTACACACCGGGCCTGCGCACGCTGCCCGACACGCAGAACAGCTTCGGCCCGGTGGACGTCGGCGTGCCGATCGCCGCGTACGCCCGGGCGCCCATGGTCAGGATCGGCAGGACGTTGACCAGCGTCTCGACGTTGTTCTCCACCGTCGGTTTGCCGAACAGGCCCTTCTCCACCGGGAACGGGGGCTTGGAGCGCGGCTCGCCCCGGTAGCCCTCGATGGAGTTGAACAGGGCGGTCTCCTCACCGCAGATGTACGCGCCCGCGCCCCGCCGGATCTCGATGTCGAAGGCGTAGCCCTGGCCGAGGACGTCGTCGCCGAGCAGGCCGCGGGCGCGGGCCTGCGCGAGGGCGTGGGTGAGGCGGGCGAGGGCGCGCGGGTACTCGCCGCGGAGGTAGAGGTAGCCGCGGTGCGCGCCGGTCGCGTAGGCCGCGATCGTCATCGCCTCCACCAGGGCGTACGGGTCGCCCTCCATCAGGACGCGGTCCTTGAAGGTGCCGGGTTCGGATTCGTCGGCGTTGCAGACCAGGTAGTGCGGGTGGTCGGGCTGGGCGGCGGTCGCCTGCCACTTGCGTCCGGTGGGGAAGGCCGCTCCGCCGCGGCCGACCAGGCCGGCGTCGGTGACCTCGCGGATGACGCCGGCGGGGCCGAGGGCGAAGGCGCGGCGCAGGGCGGTGTAGCCGCCGGCGGCGCGGTAGGCGTCCAGGGAGGTGGGGTCGGTGGTGCCGATCCGTTTGAGCAGGGTGAGGGTGGGGTCGCCGGTCTGCGGGACCGCGAGTGCGG
>NZ_QHJH01000159.1 GCF_003947455.1 Streptomyces sp. WAC 04229 | reverse complement strand
CCCACGGCCACCGACTCCGCCGAGCCGGACCCGACCGGCACCGCCACCACCCCGGCGCCCACCTCGACACCGGGCAACGGCACCGCCGCCGGCGCCGGCTTCGCACCGTACGTCGACACCTCCCTCTACCCGGCCTACGACCTCCTCGCCAACGCCGAGGCCACCGGCGTGAAGGACTACACCCTCGCCTTCGTCACCGACGGCGGCGGCTGCACCCCCAAGTGGGGCGGCGTCACCGACCTCGCGAGCGACGCCGTGGCGGGGCAGATGGGCGCCCTGCGAGCCCAGGGCGGCGACGTCCGCGTCTCCTTCGGCGGCGCCTCCGGCTCCGAACTGGGCACCACCTGCACGTCCGTGGACGCGCTGGCGGCGGCGTACGGCAAGGTCGTCGACGCCTACGACCTCACCAAGGTCGACTTCGACGTCGAGGGCGGCGCGCTGCCCGACACCGCCGCCAACACCCGCCGTGCCCAGGCCATTGCCGCGCTCCAGAAGGAACACCCGGGCCTGGACGTCTCCTTCACCCTCCCCGTCATGCCCGAGGGCCTGACCCAGGCGGGCGTCGACCTCCTCGCCGACGCCAAGGAGAACGGCGTGGACATCGGCACCGTCAACATCATGGCGATGGACTACGGGCCCGCGTACAGCGGCGACATGGGCACCTACGCCGAGCAGGCCGCCACCGCCACCCAGGCGCAGGTCAAGGGCGTCCTCGGCCGCTCCGACGACGAAGCCTGGAAGACGGTCTCCGTCACCCCGATGATCGGCGTCAACGACGTCGTCTCCGAGGTCTTCACCGTCGAGGACGCCGGCCAGCTCGTGAAGTTCGCCGAGTCCAAGGGCCTGGGCGGGCTGTCCATGTGGTCCGCGACCCGCGACAAGGCGTGCCCCGGCGGCCCGAAGCCCGCGGCCGACGCGACGTGCAGCTCCATCGACCAGGAGGCGAACGCCTTCGCGAAGGCGTTCGCCGCCTTCAAGTAGGGCCGGGCTTCCCCCCCCACACCGGCCCACACGAGCGGGGCGCGGCACCCACGTAGGGTGCCGCGCCCCGCATCGGTCGTGCCCCTCCGGGCGGGACGCCTACTCGGCGGAGTCCACCGGCGGGAGCGAGCCCGTGCGGGCCGCCCGGCCGTACCACAGGGCGCTCGACTTGGGGGTGCGCCGCTGGGAGACGTAGTCGACGTAGACCGCGCCGAACCGCTTCTCGTAGCCGTAGGCCCACTCGAAGTTGTCCATCAGGGACCACAGGTAGTACCCGCGGACGTCGGCGCCGTCGGTGATGGCCCGGCGCACCGCCGTGAGGTGGCCGTTCAGGTAGGCGACGCGCTCCGGGTCGTGCACCGTGCCGTCGGCGCCGGGCTTGTCGTCGTAGGCGGCACCGTTCTCGCTGATGTACAGCGGCAGGCCGGGAGCCTCGCGGTGGTAGCGCATGATCAGCTCGTGCAGGCCGGTCGGGTCGACGCTCCAGCCCATCTCCGTGCGCTCGCCCGGCGGCTGGTGGAAGGCCACGTCGTCGGCGGCCGGCCACGGCGAGTGGTCGCTCGCGCCGTGGCCGTCGGCGCGCGGCGCCCGGGAGTCGGCGTCCGCCGCCGACACCACGGTCGGCGTGTAGTAGTTGAGGCAGATCGCGTCGATCGGCTGGCGGATCTGCCCCAGGTCGCCGTCCTGGACGAACGACCAGTCCGTCACCGGCGCGGTCGCCTCCAGCAGGGACTGCGGGTAGGCGCCGTGCAGGATCGGGCCGTGGAAGATACCGCCGGACAGGTCGTCGATCCGGCGGGCCGCCGCCAGGTCCTCCGGCTTCTGCGACAGCGGGCGGACGACCGACGTGTTGAGGCTGATCGCCACCGAGTTGCGGGCCGGCATCACCGACCGCAGGGCCACCGTGCTCAGACCGTGCGCCAGGTTCAGGTGGTGCGCGGCGCGCAGCGAGGCCGCGGGGTCGGTGCGCCCGGGCGCGTGCACCCCGGAGGCGTAGCCCAGGAAGGCCGCGCACCAGGGCTCGTTGAGCGTGATCCACTGCTCCACGCGGTCGCCGAGCGCCTCGCCCACGATCTGCGCGTACTCCGCGAACCGGTACGCGGTGTCCCGCTCCGGCCAGCCGCCCGCGTCCTCCAGCTCCTGCGGCAGGTCCCAGTGGTAGAGGGTGACGGCCGGCTTGATCCCGGCGGCCAGCAGCTCGTCCACCAGGCGGCGGTAGAAGTCCAGGCCGCGCTGGACGGCGGGGCCGCGGCCGGTCGGCTGCACCCGGGGCCAGGAGATGGAGAAGCGGTACGCGCCGAGCCCCAGGTCCTTCATCAGCGCCACGTCGTCGCGGTAGCGGTGGTAGTGGTCGACAGCGATGTCACCGGTGTCCCCGCCGGCCGTCTTCCCGGGGGTGTGGCTGAAGGTGTCCCAGATCGAGGGCGTACGGCCGTCCTCGCGCACCGCGCCCTCGATCTGGTACGCCGAGGTCGCGGCGCCCCAGAGGAAGGCAGGGGGGAAGGTCACCGGGGTCACCGGCGTTGCGGACTCAAGCATGGAAGCGCTCCCATAGCGGGTCGTGTGACGACCGGCGCGTAGTAAGGACGAGGGGGGAATGCGGGCCGGGGCGGCGGCGACCCGGCCCACCGGATGAGGTGTCGGCCCTTGGTGTCTGCCCTTCTCAGCAAACTGTCAGCCCTTGACGGCACCCTGCATGATGCCGCCCACGATCTGCTTGCCGAAGATCGCGAAGACCAGCAGCAGCGGCAGCGTGCCGAGCAGCGCGCCACCCATGATCAGGGCCTGGTCCGGGGTGAAGCCGCGGCCGAGGCCGGCCACGGCGACCTGCACGGTCGGGTTGCCGTTCTGCGTCAGCACCAGGAACGGCCACAGGAAGTCGTTCCACACCTGGACGAACATCAGCATGCCGAGGACGGCCATCGCGGGCCGGGCCGCCGGGAACACCACGTGCCAGATGACGCGCCAGCTGCTCGCGCCGTCCACCCGGGCGGCCTCGATGATCTCGTCCGGCAGCGCCTGCAGCAGGTACTGACGCATGAAGAACACGCCGAACGCGCTGACGAGCGACGGGAAGATCACCGCCTGGAGCTGGTCGGTCCAGTCCAGCTTGGCCACCATCATGTACAGCGGGATGATGCTCAGCTGCGGCGGGATCATCATGGTGCCGACCACGATCAGCATCAGCGCGTTGCGGCCCCGGAACTTCAGCTTGGCGAAGGCGAAGCCGGCGATCGTCGACAGGAAGACGACGGTGACCGCCGAGATCCCCGCCACGATCGTGGTGTTGAGGATCGCCTCGCCCATGTTGGCGTCGGTCCAGGCGATCTCGATCTTGTCGAAGAGGTTGCCGCCGAACCAGAACGGCGGCGGCGTCTGGGCCAGGCGCTGGTTGTCGCGTGAGGCGGCGATCGCCGTCCACACCAGCGGGAACAGCGAACCGAGGGTGAACAGGGCGAGGATGATGTACGCGACGGGGCCGGCGTGCATCTGTCCGCCGGCCCGGGCCGACTTGGACCGGAGCCGGCCCCGCCGGGACGGTTCGGGCACCGGGTCGGCCGGGGGTTTGGTCAGGGTCGTCGTCACGGCCGGTTCTCCTTAACTACTGGCGCGCAGCCGGCGCGAGATGACGTAGTTGACGATCCCGATCACGATGAGGATCAGGAACATCGTCCAGGCGATCGCCGAGGCGCGGCCCA
Organism: Streptomyces sp. WAC 04229; assembly: GCF_003947455.1. GTDB lineage: Bacteria > Actinomycetota > Actinomycetes > Streptomycetales > Streptomycetaceae > Streptomyces. The sequence continues at coordinate 12,394 of NZ_QHJH01000159.1, read as the reverse complement.
GGTGCTGGTTGATCCAGCCCTGCTCGTACAGGTACAGGCCGAGTGTCTGGAACTGGTGCTGGGAGCCGCCCGACGCGCCCTTGTTGGCGTCGAACAGCAACGGCTCGCCGAACAGCTGGGAGGCGCCGATGGTCGACACGACGACGGTGAAGAGGATCGTCGGACGCAGCTGGGGCAGCGTGACGTGGATGAACTGCCGCCACCGGCTGGCACCGTCCAGCGCCGCCGACTCGTACAGGTCCTGCGGGATCGCCTGCATCGCCGCCAGGTAGATCAGCGCGTTGTAGCCGGTCCAGCGCCAGATGACGATCGACGAGACGGCGATCTGGGACGGCCACTTGTCGCTCTGCCAGTCGACCTTGTCGAAGCCGACCAGGTCGAGCACCCAGTTGATCATGCCGTAGTCGCGGCCGAAGAGGAGCACGAAGACCAGCGAGGCGGCGGCGATCGACGTCGCGTACGGCGCGAGCATCACCACGCGGTAGAAGGTGGAGCCGCGGAGCTTGTAGTTGAGGATGTGCGCGAGGCCCATCGCCATCAGCAGCTGCGGCACCGTGGAGATGATGCCGATGGTCAGCGTGTTCTGCGCCGCGTTCCAGAAGAACTCGTCGTCGAAGATCCTGGTGAAGTTGTCCAGGCCCACCCACGTCATGTCGGTGGGCGCCGTCAGCTCCACCGTGTGCAGCGAGGCCCAGCCGGTGTAGAGCAGCGGGAACAGGCCGAAGGCGGCGAACAGCAGGAAGAACGGGGAGACGAAGGCGTACGGGCTCCAGCGCAGGTCCCGCTGCCAGCGGCGGGAGAGCCGGGCCCGCTTCCTCGCCTCCTCGGAGGAGACCGCGTCACCGGGCGGTCGGCCCGGGGCCGCGCCCCCCTTGGAGGGGGGCGCGGCGGTGTCGTGCCGGGTGGTCATTCCGGTCACTTCTCCAGGTTGTTGTCGATGGTCTTGGTGGCGTTCTCCCAGGCCTCCTTGGGCGACTTGCCCTGGGTGACGAGGATGACGCCGTTGTCGGTCAGGCCCTGCTGGATGATCTGGTCCTTCGGGCCGATCACCTGCGCCGGGATGGACTCGGCGGCCTTGGCGAACAGCTCACCGATCGGCGCCTCGCCCGTCATCTCGTTCTTCGCGTCCTTCACCTCCGGCAGCTCGTAGGCGGCCGTGGCGCTCGGGAAGCTGCCCTGCACGGCGAACAGCTTGGCCTGCTGCTTCGGCGCGGTCAGCCAGGCGACGAGCTTCTGCGCCTCCTCGACGTTCTTGCCGGTCTTGGGCACACCCAGGAAGGAACCGCCCCAGTTGCCGGACGTCGGCGCGGCGGCCACGTCCCACTGGCCGGACGCCTCGGGCTGGGACTTGCCCTTGATGGTGCCGAGCATCCAGGGCGGGCAGGCCACGGTCGCGAACAGGTTGTTGGCGATGGTCTGCTCCCAGGCCGGCTGGAACTGGGTCTGCGCCTGGACCAGGTCCTTCTCGGCGGCCTCCGCGGTCAGGTCGAAGGCCTCCTTGACGGCGGGGTTGGTCTTGTAGACGACCTCACCGGCGGCGTTGTAGAACTTCTCCTCCTCGCCGCCGAGGATGGCGTTGATCAGACCGCCGGGCGAGTCCATGAAGTAGGTGTCCTTGCCGGCACCCTTCTTGTACTTCTCGCCGGCCTCGATGAACTTCTTCCAGTCACCCGCCCACAGCGCGCCGACCTCGTCGCGGTCGGTCGGCAGGCCCGCCTTCTCGAAGAGGTCCTTGCGGTAGCAGATGGCCATCGGGCCGATGTCGGTGCCGAGTCCGACCGCCTGGCCGTCCTTGGTGACTCCCTGCTTCCACTTCCAGTCCACCCAGCTGTCGGCCTTCACGCCCTCGACCTTGGACATGTCGGCGAACTTGTCCGCCTGGGTCTCGACGACCTCGGCGATGTTGCCGACCTCGATGGCCTGGACGTCCTGCAGGCCGCTCCCGGTGGTGAGGTGGTTGACCAGAGCGGGGTAGTAGTTCTCGTTCCGCTCGGTGACCGTCTCCTCGATGTTGATGTCCGGGTTGAGCTTCTCGTACTCCTCGTAGAGGCCGGCCTCCTTGAAGCCCATCGTGCCGAACAGACCGAGGGTGATCGTGGTCTTGCCGCTGCTGTCGCCCGACGACGAGCCGTCCTCGTCCTTCCCGTCATCGGCACAGCCGGCCAGCAGCCCGGCGCCCAGCGACGCGATGGCCGCCATGACCACCACCTTGCGGGCGGGTCGTATACGTGCTGCTCGCATTGCGTCCTCCTGTTGCCCTGACGTGCCGACCCCCCGGCCAACTACATGGTTGGACCCGCTGCTTCATGTCGTTCGTTCGTTGCTGCGGCTCGGGCGGGGAACGTGCGGGATGTGTATGTGCCAGGTAGTGTGGGAGCGCTCCCACAAGTGATGTGTTGAAGAGTCGTCGGTCCGGGCGGGGGTGTCAAGGGAACGGACGCGACGAAATGCGTTCAGTTATCGGCCTGTTAACTGGAGGCGACGAACGCTACGGAGACACCTCCGCCACGGCGGGAGCGGACCCGGAGCCGGTCATTACACCCGACCGGCCTGTTAAATTCCAGGCCAGCCGCAGAGTGCGGGGGTGTCGACGGGAGGCGGAGCCGATGGCAAGCCACGGAGTGCGTGGTCGGAGCGGTGGCCGGCCCACCCTCGAAGAGGTGGCGGCGCGGGCGGGCGTCGGCCGCGGCACGGTGTCCCGGGTGATCAACGGTTCGCCCCGGGTCAGTGACGCGACCCGCGCGGCCGTCGAGGCGGCGGTCGCGGAGCTAGGCTACGTCCCGAACACGGCGGCCCGGGCGCTGGCGGCCAACCGCACCGACGCGATCGCGCTGGTCGTGCCCGAACCGGAGACCCGGTTCTTCGCGGAACCGTACTTCTCGGACATGCTGAAGGGTGTCGGCTCCGAACTCTCCGACACCGAGATGCAACTGCTCCTGATCTTCGCGGGCAGTGACCGGGAGCGCGAGCGGCTCGCCCAGTACCTGGCCGCGCACCGGGTGGACGGCGTCCTGCTGGTCTCGGTGCACGCCGACGACCCGCTGCCCGACCTGCTGACCCAGCTGGAGATCCCGGCCGTGATCAGCGGCCCGCGCTCGGCCACGGAGTCGCTGGCCTCGGTGGACTCGGACAACTACGGCGGCGCCCGCTCCGCCGTCGAGCACCTGCTGACCCGGGGCTGCCGCCGCATCGCCCACATCACCGGCCGCCTCGACGTCTACGGCGCCCAGCGCCGCGTCGACGGCTACCGCGACGCCCTGCGCGACGCGGGCCACGCGGTGGACGAGGGGCTGATCGAGGCCGGTGACTTCACCGAGGAGGGCGGGCGCCACGCGATGGAGGAGCTGCTGCGCCGCAGTCCCGACGTGGACGCGGTCTTCGCCGCCTCGGACGTCACCGCGGCGGGTGCCCGCCAGGCGCTGCGCGAGGCCGGGCGGCGCATCCCGGACGACGTGGCGCTGGTCGGTTACGACGACTCGGCGATAGCCCGCCACATGGAGCCGCCCCTGACCAGCGTCCGTCAGCCCATCGAGGAGATGGGCCGCGCGATGATCGACCTGCTCCTGACCGAGATCGCGGACCGCCGTCCGGCGGCTTCGCGGGGGCTGGAGCGGCACCAGGTGGTGCTGGCGACGGAGTTGGTGGAGCGGACGTCGTCCTGAGCGGGTGCCGCGGTGACGCCGACGGACGTCGGGGGCCCCGGCCCCGCCCGCTGAGGGTCGCGTCCGCCGGAGAGCCGGGTGGGGCCGGTGGACCGGGCCCGTCCGGTCGGCCGGGGTGCAGGTGGGGCGTCCCGGACGTGGGGTTTCACTCACCGCGGGCGCATCAGGGTGGGGCGTGCCCTGTCGGTCGGTGGTGCCGGGTGGGCCGCGGTGGAAGGTGGCCCACCCGGACGGCGGCCGGGAGACGCGGCCACCCGGTCCCCGGTCACCCCGAGGTGGACTCCCCTCGCTCCAGGACCGTTGCCTCCGCGCCCCAGCCGAGGGGGACGACGCGGGTGACGTGCCAGCCCGTGCGGGCGGCGAGGGCGGCGATCGCCGTGGCGTCACGCAGCGGGGCGCCGGTCGCGGCGTAGGCGTGCAGGGCGGCCTCGGCCGCGTGCGGGCTCAGGCCGTCGGGGCGGGAGGCCTCGACCAGGACCGCCGTCGGGACCCAGGCGGCCAGCCGCTCCAGCAGCGCCACGGCCTCGTCGTCGGTCCGGTGGGCGAGGGCCTTGGCGGCCACGGCGACGTCGGCCGGGCCGCCCGTCCAGTCGATCCGTTCCGGTGCCGTGACGCGGCCGCGCAGGACCGCCGCGGGAACGTCGTCCTCCGCGACGCGCAGCCCCGGCCGGTGTCCGGCGTCGTCGAGGGCGGCGACGACGGACGCGGTGCCGGGACCGGCGAGCAGGCAGGTCCCGACGCCGGTCCAGAGCGGGTCGGCGGTCAGGCCGGACAGCAGGAACGCCAACTGCTCGCACTCCTCGACCAACTCGCCGTAGCGCTCCGCGTCCCGGACCACCGTGTCGTGCAGGGTGGTGCCCGACGCCCGCTGCCAGGGGGAGACGCCGTCCCGCAGCGCGGGCGCGAGTTCCGTGAGTGCGAGCAGCAGTTCCGCCTCCTGGCCGACGTACTCCTCGCGCTCGTGGTCGTCGAGCAACCCCTCGCCCGCCGCACCGAGCCGCAGGCCGTGCTCGTCGCCGACGACCACGCCGTGCGCGGTGAGCAGGGGCAGCAGTACGCCGATCCCCGCCGCCGGCACGCCCACGCGCGCGGCGAGCGTCCCGGGCGGGATGCCCGGCGCGTCGGCGACCGCGTCGATCACGCCGAGCTGGAGCGCCGCCCGCGCCACCAGCCACGGCACCGGCGACGGAACGTGCCCGTGCTCCGGGACGGGCGAACCCTCCGCCTGCTCCGGGGCCGTCTCCTCGCGGTGCCAGTAGCCCGTGATGTTCAGCCGCTCCTTCGGGAGCCCCCGCTCGCGCCGCAGATACCGGCGTACCGGCAGCAGCGCCCGGCTCTCCGCCGCCGCCCACGCGTACCCCTCCCCCTCGGGGGCCGGCAGCTTGCGCACCGCGGCCTCCAGCGCGGCCGCGTCACCGGGCTCCGCGACGACCCAGGTCACGGTGTCACCGTCGCGCAACGCCAGTTCCTGGCGGGCGGAGTCGTCGGGGACGGTGACCAGGACGTGGGCGGGGGCGGCGACCGGACGCACGTCCAGGAAGCGGCCGATCGCGGGCAGCGCGGTCTCGTCGCCGACGAGCAGGATCCAGTCCAGCCGATCCGGCAGCCGCAGCGACGACTTGGGGCCGACGAACCACAGCTCGTCGCCCTCCCGCGCCGACGCCGCCCAAGTCGCCGCCGGTCCGTCGCCGTGCACGACGAAGTCGAGGTCCAGCTCGCCGGCCGCGGCGTCCACCCGGCGCGGCGTGTAGTCGCGGGTCAGCCGGTTCTCCGCCGGGGTCCACTCGATGCCGTGCGGCAACTGGGCGGGCAGCGCGGCCCGGACGTCGCCGTCCGAGGCGAGGATGACCTTGACGTGGTCGTCGAACCCGGGCGCGGTGAAACCGGGGTGATCGATCCCGTCCCGGGTGAACGGGGCGAGCTGGTCGCCGCCCAGGACGATGCGCCGCATCCGGGGAGTCACCTCCGTGACGCGGCGCACCGTGACCCGGCGCAGGACGAGCGGGTGTGTCGTGAAGGCGCGTTGGGCTGCCATCAGGCGAACTGCTCCTCGATGATGTCCAGCAGCGCCATCGACTCGTCGTAGTCGCCGCGCAGCACCCAGTACGGCAGGTCGTAGGCGTGCCCCGACTTGAAGGCGGGCAGCGCGCCGTACACCGGGTTCTTCTTGAGGGTGGCGACGTCGGTGGTGTCGGCGTTGAAGCCCATCACGAACACCGACGGCTGGGTGATCGTCTGACCGGCCTTCTCCGTCGACAGCTCGAACATGTCGCCGCCCCCGCCGTACACCTTGAAGCCGCCCTTGGCGAAGACCGGCGCCGGTTCGATGCCGACCTTCTTGAACTCCGTCGGCAGGCCCACGCTCTCCACCAGTCCGTAGGCGGTGCCGTCACCGGTCATGGCCAGGAAGGAGACCGGGCCGGGCGGGGGCGTGATGGCCTTCTTCACCTCGGTGACGCGCCTGTCGTAGGCGGCGAGGTGCTGGGCGTAGACGTCCTTCTTGCCGAAGACGTCGTCGGCGAGGAAGGAGAACTGGCTGCGCCAGTCGCCGAGCTTCTTGCCGACCAGCACCGTCGGGGCGATGTCGGACAGGTCGTCGTACACCTTCTCCGCCTGGAACAGCGGGAAGCCGACGCCGCCGCCCACGATGAGGTCGGGTTCGAGCTTGAGGATCGCCTCCAGGTCGAAGCCGTCGACGCTCCACGGCAGGAAGGTCGTCTCGTCCTTCTTCGCCTCGTCGGCCCAGTAGGGGGAGAACTCGCCCTTGCCGTCGGCGTCCTCGGGGATGGTCGCGGTCACCGGCACGTCGAGGTCGTAGAGGTATCCGGCGAGCGCGTGGTTCAGTACGACGACGCGCTTCGGCTCGGCGGGCACCTCCACCTTGCCGTAGTCGGTCGCGACCGTACGGGGCTTCGCGGCGGACGCCTTGTCGCCGTCGCCCGTGGAGTCGTCGGCCGCGCAGCCGGTGAGGGCCAGCGCGGCGACGACCGCGACGGCGAGCAGGCGGGCAGGAGCAGACATGGGACCTCACGTGGCAGGACGGGATCGCACCTTCGACCCGTTGGTAAGGTGAGGCTAACCTCGCTGGTTACGTGGCGTCGATCCGTTCACGACATCGCCGGTGACGGACACGACACGTCGCAGGTACGGGAGGCAGGCTTGCCGGTGACATCCCTCGGCACCGTGGTCGCCGAGAACGCCATCCGCTTTCTCGGGCACGACACCCACCAGCACGACGAGCCGCACCTCATCCACATCGTGACCGGCTCCGCCCTCCTGCTCGCCGACGGCGAGGAGTGGCGGCTCGGCCGGCAGGAGTCCGTGTGGCTCGCGCCCCACGTACCGCACGCGCTGCGGATCGAGCCCGGCGGCCTGGCGCTCGGCCCCACTCTCACCCCCGACGACCTGCCCCGACTCCGGGTCCAGCCGCTCGGCGTGGTGCCCGCGATCACCGAGGTGATGACCACCGTGCTGGGCGCCGCACCGGGCAGCGCGGCCGAGGTCCGGCCGTTCCGCCTGGCGCTCGGGCGGGTGCTGCGGAGCATCTCCCGGCAGTACTTCCCGGTCGTCCTGCCCACCCATCCCGCGGTGCGGGCGCTCGCCCGTGAGGCCCTGCGCGACCACTCCGCGACGCTGGAACTGCTCGCCGCCCGGCACCGGATGAGCCCACGTCAGGTGCAGCGGGTCTGCCTCGACGAGACCGGGCTGCCCTTCACACGGTGGCGGAACCGGGCCAGGATGAACGCCGCCGTCGAGCACATCCTCGGCGGCGGCGAACTGACGGCGGCGGCCAGGGCGGCCGGCTACGCCACCCGGGCCGGGCTGCTGCGAGCGCTCAGCCGCGAGTCGGGGATCCCGGTGGACGTGCTCACGGCGGACGCGGTGGGTGCGCTCGGCGGACGGTGAGGCGTACTTCGGCACTTCGGAAGTCCGGCATTCCGGAAGTCCGGCAGTTCGGCAGTTCGAAAGTCCGGCGGTTCGTAATGCCGGCAGCTCGGCCCGCCTGTCCGGTGTGGGCTTCTCAAGGAGGATGGATGGCACAGGCGCTGGCGACGAAGGCCGCGCTCCCACCGACCCGTTCGTCGCGTTCCACCGCACGCCGGCTGCTCGGCCTCGGTGCCGCCGTCGCCGTACTGCTCTCGGCGGTGGTGCTCAGCGTCGCGCTCGGCTCGGCGATGCTCCCCCTGGACGTGGTGTGGCAGGCACTCACCGCGCCCGACGGATCCGCGACCCATGCCACGGTCGCCGACGCCCGGGTCGACCGCACCGTCGTCGGCCTGCTGGTCGGCGCGTCCCTGGGGGTGGCCGGGGCACTCATCCAGGCGCTCACCCGCAACCCCCTGGCCGACCCCGGCATCCTCGGCGTCAACGCGGGCGCGGGCTTCGCCGTCACGTTGGGCGTGGCCGCCTTCGGTGTCACCCGCATCGAGCAGTACCTTCCGCTCTCCTTCGCGGGCGCGGTCGCCGGCGCGGCCTTCGTCTTCCTCGCCGCCAGCGGTGGGCGGGGAGGGCGGGGCGGGCCCGCGCCCCTGCGGCTCACCCTGATCGGCATCGCGTTCACGGCGGTGCTCTCCGGCGTCTCGCAGACCCTCGCGCTGATCGACACGGAGACCTTCGACCGTATGAGGTTCTGGGAGGCGGGCAGTGTCACGGACCGTCCGGCCGGCACGGCCGCGGCGATCGCCCCCTTCGTCCTGGCCGGACTCGTCGTCGCCGTCTGCTGTGCGCGCCCACTGAACGCGATCGCCCTCGGCGACGACGCCGCGCGGGCCGTCGGCCTGCGGGTGGGGGCGACCCGCTTCGGCGTGGTGGTCGCGGTGACGCTGCTGTGCGGTGCGGCGACGGCCGCGGCCGGCCCACTGCTGTTCGTCGGCCTCATGGTGCCGCATGCCGTCCGGTGGCTCACCGGACCCGACTGGCGCTGGATCCTCGCCTACTCCGCCCTGCTGGCACCGGCGGTCGTGCTGGTCGCCGACGTACTGGGCCGGCTGGTCGTGATCCCCGCCGAGCTGCCGGCCGGCGTGATGATGCCGCTCATCGGCGCGCCGGTACTGGTCTGGCTGGTGCGCGGACGGCGGGCGAGGGCGCTGTGAGCGGGGTGTTCGTCCTCAGGAAGGGGCCGCTGAGCCTGCGTCTGACCCGCCGCGCGGTCGTCGTCTGCACGGTGCTGTGGCTGGTGCTGGCCGCGCTGTCCCTGTGGGCCTTCACCCTGGGCAGCTACCCGCTGAGCCTGGGCGACCTGACCGACGTACTCACCGGGTCGGCGCGCGGAAGTGTGCGCAAGGTGGTGCTGGAGTGGCGGGCGCCGCGCATCGTCGCCGCCGTACTGTTCGGCGCCGCCCTCGCGGTGGGCGGCGCCGTCTTCCAGTCCCTCACCCGCAACCCGCTCGGCAGCCCCGACGTGATCGGCCTCACCACCGGCTCGTACACCGGCGTCGTCGTGATGCTGCTGGCGGGGGCGACCAGCTATTCGGCGCTGGCGGCGGGAGCGCTCGCCGGGGGGCTGGTCACCGCGTTCGGCGTGTACCTGCTGGCGTTCAAGCGGGGCGTGCAGGGCTTCCGGCTGATCATCGTGGGCATCGCGGTCGCCGCGCTGCTCTCCTCGGTCAACACCTGGTTCCTGGTGAAGGCCGACGTGGACACGGCGCTGCGGGTCGCGGTGTGGGGGGCCGGGTCGCTGAGCAACGTCGACTGGCCGGGCATCGGGACGGCCGCCGTCGTGCTGACGGCGGTGGCCGTGGCGGCACCGGTGGCACAGCGCAGGATGCGGCGGCTCGAACTCGGCGACGACACGGCGGCGATGCTGGGGGTGCCGGTCGAGCGGACCAAGGTGCTGCTGGTCGTCCTCGGGGTGGTCGCGACGGCCGCGGTGACCGCGGTGGCAGGCCCGATCGCCTTCGTCGCGCTGGCGGCCCCGCAGATCGCCCGCCGGCTCACCGGTCACGGCAGCTCCGTCGACCTCGCCGGCTCGGCGCTGGTCGGCGCGATCCTGCTGCTCGGCGCCGACCTCGCGGCACAGCACACGATCCCGGGCGTGCTCCTGCCGACCGGCTCGGTCACCGTGTGCGTCGGGGGCGCCTATCTGCTGGTGCTGCTGGCGCGGGAGAGCCGGCGCGGGATGTGAGGGCGTTCCGGGCGAGGGCCCGGAACGCCGTCGGCCGGTGACCTTCGCGAAGGTCACCGGCCGACGGATCAGGGTGAGTGACGGGACTTGAACCCGCGGCCACCTGGACCACAACCAGGTGCTCTACCAACTGAGCTACACCCACCAAGGCCGGTGCTCGAATCCCGCGTGGGCGGGGTTTCCCGACCGGCTGAGAAAAAGTGTACAGGGTCCGAAGGGGTGCTCGCGCCCGGCTTTCCGGGCGCCGCTCCCCGGCGTGCCGGGGCCCCTACCTGGCCGGTACGACGTGCTTCGCGGCGATCGCCTTGGCGGTGTCGGAGTCCGGTCCGGGCTGCGGGACGAAGACCGCCTCCCGGTAGTAGCGCAGTTCGGCGATGGACTCGCGGATGTCGGCGAGCGCGCGGTGGTTGCCGTTCTTCTCGGGGCTGTTGAAGTACGCCCGCGGGTACCACCGGCGGGCCAGCTCCTTGATCGAGGAGACGTCGACGATCCGGTAGTGGAGGTAGTCCTCGAGTGTGGGCATGTCCCGCAGCAGGAAGCCGCGGTCGGTGCCGACCGAGTTCCCGCACAGGGGGGCCTTGCCGGGCTCCTTCACGTGCTCCCGAACGTACGCGAGGACCTGCGCCTCGGCGTCCGCGAGCGTCGTGCCGCCGTCCAGCTCCGCGAGCAGGCCGGACGCGGTGTGCATCTCACGCACCACGTCGGGCATCGTCTCCAGGGCCCGCTCCGGCGGGCGGACGACGATGTCGACGCCCTCGCCGAGGATGTTCAGCTCGGAGTCGGTGACGAGGGCGGCAACCTCGATGAGCGCGTCGTCGGACAGCGAGAGGCCGGTCATCTCGCAGTCGATCCACACCATGCGATCGTTCATGCGGCCACTGTACGGTGGGCGCCTGTTTCCCGGGCCCCCGGCGTCGGTGTGGGCCTCGCTGGGGGCTGGCGCCCCCAGACCCCCGCTTTCGGCCTGTCGGCCTCGTCCTCGAACGCCGGACAGGCTGAGTTGTCTGCCCGGCGTCGAAAGGGAACGCCGGAAGGGTCGCAGACCCCTCCGGCGTTCCGGGTGCTACGTCACGACGCGCCTCGCTGGCCCGGGACGCCGGCCGCCGCCGGGACGGGTGCCGCCGTGCGGCGGGTCTGGAACGGGACCGAACCCTCCGGCGACAGGGCGGCCGGTTCGGCCGGGGCGGGCGGCCTCGGGGCTCCCGCGCCGCCCGGATCCGGATCCACCGGACGCTCGCTCTGGGGACGCCGTGCCCGATAGGCGGCCCGGTACGCGGCAGGCGAGGACCCCAGCTGGCGGCGGAAGTGGCCGCGCAGGGCCACCGGCGAGCGGAAGCCGCAGCGGCCCGCGACCTCGTCCACCGAGTAGTCCGACGTCTCCAGCAGCCGCTGCGCCTGCAGCACCCGCTGGGTGATCAGCCACTGGAGCGGCGCGCTGCCGGTCAGCGACCGGAAGCGGCGGTCGAAGGTGCGGCGGCTCATGTAGGCGCGCGCGGCCAGCGTCTCCACGTCGAACTGCTCGTGGAGGTGTTCCAGCGCCCAGGCGACGACCTCGGCGAGCGGGTCGGCGCCGATCTCCTCCGGTAAAGACCTGTCCAGGTAGCGCTCCTGGCCTCCGCTCCGGCGCGGCGGCACCACCAGGCGGCGGGCCAGCGCGCCGGCCGCCTCGTTGCCGTGGTCGGTGCGCACGATGTGCAGGCACAGGTCGATCCCGGCGGCGGTGCCCGCGGACGTCAGCACGTCGCCGTCGTCCACGAACAGCTCGCGCGGGTCCACGTGCACCGACGGATAGCGCTTGGCCAGCGTCGGCGCGTACATCCAGTGCGTGGTCGCGGGGCGGCTGTCCAGCAGGCCGGCCGCCGCCAGCACGAAGGCGCCGGTGCACAGCCCGACGATGCGGGCGCCCTCCTCGTGCGCCCGGCGCAGTGCGTCGAGCGCCTCCTCCGGTGGCGGCGAGGTGATCGACCGCCAGGCCGGCACGACGACGGTGCCCGCGCGTGAGATCGCCTCCAGGCCCTGCGGCGCGGTCAGTTCGAGGCCCCCCGTGGTCCGCAGCGGGCCGTCCTCACCGGCGCACACCAGCAAGCGGTAGCGCGGCACGCCGGCGTCCTGGCGGTCGATCCCGAACACCGACAGCGGTATGGAACTCTCGAAGATGGGGCCGCCGCTGAACAGCAGCACCGCGACGATCTCCTTGCGGCGTCGCCCGGAGAGCTTCCGGGCGGTGCTTTCCGGCGCGGCAGTGGAGTCGTGGCTCATACTGCTAAGCCCCCCTCGGTGGTCGCGGCACCCTCTACCCTTCGGGTCTGTCGCTCCAACACGTTTCCCCTCGGTCCTGCACGAGTCCCCCGCCGTAGACAGTCAAGATCGAATCTACTGTGTCCCGTCGCGCCGGGATGGCCGGTTCGGCACTTGGGACATTGTCGACATGGCAACTTGGCGTGAAGCAGCCGATCACGAAGCGTTGCACTCTGGGGCGCCCCAGGGAAGTGCGCCTTGTGTCAGTGGCCAATCCCCGTAGGGTGCGCAGGGTCCCCGAGACCCTGTCCGTGCAGGTGGAACGGGGGTTTGGGGGTGGTGAGGGGGGGAGATGAGCGACCCCTGGAAG
>NZ_QHJH01000158.1 GCF_003947455.1 Streptomyces sp. WAC 04229 | reverse complement strand
CACCACCCCCACACCACCGGACGAGCCGACCCCGACCCCGACGGAGACGTGCGACCGCTTCCTGTGGTGGTGCACGTAGGCCCTTCCGGACGCCTTTCCATGGTGATAGGTCCGGCTGAGCGGATACGGTTTGCGTAACGGGAGTTGACGGGGGCGCTCACCGGCAACTCTCCTCCTGCTCATCTCGTCCGGACCGGGCGGCACGGGGAAGTCGGTGGGGATATGGCCATGTCAGGGACGGCGCGGGCCTGGATCGTCGTGACAGCGGTGGCGGCGGGACTGGCCTCGGTGGCGCTGGTGCTCGTGGCGGTCCTGGCGGACCTGGACACCGCGGGGCAGGCGGCGAGCGTGGCGGGCGCGGTGGTCGGCCTCCTCGCCCTGCTGGTGTCGGTGATCGCCTTGCTCCGCAACGGCTCTCCGACCGCAGGGGCCCGGTCGGTCCAGTCCGGCGGGGTTATTGGTCGCGCGGTCACCGGCGACCGCAACCGTCTCGGGCCCGCGTCGGCCCCCACCGCCCCGTCGGCCTCCGCTTCTTCCCCGGGCAACGCCGTACCCGGCGAGCGAGGGGTCTCCGCCTCCGGTGGCATCGGCCAGGCCGTCACCGGCGACGAGAACGAGGACATGTGAAGTGGTGGCGGGGCCTGCGCAAGCCCGCTGAAGCCCCGGCCCAGGAGGCTCCCGCCGACGCGATCAGGGCGTCGGCCCAGCGGGGAGTGTCCCTGGGGAAGCGGGCGGTCGACGCCGACGGGGACCTCGGCGTGGTCGTCACGGGCGACCACAACAGCACCACCACGATCATGGGAGACGTGATCGTGAACGGCGCGAGCAAGGCGCCGCTCTCGGTGTACGAGGCGGAGATCCGCATACTGGCCGCCACCCACTTCGAGGGCAGAGAGAAGGAACTCGCCGAGATGAGCACCTTCGCTCTCGGCGACCACGCGCACGGTCCGTCCTACTGGCGATGGCTAGCCCCGGCCTGGTCGGGCAAGACGGCGCTCATGGCCCAGTTCGCCCTGAACCCTCCGGACGGCGTGCACGTACTGGCCTTCTTCATCACCGCGCGTTTGGCCGGCCGCTCCGACCGCACTGCTTTCCTGTCCATGCTGCAACAGCAGTTGCGCGCCTACCTGGAGGACAGCGACCTCTACTGTGACGGCTACGGCGGCTTCCATGACGCCCTGCGCCGCGCCGCCGAACGGGCACTCGGCCGGGGGCAACGGCTCGTGCTGGTAGTCGACGGAATGGATGAGGACAGCGGCGTCGAGTCCGCGTTCGCCGGATACAGCATTGCTGGACTGCTGCCCGCCACCCCGCCGGACGGCCTGCGCGTGATCGTCGCCGGCCGGCCCAATCCGCCCGTCCCTGGCGACGTGCCCGGTGGTCATCCGCTGCGGTCGGGCCACATCAACCACGGCCTCGCGGAATCAGCTGCCGCCTGCGCGGTACGCGAGGACGCCGAGCGGAGTCTGAACGACATGATCGTCGCCGGAGGCCTCTCCCTCGACCTCGTCGGTCTGACCTCCGCCGCGGGCGGCGGACTCAGCGCTGCCGACTACGCCCTTCTGATCGGGGACCGGACCCCCCGGCAGATCGAGGCGGTCCTCAGCGGTGCGACGGGGCGGTCCTTTCAGCGCCGCCCCGCGCAGTGGCCGCTCAGCGACGGTCGACGCCCATCTCTGTACTCCTTCGCCCACCAAGAGCTCGTGGTCCGTGCCGGGCATCTGCTGCGTCCTTCCGTGCTGCGTGACTACCGGGCACGTGTGCACGACCTGATCGACGCGTACCGGGAAGGGGCGTGGCCGCAGGACACTCCCGAATACGCGCTGAAGGGTTACCCCCAGATGCTGCGCGAACAGCTGGACACCGCTCGGCTTACGCGGCTCGCGACCGATCCGGCACGGCACGAGCGGCTGTGGCACACCACCGGAAGCGACACTGAAGCCCTCACCGAGATCGCTGATGCCTTCACGCTGCACAGGGCGGAGCCGGAAGCGGACCTCGTCTCGTGCGTGCGCCTTTCGTATTGCCGAGACGAACTCAAGCGCAAGGCACTGAGTTTCCCGGCCGAGGCCATCACTGTGCTGGCCAGGCTCGGGCACGTCCGCAAGGCTGCGGCGCTGCTCGGTGCCAGGGTCGAGTTCTCCGCGCACGAGTCCCGGTTGTTCGCGAACGTTCTCCGTGAAGCCTTGGTGATCGGGGAAGAGCAGTTGGTCTTGAGGGCCGTGCATGCCTTGATCCGGCCTTCGGTCCGTGAACAGGCGCTGCTCCACTGCGTCCTCGCGTTGGCGGACGCGGAGCAGGTAGATGACGCCGCCGAACTGGCTGGCACGATCGGCGATGTGAGGATGCGGAGCACCGCATTCGTCCAGGCGGCGTGGAAACTGGTCCGAGCCGGGCATCCGAATCGGACCGCAGGCCTTACCCGTGAAGCGGCCGAGACGGCGCGTGCGCTCGGTGACCCGGTGAGTCGAGTCGAGGCACTGGCCGCCGTGGTGGAAGTACTGGTGGAGGCGGGGCGGACGGAGGAAGTCGCCCCCCTGGTCACCGAGATGGACGATGTGGTTCGCGCACTCACCGACTCCCCTCGGCGATCCTGGGCGTCAGTCGTGGTGGCTGAGGCGCTGATGGACGCGGGGCGGACGGACGAGGCCGTCGGCCTGGCTCGTAACGCTGCAGACGGTGCCGGTGGCCTGGGCGATCTGGAAGAGCGGGTCGTGGTGCTGCGACAGGTCGCGTACGTGCTGGCGAAGGCGGGACGAGGCGACGAAGCCTCCCGATGTGCGCTGACGATCGATGCCCCGGGACATCGGTGCGCGGTACTTGTCAGAGTGGCCGAGGCATCGGCGGAGATGGGGCTGTCGGAGGAGACCGTCGATTCGGTACGTGCCGCTGCCGAGGCAGCCGACGACCTGCATGACCTGGATGAGCGGGCAGGAGTGTTGGCCGAACTGGCCGACGTGCTGGCGAAGACAGGAAGGGGAGAGGACGGAATCTGCCTTGCGCGCACTATCACTAGCCCCGAGCGCCGGTTCTCGGCGGTGATCGATGTGCTGTCAGTCCTGTTCAAGGCGAGACTCTCGGAGAAGGCAATCGTCCTTGTCTCGGATGCCGTCGAGGTGGCCGGCGATCTCACCAAGCCGGAGGAGCGGGCCGACGCGCTCGGACAGGTGGCACAGTTGCTGGTCACCGCGGAGCGGCTGGAGGAAGCGGTCCGTCTCATGGACTCCATCAGCGATCCTGGGCACCGCGCCATGGCATGGGGCGACGTGGCGTTGGCCATGGCGAAGGCCGGTCACACGGACGAGGCCGCGCGGCGTGGCATCGCCGCTGCCCAAGCGATCGGCACCGTGGGCGACGCCGCGACGCGGGCCGACGGACTGCTGCGCGTCGCGTGCGTTCTCACGCGGACGGGGCAGACCGAGGAGGCCGTCCGCCTGGTCCGTAGTGCCACCGAAGTGGCAGCCAAGATCAGCGATCCTCGACCTCGTGCCTCGACCTTGGTGCACGCGGCTCGCTTGCTGGCGGACGCAGGGGAGGAGGATTACGCGACACGGTGCACGGACAATGCCATCGAAGTGGCCCGCACCGCGCCCGACGTCGCCCGGACGGTCTCAAGCAGCCTGCAAGTGGCTAGGGCACTGGCCCAAGTGGATCGCACGGAGGAAGCCGCGGAAGTCACCCGGACCGCGGTCGACATGGCGATGACAGTCAAGCTGCCCGGGCCCCGGGCCACGCTGTTGGGTCATGCCGCGCTTTCACTCGTGGAGACGCATCAAGCCGCGGAGGCGATCCAACTTGTCGATACCTACGTGCGAGTGAGCCGAGGACATGTCGATCCCGATGACCAGGCGATTGACTTGGCACACGTGGCAGTTGCACTGGCAGAGGCGGGGTGGACCGAGGAAGCCGTCCGTCTTGCGCACACCGCCGCCGACTTCGCCCGTGCGACGTCTGTCCGCACTTGGCGCTCCTCGGCCTTGGCGAGTGTCGCCAGGGCACTGGCCAGGGCGGGTCGGGCAGACGAGAGTATCCGCCTTGCGGAAACCATCACCGAGCCCGATGACCGTGTGGCGGCTCTGGTGGGCGCGACCCGGGAACTGGCCAAGGCGGGCCGGACGGACGATGCCGTTCATCTCGCGCGTACGGCAGTCCAACTGGCGGGTACCGCCCCGACCACGTTCTACCGCGTCAAGGCACTCACCAGCGCAGCCCAGGCGCTGGTGGCGGTCGGGAGACTGGGCGACGCCACCGAGATCGCTGCAAGCCTCATCGAGGACGAACAGGCCATGACGCCGGCCGACGTAGCAGGATCCCTGGTAGCACTGGCGGGAGAACTGGCGGACGCGGGGCACACGGAGGAGGCCGTCCGTCTCGCCCACCGGGCGGCCGACCTGGTACGCGCAACTCCGAACCCCTCCAACCGCGCCTCGACGCTGGTCGGCGCGGTGAAGGCATTGGTCAAGGCGGACCGCCTCCACCAGGCCACCGAGGTCGCCGGCACCATCACCGAACCTTCCGCGCACGCCTCCGCCCTGGTGGCCCTGGCTCGGGCCCGTGGCCGTTCTCCCGAGGCGAGATCACTGCTCCGCTGGGCACTGTCCCTCGACACCCACGAGGAAGCGTTGGAGGAATTGGCGATGGTGTCTCCCGAGGCGTTGGACGAGGCCCTGGCGTGCGTTCGACGGACAGCGTCATAGTTCCGGATATACAGGCGAGCCGGTCCGTCCGTCAGTAGGCAGCCTCTCTGGCGCACTCACTCGGCGGCACGCTCTTGAAAGCCACCCACACGCTCTTCCCGACGACCTCCTGTGTGACGCCAAGGTCGTCGGCAACCTCCCGGGCCAGGCGCAGACCGCGTCCGGAACATGCGTCCAAGTCGGCCTCCGGACCGTCGACATCGAGATGCCGGTCGCCGCTGTCCCGTACCGCGAGGCGGATCACCGAGCCATCGAGCGCGAGGCTCACGCAGTACTCCCTGCCGGGCGGCACTCCGTGAAGGAGCGCGTTGGTGGCCAACTCCGAAACGCAGAGGGTTATGTCGTCCAGCCGATCGGTGTGACCCCAGTCCGTCAGAACCTCACGGACGAAGGCGCGGGCGTCGCGCACTGAGGCGCGTGAGCGCGGGAACCGACGGGCTCGTGACAAGGGCACGAGGGGCCACCTCCGGGAGCTGGAGCGTCCGACTGGGAGGCAATCGTATCGCTTTTCACGAAAAGCAGCTAGGTGGCAGGATGGTGAGGAACGCATGGGCGAAGTCGCTTAACGTTGGGCCCTGATATGGGCAAGCGTCGGCCGCGAGGAGGACCGTATGAGCGCGAGCAGTTGGGTCAGCACGTCTGTCCCGTATCTGACGCCGCAGGGGAATGGGCGCGGCGACGCCTGGGGCGCCGAGGCCGAGGCGCAGGGTCGCCGGGGGACGCAGCGCATCCTGCACGCCGGTGAGGTGCCCGCGCCCGCCGAGGTCGCGAATCTGCTCGGCGTACCCGAAGGGGGGCCGGTCGTCGTGCGCCGGCGACTGATCCTCCTCGACGAGCGGCCGAACGAGCTGACCGACACGTTCTACCCGCTGACCATCGCCGCGGGCACCGCTCTGTCACGCACCGCCAAGATCCGCGGCGGTGCCGTCACCCTGCTCGCCGAACTCGGCCACGTCGGCTCCCTGGTGCGCGAGGACGTCACGGCCACGATGCCGGACGAGGGCGAGCGCCGGACCTTGGAGACCGCACCCGATGAGCCGGTTCTGCGGCTCACCCGGCTGACGCTCGACCGCGAGGGCCGCCCGATTCAGGTGGATCGTATGGTGATGCCTGCCCTACGGCAGAGACTGCGCTATCAGATCGAGATCGGATGACCGTGCCCCAGGCAGAAACGGAAGGCGTCGACCGTCGCTCTCTCCACGAGCGCATCGCCGCCGATCTGCGCGACGACATCATGAGCGGTGAACTGGCGCCAGGGGCGAGCCTTCCCTCGACGGCGCGGCTCAAGGAGCGGTTCGACGCGTCGAACGCCACGGTGCAGAAGGCGTTGCAAGTCCTCAAGGAGGAGAGTCTCGTGGTGGGCAGGGCAGGGGCCTCGGTCACCGTCCGCGAGCACCGTCAGCGTACGGTGTCGCCGGCCGCGCTCCAGACTGCCGACCGTTGGCTCACGGAGGCTGCCAAGCATGGCACCCACGCCCGCAGTGTCCTCCGCGACGTGGCGGAGGTCCGTCCACCCGCCGACGTCCGTTTCGCGTTCGGCCTCCCCGAGGACGGCACGGCACTGCTGCGCAGTCAGATTCTCCTGATCGACGACGAGCCCGCCGAACTCGTCGACTGCTACTACCTGCTGGACATCGCCAGGGGCACGGCGCTCATGGAGCGTCGCCGGATCAAGGGCGGCGCACCCGCACTGCTGTCGGAACTGGGGCACCCCGCATGCCGTAGCGTGGACCGTGTCTCCGCGCGGATTCCGACCCAGGAGCAGTACCGGGCCCTCCACCTCACCAGCAGTACGCCTGTCCTGCGCACCCTCCGGGTCGTCCAGGGTGACGGGGGTCGCCCGGTCGAGGTTACGGTCATGGTGAAGGCCGGGCACCTCTACGAGCTTCAGTACGAGTTCGAAGGGGAATGAGGGTCAGCCCTCCTCGACCATCCTCCGCAACGCGTCCCGCAGAGCCACCCGCTCCCCCTCGGAGAGCCCCGCCAGCGGCTCCCGCGCGAACCGCAGGGACTCCCGCAGCCCCCGTGCCACCCGCCGGCCCTCCTCCGTAGCCGCCGCGACCTTCACGCGCCGGTCGGCGGGGTCGGGGCGGCGCTCGACCAGGCCCCGCGCCTCCAGCCGGTCCACGATCCCGGTGACGTTCGACGGCTCGCACTTCAGTTTCTGCGCCAGCTTCCGCATCGGCAGCGGCTCCAGTGACAGCAGGCTGAGCAGCTTGGCCTGCGCCCCGGTCAGCGCGCGCTCGGCGGCCGCCTCCTCGTAGTCGGCGTGGAAGCGGGCCACGACCTCTCCGATCAGCTCGACGACTTCGAGGGTGAGTGCGTCGGGTCGGCGCGTGGTGTCGCGTGGTGTGGCCATGCGATCCAGGGTACCCATTTGTTTGACAAGGTGAAATGTTCAGCCGCATGGTTGTTTCAGAACCTGAAGCATTTCGGCCAACGACGAAAGGCGCCCCCATGACCGACTCCCCCTCCCTCCCCGCCGTCAACCGCGAATGGCACCTGGTCACCCGCCCGGTCGGCTGGCCCAAGCCGGAGGACTTCGCCCTGGTCGAGGCCGAGGTCCCCACCCCGGGCGAGGGCCAGGTCCTGGTGCGCAACCTGTACGTCTCCGTCGACCCCTACATGCGCGGCCGGATGAGCGCCGCCAAGTCCTACGCGGCCCCCTACGAGCTGGGCAAGGCCATGCAGGGCGGCGCGGTCGGCGAGGTCGTCGCCTCCAACGCCGAGGGCTTCGCCGTCGGCGACCACGTCCTGCACTTCCTCGGCTGGCGCGAGTACGCCGCAGTGAACGCGAAGAGCGCCGTCAAGGTCGACCCGGACGCCGCGCCCCTGTCGACGTACCTCGGCGTACTCGGCATGACCGGCCTCACCGCCTACGCCGGTCTGCTGCGCACCGCCGCCTTCAAGGAGGGCGACACGGTCTTCGTCTCCGGCGCCGCCGGGGCCGTCGGCAGCCAGGTGGGGCAGCTCGCGAAGCTCAAGGGCGCCGCCCGGGTGATCGGCTCGGCCGGCTCGGACGAGAAGGTCCGGCTGCTCGTCGACGAGTACGGCTTCGACGCGGCCTTCAACTACAAGGACGCCCCGGTGAGCGAGCAGCTGCGCGCCGCCGCCCCCGACGGCATCGACGTCTACTTCGACAACGTCGGCGGCGACCACCTGGAGGCGGCCATCGGCTCCCTCAACCTGAACGGCCGCATCGCCATCTGCGGCGCGATCTCCGTCTACAACAACACCGAGCCCGCCCCCGGCCCGAAGAACCTCGCCCGCCTGATCCAGACCCGCGGCCGCATCGAGGGCTTCCTGGTCGGCGACCACTACGACCTTCAGCCGAAGTTCGTCGAGGAGGTCGGCCCCTGGGTCGCCTCCGGCGCACTGAAGTACCGCGAGACGGTCGTCGAGGGCATCGAGAACAACCTGGAGGCGTTCCTCGGCGTCCTGCGCGGCGACAACACCGGGAAGATGATCGTCAAGCTGTAACGACCCGGGGCCAGAGACCCGGGCTTGCGGAACGGGGCGCCACTGGCTGTGGCGCCCCGTTCGCGTCCTGTCCCACGCCCCGGCCCGGGAGACGGGTCCGGGGCGGTTGGTCCCGGCTGCGCGTAAGCCCAGCTGGATCGGAGCCGGACCCGAAGGCCCTCGTGGCTGACGGCGGCGCCCCCTGGCCGACCCAGGAGGTGCCGGCCGGCGGTGCCCGTGTCAGGCCAGTACTTCCCGAAGCCAGGACCTCTCCGCGCGGCTGGTGGCACGGGCGACGGTCAGCATGCCGCGCCGGTAGGGGTCGTCAGTGTCCTCGACGCCCAGTGGGCGGTCACCGTCGTGGAAGAAGCTCGCCGGCTGTTCGAGGAAGTCCAGTCGGCGGCGCAGTACCGCGTGCTGGTCGGCGGTGTCGGGCAGGTGGGAGAGAAAGGCCAGGACGGTGAAGTAGCGGGTGCTGTCGCTGATGTCCAGACCGTTGGCATCCCGCAGTCGGCGCAGTAGCTCGCAGCGGCCGGCATCGGTGAGGCTCAGGGTGTGCCGCCGAGCGGCCGAAGCACCCGGTTCGGTCCGCCGAGCGAGTAGTCCGGCGTTGACCAGCCGGTTGATCGCCGGGTAGAGACTGCCGTCGCTGACCGGCCGGGCATGGCCGGACAGCTGAGCTATGCGGTGGCGCAGTTGATAGCCGTGCAGCGGCTCCTCGGCCAGGAATCCCAGGATCGCGAGTTCGAGCATGCTGCTACTCTCGCACATCGAAACGAGGTACCTCGAATCGATGTAGGAGGCGGGGGTATGTACACCGAGGAATGGGTGACCACGCGAGCGCGTGATGCCTACGAGCACGGCCGGGCATCGTTCGGCGTTCGGCCCGAACGGACGGCACTGCTGGTCATCGACATGCAGGACGAGTTCGTCCGGCCCGGCTGGAGTCCCTACTGGGTGCCCGCGGCCACCCGGATGGCGCCACGGCTGCGGCAACTGGTCGAGGACTGCCGGGCCGCCTCGGTCCCGGTGATCTGGACCGTCTTCGATGACACCCATCTCGGTCTGGACCGGCCCCGCGCCCTGCAGTTCCTCCCGCACGCCGACACCGAGTGGCGCCGACCAGGCCCTGCCGAGGTGTGGGCCCCGATGGGCCGACGCCCCGACGAGGCCGTGATCCGCAAGCCCTCCTACGGGGCGTTCTACGACACCCCGCTCGACACCATGCTGCGCAATCTCGGCCGGGACACGGTCGTCGTCACGGGAACGCTCACTAACTACTGCTGTGGCGCCACGGCCCGGCAGGCGTACGAACGCGGCTACAAGGTCGTCTTCGGATCCGACGCCACGGCCACCGACGACGAGTCCCGGCACGAACCCGAACTCGCCGTCCTGCGCAAGGGCTTCGCTCTCGTCCTGACCGCCGAAGAGATCGCCGGCCGGCTGACCCCAGCCTCACCGGCATCACGGGACGAGGAGCGGGACGAGGAGCGGGCGAACATCGCCCGATGCGGCACTGGAGCCTGAAGAGGCCGCAGCCACCCGACGGGATCAGCCTGAACCGGACGGGATCTTCCTGCCGGACCTTCACCGAAGTTCCGGCATGCGGTAGCGTCATTCCGAAATCCGTCGTGGTCGTGGGCGCGAGTCACGGCGGACCGAGGAGGAAGACACCGCATGCCCATCCAGCAGTCCGAGGTCCTCTACACCGCCGTCGCCACCGCCGAGAACGGCCGCGACGGACGGGTGGCCACCGATGACGGCAAGCTCGACCTGGTCGTGAACCCGCCCAAGGAGATGGGCGGCAACGGCGCCGGCACCAACCCCGAGCAGCTGTTCGCCGCCGGGTACAGCGCCTGCTTCCAGG
This sequence comes from Streptomyces sp. WAC 04229, assembly GCF_003947455.1. GTDB lineage: Bacteria > Actinomycetota > Actinomycetes > Streptomycetales > Streptomycetaceae > Streptomyces. Next base: position 6,100 of record NZ_QHJH01000158.1, on the reverse strand, counting down.
GCGCGCTCGGCGTCGTCGCCCGCCAGGAGGGCGCCGACATCTCCGGTTCGACCGTCACCGCCAAGGTCGGCATCGGCAAGAACGACGACGGGTTCGGCATCATCGTCGAGATCTCCGCCGAGATCCCGGCGGTGGACGCCGCCACCGCGCGGTCCCTGGTGGAGAAGGCCCACCAGGTGTGCCCCTACTCGAAGGCGACCCGCGGCAACATCACCGTGACGCTCGTCTGACCGGGGACGGCCCCGGGGTACGCGGCGGCGCGCGCGGCGCTCAGCAGGCCGACGCCGCCGCGTGCACCGCCGCCACCAGCCGCCGGTTCTCCGGCGCCGCCCCGCCCGGACAGGCGGAACGGCGCCGCGTGTAGCCGTAGGCCAGACCGCCCGACGGGTCCGCGAAGCCCTGGCTGCCGCCCGCACCGCCGTGCCCGATCGTCCCGGCGCCCAGGAACGGGTGCCAGAGGTCCGCCGTCGCCTCGAAGCCGATGCCGTACGCCCCGTGCGTCCGGGTCACCAGGTCGTAGCCCACCGAGTGGAACTGGCCGAACTCCGCCAGCGTGTCCGGCTTCAGCAGCGGCGCCCTGCCCTCCACCTCCCCGATCGCCGCCGCGTACAGCCCCGCGAGACCGCGCGCCGAGGCCACCCCGCCCACGGAGGCGGGGCCCCCGGCACGGACCGCGGGCTCGTTGGGCAGCGTCTCCAGGCAGGTGCGGTGCGCCGCGTTCCGGTTGAACGCGATCGCCGCGAGGGAACGCGGACCGTCCGGAGACGCGGCCCCGGCCCGCTGCACCGGCGTGCGGACCATCGGCCGCGCGGCGCGGAAGCGGTCGTCGAGCCCCGCAGGCAGACCCAGGTGGAAGTCCAGGTGGTGCGGGGCGCGGACCCGGTCCTCGTAGACCTCCTGCAGCGTGTGGCCCGTGGCCCGGCGCACCACCTCGCCCGCGAGCGCCCCGAGCACCAGCGCGTGGGATCCGAAGGCCGTGCCGGGCCGCCAGTACGGACGCTGGTCCGCGAGACGCTCCGCGATCACCCGGTCGTCGGCCAGCTCGGCGGTGCTGAACCCGGTGTCCGTGCCGATGACACCCGCGCGGTGCGCCAGCAGGTCCCGCAGGGTCAGCGACCCCTTGCCCTCGGCCGCGAACTCCGGCCAGTAGTAGGTCACCCTGCGGTCCAGCTCCAGCGTGCCCTCCTGGACCAGCAGGGCGGCCACCAGGTGCGCGGCGCCCAGGGTGGCGGTGTGCACCCCGTACAGCGAACCCGCCCCCGCTCCGTCGCCGGTCCACAGGTCGACGACCCGGCGTCCGTGCACGTACACGCACAACTGGCTCTCGTGGTCCGCCGGTTCTCCGGTCACGACGGCCGTGAACTCCTCACGCACCCGTTCGAAGCCGTCGGCGACGGTGCCGTGGATCTCCTGCGTCATCCGCTTCTCCTCACCCACTCGCCGGGCCCGCCCGCGGCCCGCCACCGGCCGGTACGTCCACCGGACTTCCACCGATCGGTACGGCAGGACGAGCGGGTTCGACTCAATCGGGGCGCGGCGGTGGCGGCGCCGACCGGTAGAGTGCCGCCCATGCGCGATCTTGGGGCGGGATTCGGCCATCTCCTGAAGGGCCAGCGCTGGGTTGCCCGGCACGGCAAGAGCTACGGCTTCGGGCTCGTCCCGGGCCTGATCACACTGGTCCTGTACGCGGCCGCGCTGGTCGCGCTCGCGATGTGGGGCACGGACTTCGTCGCCTGGACGACCCCCTTCGCCGACGACTGGTCGAGCCCCTGGCTCGGGCTCTTCCGCGGCTTCCTGACCGTCGTCCTGTTCGCCCTCGCCCTGCTGCTGGCCGTCCTCACCTTCACCGCGGTCACCCTGCTGATCGGGCAGCCCTTCTACGAGGCCCTGTCCGAGCGCGTCGACCGCGACGTCTCCCCGGACGGCACCGCCCCCGAGTCCGACCTGCCGCTCTGGCGCGAGGTGTGGCTCTCCGGCCGCGACAGCCTGCGGATCCTCGTCCGCGCCGCCCTCTGGGGCGTGCTGCTCTTCGCCCTCGGCTTCATCCCGTTCGCCGGGCAGACGGTGGTCCCGGTGATCGGCCTCTTCGTGACCGGCTTCTTCCTCACCGAGGAGCTGACCTCCGTCGCCCTCCAGCGCCGCGGGGTCGAGCTGCGCGAGCGCCTCGCCCTGCTGCGCTCGCGCAAGACGCTGGTCTGGGGCTTCGGCACCCCGCTGGCCGTGTCCTTCCTGGTGCCCTTCGTCGCCGTGTTCCTGATGCCGGGCGCGGTCGCCGGCGCCACCCTCCTCGCCCGCGAGCTGCTGGGCGAGGAGATCCGCGACGGCCGCGACGACCGCTCCGGCGGCGGCCCCGCCGACCCGGCGGTCAGCCCCGGTCCGGCTCCGGCGCACTGACCGCCACGGCCACGATCGCCCGCACCTGCGCCACGATGTCCAGCCGGTTCCGCACGAACTCGGGATCGGTGACCGTGCCCGTCGCCGGATCGGTGTTCCCGGCCCCGAACTGGAGCACCGGCGTGTGCACGTGCCCGCCCGGCAGCGTGCCGCGCAGCCCGAGCCGGTCCCGCAGCAGCGTCGCCCGGTAGGCGATCTCGTTGGAGAGGTAGTTCCCGCCGCCGCCCTCGCGGGCCGTCGAACCGGGCGTGGGCCCGTCCGGCCGTACGACCGCCTGGGTGGAGCCCGCCGGGATCTCGGTCACGCTCGTGTTGTCGTACACCGGGAAGCGGCCGGTCGCCGCCGCCGTGACCGCCGCGTACGGCAGCGTGGTCGTCGTCCACTGCGGCTGCGAGGCCGGGTCGGCGACGGGCACCGTCTCCGTGCGGGACACGTTCTCGTTGTCGGGGAAGCCGCCCCGCCAGGCCCCGTTGGTCCGCTCCACGTCGAACTTCCCGACCCGGCCCTGGCTCACCGTGGTGAACAGGTCCACCCCCGGCAGATACGGCCGCAGCGTCCGTTCCACGGTCCCCGCCGCGAAGTCCCGCCAGCGCACCGGGAACACGGCCGTCTCCACTCGCGCGGGCCCGTCCGGGGTGTCGATCACCGTGCCGTCCAGGGCGAGCGCGGCGGCGCCGGACGGGTTGGAGATGCGGATGTCGCGGTCCAGCGTGAAGGGGTCGAAGCCGGTGAGCAGGACACGCTTCACGCCCTTGCCCCCGTCGCCGTCGTGCCGCTGCGGCAGGCGGATGTCGGACTGCCCGCGCGAGGTGCGCTCCAACGCGTCGAGAAGCGCGTCCCGCTGCCGTTCCCCGAGCCCGAACCGGGGCTCCCAGGTGCGCAGTTCCCGTGTCATCGAGAGCCGCGCCCAGTACAGCGGCCGGTCGTCGTCGCGGCTGACGGCCCCGTGCGACGGGCCGCGCCCCTGGGCCCGGTCCACGGCGCGCCGCCACAGCGCGGAGCCCTCCCGCTCGACCAGGCGCCGGGCCTCGCGGTAGGAGTCCGCCCGCCCGAGCCCCCGCGCGAACGCCGGTGCCACGGCGGCGAATCCGGAGCCGCGCAGGATCTCCCGGGGCACGTCCCCGTCGAGCCGCCGCTCCTCGGCCGTGGGAGCGGAGGCGGTGGCCGCGGCCCCCGGAGGTGCCGCCGTGGCCGCCGCCGGAGCCGCGAGCCCCGCCACCAGGGCCAGTCCGAGTACGCCGATCCGAACACGTATGGGTCTCAAGGGAGTCCAGGTCCTTCCGTCGCCGTGGGGTGCGCTGCGGACGGCCGCAGTATCGCGTGACGCGAGGGACGCGCGCTACGGCACGGCGGCCGTCGGCGTGCGGTCCCGGTTCGAACGCGGCCCGGCGAGGAAGGATCCACACGTTCACGGAGTCGACGAGGAGGTCTCCGCGGTGGCGGACACACAGGACGATCGGGACGTACGGCACACAGGAGGATCCGAGGACGCGGCCCGCGAGGCCGTGGTCGAGGCGGCGCTCGCCGCACTCGGCCTGGACGCGAAGACCCGGCTCCTGTCCGGGCAGGACATGTGGAGCCTGCCCGCACTGCCCGAGATCGGCCTCGGGTCCCTCGTGATGTCCGACGGCCCGGTCGGCGTGCGCGGCGTCCGCTGGACCGCCGACGACCCGTCCGTCGCCCTGCCCTCGCCGACCGCGCTCGCCGCCTCCTGGGACCCCGGCCTCGCCCGCCGGGCCGGTGTGCTCCTCGCCCAGGAGGCCCGCCGCAAGGGCGTCCACGTGCTGCTCGCCCCCACCGTCAACCTGCACCGCTCCCCGCTCGGCGGCCGGCACTTCGAGGCGTACAGCGAGGACCCGTACCTGACCGGGCGGATCGGCACCGGCTACGTCACCGGCGTGCAGTCCGGCGGCGTCGCCACCACCGTCAAGCACTTCGTCGCCAACGACGCCGAGACCGACCGCTTCACCGTGAACAACCTGGTCTCCGAACGCGCCCTGCACGAGCTGTACCTGGCCCCCTTCGAGGCCATCGTCGCGGACGCCCGCCCCTGGGGCGTCATGACCGCCTACAACTCGGTCAACGGCCCGACGATGACCGAGCACCACCACCTGGTCCAGGAGGTGCTGCGCGGCGCCTGGGGCTTCGACGGCTTCAACGTCTCCGACTGGCAGGCCGCCCGCTCCACCGCCGGGGCCCTGAGGGGCGGCCTCGACGTGGCCATGCCGGGCCCGAGGACCGTGTACGGCCCGGCCCTCGCGCGGGCGGTGCGCGACGGCGAGGTGACGGAGGCCGAGGTCGACGCCGCGGTGCGCAACGTGCTGCGGCTCGCCGCCCGCGTCGGAGCCCTCGACGGCGCCGAACCGGCCGTCACCGACCCGCCCGCCGCCGTCGACGGCCGGGCCCTCGCCCGTGAGATCGCCCGCCGCTCCTTCGTCCTGGTCCGCAACGAGCCCGTCGGCGGCACGGGCCCCGCGCTGCCCCTGCGGCCCGGCACCGTCGCCCTGTCCGGAGCCGCCGCCCGCGACGCCCGCGTCCTCGGCGGCGGCTCCGCGACCGTCTTCCCCGCGCACGTCGTCTCCCCGCTCGACGGCCTCACCGCGGCCCTCCCCGAGGGCGGACTGAGCTACTCCGTCGGCGCCGATCCGAACACCGAACTCGCCGTCGCGGGCCGGGGCTTCGCGCTGCGCGCCGTCTGCCGCGACGCCGACGGCGAGGTCACCGGCACCGGGTCCGCCCCGAGCGGGCACATCCAGTGGATGGGCTCCGACCTCCCCGAGGGCGTCACCCACGACCGGCTGCACACCGTCGAGCTGACCGGCACCTTCACCCCGGACGAGACCGGCCCGCACACCTTCGGCATCAAGGGCCTGGGCCACTTCACCCTCACCGTCGACGGCGCCACGTACTACGACGACGTCCAGCGCCCCGCCAAGGACGACCCGTTCCTGTCCTTCTTCGGCGCCCCCGAACCCCGCGCCGAGGTCCGGCTCACCGCCGGCACACCCGTCGAGGTGTCCCTCAGGTACGTCGTCGACCTCCCCGACGGCGACCGGATGAAGGTCGTCACCTTCGCCCTCGCGCACGCCGGGCCCCGCCGGGACCCGGACGAGCTGATCGCCGAGGCGGCCCGCGCCGCGGCCGCCGCCGACACCGCCGTGGTCGTCGTCGCCACCACCGAGCGGGTCGAGTCCGAGGGCTTCGACCGCACCGACCTGCGGCTCCCGGGCCGCCAGGACGACCTGGTCCGCGCGGTCGCCGCCGCCAACCCGCACACGGTCGTCGTCGTCAACTCCGGCTCGCCGGTGGAACTGCCCTGGCGCGAGGACGTCGCCGCCGTGCTGCTCGGCTGGTTCCCCGGCCAGGAGGGCGGCGCGGCCCTCGCGGACGTCCTGACCGGCGCCCACGAGCCCGGTGGCCGGCTGCCCACCACCTGGGGCGACCTCGCCGACGCCCCGGTCACCCGGGTCGCCCCGGCCGACGGCGAACTCCCCTACGAGGAAGGACTGTTCATCGGCTACCGCGCCTGGGACCGGGCCGCCCGCACCCCGGCGTACCCCTTCGGTCACGGCCTCGGCTACACCGAGTGGACCTACGAGTCGGCCCACGTCGACGGCACCACGGTCACGGTCCGCCTGCGCAACACCGGCGACCGCCCCGGCCGCGAGGTCGTCCAGGTCTACCTCGCCCCCGTCGAACCCGACCC
>NZ_QHJH01000157.1 GCF_003947455.1 Streptomyces sp. WAC 04229 | reverse complement strand
TTTCTTAGTCGTACGGCGACCACCGGGTTCTACCGAGAGTGGTCCTTGGGCAGCTTCAGATGTTTATAGAGGCCGGGGTCGGGTGCCTCGGCTCCTCGCGTCCCGGGGGAACCCGCTCCGGATCCCGCACTGCCCGCCGCACCCCCTCGGCCGCGCCCGTCAGCAGGTCCGCCACCTCCAGGACGTGGTGGCCGGCGATCGTTGGCAGGCAGGTGCCGCGGGCGGGGCCGATGGCCGCGGCCCAGGCGGGCGGGATGGCGGCGACACCGTGGGTGGCGCCGGCCAGCGCGCCCGCCACCGCGGCCGTGGTGTCGGCGTCGCGCCCCATGTTGACGGCCGTCAGCACCGCGTCCGCGAAGTCGCCGTCGGCCGCCGCGTACGCGCCGAAGGCGAGGGCGACCGCCTCGGGCGCCAGGTCGGTCCACGGGTAGCCGCCGATGACCACCGCGGAGCGGACCGCGCGTTCGCCGCGATGCGCCGCCGTCATCGCGCGGCGCAGACAGCGGGCGGTCCAGGAGTCGTCCGGTACGACGGCCAGCGCGGAGGCGACGACCGCGACCGGCGCCGCCCCCGCCATCGCCGCCGCGACACCCGCCGCCACCGCCTGGCCGCCGTAGATGCCCTCGCCGTCGTGGCTGACCGAGCCGTCGATCGCGACCAGCCGGGCCGCCTCGGCGGGGCGCCCGGCCGCGAACACGCCGTGCGGGGCGGCCCGCATGGCGAGGCCGTCGCTCCAGGCGTGGCGGTGCTGGGCGGAGATCGGGGCGGCCAGTCCCCGGCGCAGGTTCTCCAGGGTGCCGCGTTCGCTGAAGCCCGCGCCCCGGAACGGGCCCTCCTCCCGGTCCGCGATCCACTCGTGCCAGGCGGTCTCCACGTGCACCGGGGTGAGCGCGGCGCCGTACCGGGCGAGCAGCAGGCCGGAGAAGATCGCGTACTCGGTGTCGTCGGTGCCGGCCGGCCGGTCGGCCACGTATCCCGTGATGCGGCCCCATCGGGCACGGATCTCCGAGGGCTTCATGTTCTCGGCCGGTGCCCCGAGGGCGTCGCCGACGGCCAGTCCGAGCAGTGCGCCCCGGGCCCGTTGGCGGAGTCCGACGGCGCCTTGGGGCGCGGGGACCGGGGGAATGCAGGCGGTGGATGCCATGCGGCCTCTCCTCTCCCTCTGCGCATCTGTCCCCGGTGCGGCGCGCACCGCAGCCTCACCGGGCTCAGCGTCACCCGGTCGACATCTGTGCAGGGAAGATCACGAATGAGCGCGGAGAGGTAAAACCGCAGGTAAGCCCAGCCTTTCCTTGCTGGCGGGGTGGAAATGATCGGCGTAGATTGGGTGTTGTTAAAAAGTAGAACCGATCCAAACTAGCTTCCGGGGGACCCCTCATGGCCATCATCGAGACCGAGGCGCCGCTGCACGAGGCGCACCGCGACAACCACACCCACCGCGACGTGAACGGCGGCTGGCTGCGCCCCGCCGTCTTCGGCGCGATGGACGGCCTGGTCTCCAACCTCGCCCTGATGACCGGCGTCGCCGGCGGCGCGGTGAGCCAGCAGACCGTCGTGCTGACGGGCATGGCCGGTCTGGCCGCCGGCGCCTTCTCCATGGCCGCCGGCGAGTACACCTCCGTCGCCTCGCAGCGCGAGCTGGTCGAGGCCGAGCTGGACGTGGAGCGCCGGGAGCTGAGGAAGCACCCGAAGGACGAGGAGGCCGAGCTGGCCGCGCTCTACGAGGCCCGCGGCGTCGAACCGCGGCTCGCGCGCGAGGTGGCCCGGCAGCTGTCCAGCGACCCCGAGCAGGCGCTGGAGATACACGCCCGCGAGGAGCTGGGCATCGACCCCTCCGACCTGCCCTCTCCCACCGTCGCCGCCGTGTCGTCCTTCGGTTCCTTCGCACTGGGTGCCCTGCTGCCCGTGCTGCCGTACCTGCTCGGCGCCTCCGCGCTCTGGCCCGCGGTGCTGCTCGCGCTGGCCGGACTCTTCCTGTGCGGTGCGGTGGTGGCCAAGGTGACGGCGCGCAGCTGGTGGTACAGCGGACTGCGGCAGCTCGCGCTCGGCGGTGCGGCGGCCGGTGTGACGTACGTCCTGGGCAGCCTGTTCGGAACGGCCGTAGGATAGCCCGGCTCGAACTTATGCGAGGGACCGCATAAGTAGCCGTTACTCGCTGGTTTCGAGTACGTAATCTCCGGGCATGAGCCGTAAGCGCTGTGGGCAATGAGGCCGGCCGCGCACCCGTGGGGCGAGCGACGACGCTCATTCCACGCCTTCGGGCCGACGGACATCGATCTGTGCGCTTCGGTCCTCCATAGCTTCCACCGCCGGTCGCGGCACCCCGCCGCAGCCCCCGGTGTCCGCATGTTGGAATGGATTGTCCCGTTTACCGAGAACCACTCCATCATGTAACCTGCACCAAATTTTGCACCGACACCGCAGAGGGCCAACGTCGTCCCTCGGCACCTGCACATGCCAGATGACGACGACGGGAGAGCCGATGCGTACGCCGCGCCAGCCGTCCCAGCATTCCGCGAGTGGCCAGAAGTGGTCCTTCATGGATGCTCGCCCTGCTGCCCAGGGTATGTACGACCCCCGCAACGAGCACGACGCCTGCGGCGTCGGTTTCGTCGCCACTCTCACCGGCGAGGCATCGCACACCCTGGTCGACCAGGCACTCACCGTGCTGCGCAACCTGGAGCACCGCGGCGCCACCGGTTCCGAGCCCGACTCGGGCGACGGCGCGGGCATCCTCTCCCAGGTGCCGGACGCGTTCTTCCGCGAGGTGGCCGGATTCGAGCTGCCCGAGGCCGGGTCGTACGCCGTCGGCATCGCCTTCCTGCCGGTGGACGGCACCGAGGACGCCGTCTCGCGGATCGAGACGATCGCGGGCGAGGAGGGCCTCACCGTCCTCGGCTGGCGCGAGGTGCCGGTCGCCCCGCAGATGCTCGGCGCCACCGCCCGCTCGACCATGCCGGTCTTCCGCCAGATCTTCGTGAGCGACGGGGAGTCGCGGGGCATCGCCCTCGACCGCCACGCCTTCGCGCTGCGCAAGCGCGCCGAGCGCGAGGCCGGCGTCTACTTCCCGTCGCTGTCTGCGCGGACCATCGTCTACAAGGGCATGCTGACCACCGGCCAGCTGGAGCCGTTCTTCCCGGACCTGTCCGACCGCCGCTTCGCCTCCGCGATCGCGCTCGTGCACAGCCGGTTCTCCACCAACACCTTCCCGAGCTGGCCGCTCGCCCACCCGTACCGCTTCGTCGCGCACAACGGCGAGATCAACACGGTCAAGGGCAACCGGAACTGGATGCGCGCCCGCGAGTCCCAGCTCGCCTCCGACCTGTTCGGCTCGTCCTCGGACCTGGAGCGGATCTTCCCGGTCTGCACGCCGGACGCCTCGGACTCCGCATCCTTCGACGAGGTCCTGGAGCTGCTGCACCTCGGCGGCCGCTCGCTGCCGCACTCCGTGCTGATGATGATCCCGGAGGCGTGGGAGAACCACGACTCCATGAACCCGGACCGGCGCGCCTTCTACCAGTTCCACTCCACGATGATGGAGCCCTGGGACGGCCCCGCCTGCGTCACCTTCACCGACGGCACCCAGGTCGGCGCCGTGCTCGACCGCAACGGCCTGCGCCCCGGCCGCTACTGGGTCACCGACGACGGCCTCGTCGTCCTCGGCTCCGAGGTCGGCGTCCTCGACATCGACCCCTCGAAGGTCGTCCGCAAGGGCCGCCTCCAGCCCGGCCGCATGTTCCTCGTGGACACCGCCGAGCACCGCATCATCGAGGACGACGAGATCAAGGCCCAGCTCGCGGCGGAGAAGCCGTACGCCGAGTGGATCGAGGCCGGCGAGATCGAGCTGTCCGACCTGCCCGAGCGCGAGCACATCGTGCACACCCACGCCTCGGTCACCCGCCGCCAGCAGACCTTCGGATACACCGAGGAGGAGCTGCGCGTCCTCGTCGCGCCGATGGCCAAGACCGGCGCCGAGCCGATCGGCTCCATGGGCACCGACTCGCCCATCGCCGCGCTGTCCGAGCGCCCCCGGCTGCTCTTCGACTACTTCACCCAGCTCTTCGCGCAGGTCACCAACCCGCCGCTGGACGCCATCCGCGAGGAACTGGTCACCTCGCTGCGCTCCTCGCTGGGCCCGCAGGGCAACCTCCTCGACCCGACGGCGGCGTCCTGCCGCAGCGTCCTGCTGCCCTTCCCGGTGATCGACAACGACGAGCTGGCCAAGCTCATCCACATCAACGCCGACGGCGACATGCCCGGCTTCAAGGCCGCGACCCTCTCCGGTCTCTACCGGGTGCACGGCGGCGGCGACTCACTCGCCGCCCGCATAGAGGAGATCTGCGCCGAGACCGACGCCGCGATCGAGAACGGCGCCCGGCTGATCGTCCTCTCCGACCGCCACTCGGACGCCGAGCACGCCCCGATCCCCTCGCTGCTGCTCACCGCGGCCGTCCACCACCACCTCATCCGCACCAAGCAGCGCACCGAGGTGGGCCTGCTGGTCGAGGCCGGCGACGTCCGCGAGGTCCACCACGTCGCCCTGCTCATCGGCTTCGGCGCCGCGGCCGTCAACCCGTACCTGGCGATGGAGTCCGTCGAGGACCTGGTCCGCGCGGGCACCTTCCTGCAGTCCGACGACGGAGAGCCCGACCAGGCCATCCGGAACCTGATCTACGCCCTCGGCAAGGGCGTCCTCAAGGTCATGTCCAAGATGGGCATCTCCACCGTCGCCTCCTACCGCGGCGCCCAGGTCTTCGAGGCCGTCGGGCTCGACGAGGAGTTCGTCGCCAAGTACTTCAACGGCACCGCCACCAAGATCGGCGGCGTCGGCATCGACGTCATCGCCAAGGAGGTCGCCGCCCGCCACGCCAAGGCGTACCCGGCCAGCGGCATCGCGCCCGCGCACCGTGCCCTGGAGATCGGCGGCGAGTACCAGTGGCGCCGCGAGGGCGAGCCGCACCTGTTCGACCCGGAGACCGTCTTCCGTCTCCAGCACGCCACGCGCTCCGGCAAGTACGACATCTTCAAGCAGTACACCGAGCGCGTGAACGAGCAGTCCGAGCGTCTGATGACGCTGCGCGGCATGTTCGGGTTCACGTCCGACCGGGCGCCGATCTCCATCGACGAGGTCGAGCCCGTCTCCGAGATCGTCAAGCGCTTCTCCACCGGCGCCATGTCGTACGGCTCCATCTCCCAGGAGGCGCACGAGACCCTCGCCATCGCCATGAACCAGCTGGGCGGCAAGTCCAACACCGGTGAGGGCGGCGAGGACCCGGAGCGCCTGTACGACCCGGCGCGACGCTCCTCGATCAAGCAGGTCGCCTCCGGCCGCTTCGGCGTCACCAGCGAGTACCTGGTCAACGCGGACGACATCCAGATCAAGATGGCCCAGGGCGCCAAGCCCGGCGAGGGCGGCCAGCTGCCCGGCCACAAGGTGTACCCCTGGGTCGCCAAGACCCGGCACAGCACCCCCGGCGTCGGCCTGATCTCGCCGCCTCCGCACCACGACATCTACTCCATCGAGGACCTCGCCCAGCTGATCCACGACCTCAAGAACGCGAACCCGCAGGCGCGGATTCACGTCAAGCTGGTCTCCGAGGTCGGCGTCGGCACGGTCGCGGCGGGTGTGTCGAAGGCGCACGCGGACGTCGTCCTCATCTCCGGCCACGACGGCGGCACGGGCGCCTCGCCGCTCACCTCGCTGAAGCACGCCGGCGGCCCCTGGGAGCTGGGCCTCGCCGAGACCCAGCAGACGCTGCTGCTCAACGGCCTGCGCGACCGCATCGTCGTGCAGACCGACGGCCAGCTGAAGACCGGCCGGGACGTCGTCATCGCCGCGCTGCTCGGCGCCGAGGAGTTCGGTTTCGCGACCGCGCCGCTCGTCGTCTCCGGCTGCGTCATGATGCGCGTCTGCCACCTGGACACCTGCCCGGTCGGCATCGCCACCCAGAACCCGGTGCTGCGCGACCGGTACTCCGGCAAGGCCGAGTACGTGGTGAACTTCTTCCAGTTCATCGCCGAAGAGGTCCGCGAGATCCTCGCCGAGCTGGGCTTCCGCTCCATCGAGGAGGCCGTCGGCCACGCCGAGACCCTCGACGTGACCCGCGCCGTCAACCACTGGAAGGCGCAGGGCCTCGACCTCGAGCCGCTCTTCCACGTGCCCGCGCTGGCCGAGGGCGCCGTGCGCCACCAGGCCACCGGACAGGACCACGGCCTGGAGAAGGCGCTCGACAACCAGCTGATCAAGCTCGCCTCGGACGCGCTCTCCGCCTCGGACGCCACCCAGGCCGCCCCGGTGCGCGCCCAGGTCGCGATCCGCAACATCAACCGCACGGTCGGCACCATGCTCGGCCACGAGGTGACGAAGAAGTTCGGCGGCGCGGGCCTGCCCGACGACACCGTCGACATCACCTTCACCGGCTCCGCCGGCCAGTCCTTCGGCGCCTTCGTCCCGCGCGGCATCACGCTGCGCCTGGAGGGCGACGCCAACGACTACGTCGGCAAGGGCCTCTCCGGCGGCCGGATCGTCGTCCGCCCGGACCGGGGCGCCGACCACCTCGCCGAGTACTCCACCATCGCCGGCAACACCATCGGCTACGGAGCCACCGGCGGCGAGATGTTCCTGCGCGGCAAGGTCGGCGAGCGCTTCTGCGTCCGCAACTCCGGCGCGCTGGTCGTCTCCGAGGGCGTCGGCGACCACGGCTGCGAGTACATGACCGGCGGCCACGCGGTCGTCCTCGGCGAGACGGGGCGCAACTTCGCGGCCGGCATGTCCGGTGGCATCGCCTACGTCGTCGACCTCGACCGCGACAACGTCAACGCCGGCAACGTCGGCGCCGTACAGGCCCTGGACGACGCCGACCGGGACTGGCTGCACGACGTGGTGCGCCGGCACGCCGAGGAGACCGGGTCCACGGTCGCCGAGAAGCTGCTCGCGGACTGGTCCACCGCCGTGGAGCGGTTCAGCAAGATCATCCCCAGCACGTACCAGGCAGTGCTCGCCGCCAAGGACGCCGCCGAGCGAGCCGGTCTCTCCGAGACCGAGATCACCGAGAAGATGATGGAGGCGGCGACCAATGGCTGACCCCAAGGGCTTTCTCAACCACGGCCGCGAAGTCGCCAGGTCCCGGCCGGTCGAGGAGCGTGTCAAGGACTGGAACGAGGTCTACGTCCCCGGCTCCCTGCTGCCGATCATCAGCAAGCAGGCCAGCCGCTGCATGGACTGCGGCATCCCGTTCTGCCACAACGGCTGCCCGCTCGGGAACCTGATCCCCGAGTGGAACGACTACGCCTACCGCGAGGACTGGTCGGCCGCGTCCGAGCGGCTGCACGCCACCAACAACTTCCCGGAGTTCACCGGCCGCCTGTGCCCGGCTCCGTGCGAGGCCGCGTGCGTGCTCGGCATCAACCAGCCGGCGGTCACCATCAAGAACGTCGAGGTCTCCATCATCGACAAGGCGTGGGAGACCGGGGACGTCGCCCCGCAGATCCCGGAGCGCCTGTCCGGCAAGACCGTCGCCGTCATCGGCTCGGGCCCGGCCGGCCTGGCCGCGGCCCAGCAGCTCACCCGGGCCGGCCACACGGTCGCCGTCTACGAGCGCGCGGACCGCGTCGGAGGCCTCCTCCGGTACGGCATCCCCGAGTTCAAGATGGAGAAGCGGCACATCAACCGCCGCATAGAGCAGATGCGTGCGGAGGGCACCCGCTTCCGCACCGGCGTCGAGATCGGCCGCGACCTGAAGGCCGGCGACCTGAAGAAGCGGTACGACGCCGTCGTCATCGCCGCCGGCTCCACCACCGCCCGTGACCTGCCGGTCCCCGGCCGTGAGCTGAACGGCATCCACCAGGCCATGGAGTACCTGCCGCTGGCCAACAAGGTCCAGGAGGGCGACTACGTCGCCCCGCCGATCTCGGCCGAGGGCAAGCACGTCGTCGTCATCGGCGGCGGCGACACCGGCGCCGACTGCGTGGGCACCGCCCACCGCCAGGGCGCGGCCTCGGTCACCCAGCTGGAGATCATGCCCCGGCCGGGCGAGGAGCGGGACGCGGTGCGCCAGCCGTGGCCGACGTTCCCGATGCTCTACAAGGTCACCAGCGCCCACGAGGAGGGCGGCGAGCGGGTCTACGCCGTCTCCACCACCCACTTCGAGGGCGACGAGGACGGCAACGTCCAGTGGCTGCACATGAGCGAGGTCGAGTTCATCGACGGCAAGCTCACCCCGAAGCCGGGCACCGAGCGCAAGATCCCGGCCCAGCTGGTCACCCTCGCCATGGGCTTCACCGGCACCGACCGCGAGAACGGTCTGGTCGACCAGTTCGGCCTGGACCTGGACGAGCGCGGTAACATCGCCCGGGACGCGGACTTCCAGACCAACGTGCCGGGTGTGTTCGTCGCCGGTGACGCCGGCCGCGGGCAGTCGCTCATCGTCTGGGCGATCGCCGAGGGCCGCTCGGCCGCGCGCGGCGCCGACCGCTTCCTGACCGGGGCCAGCGACCTGCCGGCCCCGATCCGCCCGACGGACCGCGCACTCGTGGTCTGACGGACGGAACAACCGAAGAACGTCCCGCACAAAGGCGTGCGGAACACTGATGGCGCCTGCCCCGTCCCCGACCGGACCATGGGCAGGCGCCGTCGCATGTGTCAGGGCGCCCGGTAGGCGTCCCCGTACACCTCCCACTCCAGCGGAGTCTCCAGCTCCAGGTTCCCGGCCGCCAGGAACCGGCGCTGGGCGGTGTCGACGCGGGAGGTGTCGATGCCCGGGCGCTTGGCCTCCATGGCCCGCGCGCGGATGTCCAGGAAGGCCCCCAGGTAGCCCTTCTCGGCGCCGCCCCGCGCGGGCGTCCTCGCCTCGGCCATGGCCCGCTCGCGCAGCCCGTAGAAGCCCTCGGCGTCCGTGTCCGGGCCGTGGAAGACCATCGCGTCGTAGTAGACGAACTGCCCCAGCGTGCCGAGGCCGTCCAGCTTGGCGAGGCGGACCGCCGGTTCGAAGTAGACGCGGTCCCGCTCCGCCTCCTGCGCCTCGCGGAACGCGGGGACCTCCGCCTCCGCCCGCCAGGCCGCCGTGAAGCCCGGGTCCAGGCCCTCGTGGGAGTCGGTGCCGTCGACCTCGCGCAGGGCGGGCAGGTATCCGGCCAGGCCGTTGCCCGGGTGGGCCTCGGTGTAGCGCTCGACCAGGGTGAGCAGGTCGTGGGTGCCGGTGCAGAAACCGATGATGCCCGCGGTGTACCCGTCGCCGTCCCCGAGGTCCTCGATGGTGCCGTACGCGGTGCGCCACTCGGTGGTCGAGTTCTCGGCGCTGGACACCAGCTGCTGGGCCAGCTCCTTCTTGGCCGGCGCGGCGAGCCCCGGCGGCGCGCCGGCGATCAGCGCGTCGTCCGCCGCCCGCTCCTGTTCGGCCCGCCCCTTGGCGTCCTCGCGGGACGACGGGGCGGTGGCCGTGGCGGTCGAGGCGCCCTCGGACTCGCCGGAGTCCGCCGGCACCACGAAGTACACCCCCGCGGCGATCAGGGGAACGGCCGCCAGAAGCAGCACACCGGCACGTCTCATCGGGGGAGAACCTTTCATAGGGGAACACTTCCGCCGGTCAGCTCGGCGACCCTGGCCGCCGCCGTCACCGCCAGCAGCGCCAGCAGGCCCAGGCACGCGCCCGCCCGCACCGCCGGGCGGCGCCCGTAGGCGAACGCGAGGGCCGCCACGCCGCCGGTGAGCAGCCCGCCCAGGTGGCCCTGCCAGGAGGAGCCGAACCAGGCGGACACCACCAGCCAGAGCAGCAGGAGGACCATGGAGCGGTTGACCTGTGCCATCCGGGCGCCCAGCCTGCGGTGCAGCACGTAGTACGCGGCACCCACCCCGAAGACCGCCCCCGACGCGCCGACCGTGGCCTGCCCCGGGTCCGCCAGGACCAGCACCAGGACGGAACCGCCCAGCGCCGAGAGCAGGTACAGGACGACGAAGCGGACCCGGCCGAGCATCAGCTCCACCACCCGGCCCAGATGCCACAGGGCCACCATGTTCAGCGTGATGTGCAGGATGCCGAAGACGCCCTCGAACGGGGACACGTGCAGGAAGGTGCCGGTGAGCAGCCGCTCCCATTCACCTCCCGCCACCCCCTCCGTCCGGACCGGCCCGAGGACGAGGTACGCCCCGTCGCCCGAGTACGTGGTGCCGTCCACGGCGACCACCCGCGCACCGACCATCGCGAACCGGTCCACGACGCCGGGCCGCACCAACTCCGCCAGGTACGCCAGGACGTTCAGCATGAACAGCGCGTACGTCGCGACGGGGGTCGCCGGACGGCGGCGACGGGTCGTGTCGGGGGACTCGGGATCCACGGCCGGCTCCTCGGTGCGGGGCGGAAGGTGAGCCGGTGGGGTCGGCGGCGAACAAAATAGCGAATGCCGGTGGCCGCTCGCGGAGGCGGGGTGCGCGGTGCCGTAACCTCGGCAGCCAGTAGCCGTGCGTCAGGGGTGACGGGGGAGTCCGGATGGCCGCGATCAGTCTCACCAAGGTGCGGGAGACGGCGCCCGCGCTGGTCGACCTGTACAAGAGCGCCGGGGTGTCGCTCACCAAGCACGGCCTGGAGGCGACGCGGGCGGCGGTGTACCTGGTCGTCGACTACTCGGGGTCGATGAAGCCGTACTACAAGGACGGCAGTGTGCAGGCGCTCGCCGACCGGGTGCTCGGGCTCTCCGCGCACCTCGACGACGACGGCACCGTGCCCGTGGTGTTCTTCTCCACGGACGTCGACGCGGTCACCGAGATCGCGCTCGCCGACCACGAAGGGCGGATCGAGCGGATCGTGGCCGGACTCGGGCACATGGGGAAGACCAGCTACCACCTGGCCATGGACGCCGTCATCGACCACTACCTGGACAGCGGCGCCCGCCACCCCGCCCTGGTCGTCTTCCAGACCGACGGCGGCCCGGTCAACCGGCTCGCGGCGGAACGCTACCTGTGCAAGGCGGCGCCGCTGTCGCTGTTCTGGCAGTTCGTCGGCTTCGGAGACCCGGGGAGCCGCCAGTTCGAGTACCTGCGCAAGCTGGACGAACTGGCGGTGCCGCAGAAGCGGGTCGTGGACAACGCCGGATTCTTCCACGCGGGCCGCGACCCGCGCCGGGTGACCGACGCCGAGCTGTACGACCGGCTGGTGGGAGAGTTCCCCAAGTGGCTGGTGGCCGCACGCGCGCAGGGCATCGTACGGCCGTAGCGGACGGGCGGCGGTCCGCGGTCAGTGCCGCAGCGAGAAGCCCAGCAGGACCTCCGCCGACACCTCCACCGTGCCCGGCGCCAGGTCGGCGGACCCGCCGCCCGCCTTGGCCGCGCGGAAGTGCGCGAAGGGCTCCGCCTCCACGTCCTGGATGTGCAGCACCGGGCCAAGCCGCACGTCCGCCGCCTCCGCGTACACCTGGGCCTTGCGCCGGGCGGCGGACACCGCCCGGCGCCGTGCCTCGTCCCGCAGCGCCTGCTTGTCGAGCACGTCGAACTCGACACCGTCGATCCGGTGGGCGCCCGCGTCCACCAGGTCCACGATCAGCTGTTCGAGATCGTCCAGCGCCCGCGTCTCCACCGAGTACGAGGCCTGGCACCGGTAGCCGAGGAGCGTCCGCTCACCCCCGTGACCGTCGTACTCCGAGCTGAGCCCGAGCCGGGAGCCCGAGACCGCGGCGTCCGGTACGCCGTGCCGCCGCAGGACCTCCCGCAGCCGCGACACGGCCGCCCCGGCCTGCTGGAACGCGCGCTCCGGTGACGGCTCCAGCACGTCCACCGCCGGCTGTACCCGCGCGAGGCCGGGTTCGGTTCGCACCGTGCCCGTGCCGGACACGCTGATCCCCCAGGGCTCTTCGATGGCCTTTGTCATACCGGCATTGAAGCACCGCGCCACCCGCCAGGGGGTGTCGTTTGGATCTGGCCGGCTCCGGGCAACGGTGCCTTGCAACTGGCCCGAGCGGGGTCTGGTGCGTGCAGCTGCAAGGCGGAGGAGGGCGACAGGGCGGAGCCCTGGCAACCGACGACAACGCCGCAGATGTGCGTGCCAGACCCCGCGACCCTGGCGAGATCCAAACGCCACCCCCTACGTGTCGCACTCCAGCACCGTCCGGCACAGCCCGCACCGGGCCCGCACCCGTCCGCGCACCGGCACCCGGATCCGCTGATGACAGGTCGGGCAGGGGAACGACACGCGCAGCGGTCCGTGCTCCTGCGGCGTGAACCGGTACGGGCCCTGTGCGGCGGGGCCCGCGGCGTGCGCGTCCTGGGCGTGGCGGCGGTCCCGTGCGTAGCGGCGGCGGCCCGCCCAGCCGGCCGCGGTGAGCGGCGGCTGCTGCCCGTCCTGACGGGCCCGCCGCAGGCCCTCGCCGTACGCCGTGTACGCCTGCGGACTGGTGAACCACACCGACGGGTCCTCGCCGAACACCAGCGCCCGCTTGGCCAGCACATACCCGAACTCCTCCGGGGTCAGGTAGCCCAGCTTCTGCGAGGACGCCGAGTCCTCCCGGTAGGCGTCGAGCAGCAGCCAGCCGGCGCCCAGGTACGTCGTCGCGGTGTCGGTGAGGATCTCGTTGTCCCGGGTGCCGGGGAAGGACAGGTCGAGGCGGTGCAGATAGACGTGCATCACCTCGTGCGCGAGGGCCGCGCCGATGTCCCGGCGGTGGGTGCGGAAGCGGTCGTTCAGCTCGATGAAGTACTCGGGGCCCGCCGTGAGTTCCACGTTCGCCGCGTGCGTCATCTCGCGGAACGAGACGATCATCCGGGCGTCGGGCAGCCGGTAGTGCCGCACCAGCTCGTGGGCCACCCGCTGCGTGCCCAGGTACAGGTCGTCGGTGTCGCTGAACGCCACGTCGGCCGGGGCGACACTGGCGGAGAACGTCTGCACGGTGTCGTACGACAACCGCCGGTACAGCGCGGTGACCGCCTCGCGCACCGTCGCCAGGTGCGGGAAGCCGTGCTCGACCGGTCCGCCGTTCGCCACGCCCGACCCCCAAGACGCCTGAACCCCGTGTCCACTCCGCGAGGACCCTCACGACGACTGTACGGCGTTCAGGGCCTGAGACGGTCTGCGGCGACGGCCGCCACGCCCGTAGGGTGGGCGTCCATGACCACCAGCAACACGGATGCCGTCGACCCCGCCGTCCGCGAGGAGCTGGCCCGGCTGCGGGACAGCATCGACAACATCGACGCGGCCGTCGTCCACATGCTCGCCGAGCGCTTCAAGTGCACCCAGCAGGTCGGCCACCTCAAGGCCCGCCACCAGCTGCCGCCCGGAGATCCGGCCCGTGAGGCGAAGCAGATCGCCCGGCTGCGCGCCCTCGCCGAGAGCGCCAAGCTGGACCCGGCGTTCGCCGAGAAGTTCCTGAACTTCATCATCGCCGAGGTGATCCACCACCACGAGCGCATCGCGGAGAGTTCGGCCTCCGGCTGACCCGGCGGCCGCGCCCCCGCCCGCCGGGGGCGCGCGCCGGACATTCTCCGCGTACCGAACCGCCCCTGTGCCCTGCGGACGGCATCAGGCAGCATGTCGTGCATGTCCGTACTGACGCGCGACGAAGCGCAGACCCGTTCCCGGCTCCTCGACGTCCACCACTACGCGATCGACCTCGATCTCACCCGTGGGGACGAGACCTTCGACTCCCGCACCGTCATCCGCTTCACCGTCCGCGACGACACGGACAGCACGGACACCTTCGTCGAGGTCAGGCCCGCCGAGCTGCGCACCGTCACGCTGGACGGACAACCCCTCGACCCGGCCGCCCTGGACGACAACAGGCTCGCCCTGAAGTCCCTCACCCCGGGCGAGCACGAGCTGCGCGTCGAGGCCGCCATGCGCTACTCCAGCACCGGCGAGGGCATGCACCGCTTCACCGACCCCGCCGACGGCGAGACCTACGTCTACACCCAGCTGTTCCTGGACGACCTGCAGCGCGTCTTCGCCGCCTTCGACCAGCCCGACCTCAAGGCCGTCTTCGACCTCGCCGTCACCGCCCCCGAGGGCTGGACCGTGCTCGCCAACGGCGTCACCGAGCACCTGGGCGACGGCCGCTGGAAGGCCGCCACCACCCCGCTGATCTCCACCTATCTCGTCGCGGTCGCCGCCGGCCCCTGGCACTCCGTGCGCACCGAGCACCGCGGCCTGCCCTTCGGCATCCACTGCCGCCGCTCGCTCGCCCCCCACCTCGACGCCGACGCCGGCGAACTGCTCGACGTCACCCGCGCCTGCTTCGACCGCTACCACGAGAAGTTCACCGAGCCCTACCCCTTCGACTCCTACGACCAGGCGTTCGTCCCCGAGTTCAACGCCGGCGCCATGGAGAACCCCGGACTGGTCACCTTCCGCGACGAGTTCGTCTTCCGGTCCGCGGTCACCGAGACGCAGCGGCAGACCCGCGCCATGGTCATCGCCCACGAGATGGCCCACATGTGGTTCGGCGACCTCGTCACCCTCCGGTGGTGGGACGACATCTGGCTGAACGAGTCCTTCGCCGAGTACATGGGCTACCAGACCACCGCCGAGGCCACCCGCTTCACCGACACCTGGACCGACTTCGGCGTCACCCGCAAGGCCTGGGGCTACGACGCCGACCAGCGCCCCTCCACCCACCCCGTCGCCCCCGAGAACGTCGAGGACACCGCCTCGGCCCTGCTCAACTTCGACGGCATCTCCTACGCCAAGGGCGCCTCCGCCCTGCGCCAGCTCGTCGCCTGGCTCGGCGAGAAGGACTTCCTGGCCGGCATCAACATCCACTTCGAGCGGCACAAGTTCGGCAACGCCGCCCTCGCCGACTTCATCGACTCCCTCGCCGCCGCCACCGACCGCGACGTCCACGCCTGGGCCGACGCCTGGCTGCGCACCACCGGCGTCGACACCCTCGCCCCGCGCGTCACCGGCGACAACGGCGGCCGCCTGCTCGCCGTCGACCGGGCCGGCAGCCGCCCGCACCGCGTCGCCGTCGGCCTCTACGACCGCGACCCGGGCGACGAGGGCCGCCTCACCCTGCGCGAACGCCTCGACGTCGACCTGCCCCAGGCCGAACCCCGGCCCATCGGCAAGCTCCCCGCCCTGGTCGTCCTCAACGACGGCGACCTCAGCTACGCCAAGGTCCGCTTCGACGCCGAGTCCTTCCGGACCGTCCGCGAGGGCCTGTCCGGACTGCCCGACCCGCTCACCCGGGCCGTCGTCTGGAACGCCCTGCGGGACGCGGTGCGCGACGGCGAACTCCCCGCAGACACCTACCTGGACATCGCCCGCGCCCACCTCCCGTACGAGACCGACCTCGCCCTCGTCGACGGCGTCCTCGCCTTCGCCGCCGGCCAGGTCGCCGACCGGTACGTCACCCCCGAGCGGCGGCCGGCCGCGCTGTCCACCCTCACCGAGCTGTGCCGCGACCTCATCCGCCGCACCGAGGACGGCGACCACCCCGGGCTGCGCCTCATCGCCGTGCGCCACCGCATCGCCACCGCCGCCCACCCCGACACCATCGCGGCCTGGCTCGCCGACGGCACCGTGCCCGGCGGCCCGGAGCTGGACCCCGAGCTGCGCTGGCGCATCCTCACCCGCCTCGCCGTCCTCGGCGCCACCGGCGAAGAGGCCATCGCCGCCGAACTCGCCCGGGACCCCAGCGCCACCGGCCAGGAGGGCGCCGCCCGCTGCCGCGCCGCGCTGCCCGACGCCGAGGCGAAGAGCCGGGCCTGGGAGGCCATGTTCGCCACCGACGACCTCTCCAACTACCTCTTCACCGCCACCGCCCAGGGCTTCTGGCAGCCCGAACAGGCCGACCTGGTGCGGGACTACGTGCCGCGCTACTACGCCGAGGCGGTCGCGGTCGCCGCCCGCCGCGGCCCCGCCATCGCCGACGCCGCCGGCCGCTGGGCCTTCCCCGGCCACGCCGTCGACGACGCCAACCTGCGCCTCGGCCGGGAATGCCTCGCCGGCGACGGCCCCGTCCCCGCCCTGCGCCGCAAGCTCGCCGACCAGCTGGACGACCTGGCCCGGGCGCTGCGGGTGCGGGAGGCGGACGCGCGCTGAACCCCGCCGCGGCCGGTTCCCTCGCTCGGGGAACCGGCCGCGGGCGTACACCCTTTCGGGTGTGATCGTTGGGCTGTCCGGGCGTAGCCACGCATTCGCGTCCAAGCTGGAGCTCCCCGTCCCCGCGCCCGGAGGACAGCCCATGGGCCC
>NZ_QHJH01000156.1 GCF_003947455.1 Streptomyces sp. WAC 04229 | reverse complement strand
CCGGAGGTATCAACATATCTGGCGTTGACTTTTGGCACGCTGTTGAGTTCTCAAGGAACGGACGCTTCCTTTGTACTCACCCTCTCGGGCTTTCCTCCGGGCGCTTCCCTTCGGTCTTGCGTTTCCGACTCTATCAGATCCTTTTCGGCCCGATTCCCGGTCGGCGGGTTTGTCTCGGGCTTTCGGACTTTCGTCCGTCGGCCTTTCGACATTCACTACGTTAGCCGATTCCTTCGCGGACTCATAATCGGGTCCGGGCGAGTTGAATTCGGGCATGCGGGCACGCCGAATTCGCTCCCGCTCAGGGAAGTCGTAGGTAGTGGGTTGGCCGCTCTCGGCTGCTGGCGAATGCCGTAACCGGGTCAAGCGGCTCGGGCTACGTTACGCGCCCCCCAAAGGAGAGTCAACTTCGGCGCCGCTTCGGGACATGGGCCCGATACGGGCTGACCGTCGGGTCGTCGGCGACCCAGTAGCGCCACGGATGAACGCCGCCCTCACCGGCCACGCCGGTCCGTGGACCGTTGCGTACCTGGTCGCGGGGCACGGCGGTGCCGGTCAGGATGCGCAGCGGGGTGTCCTCGGTCGTGCACGCGTCGGTGCCGTCCAAGGCCCGGTCCACGCCCAGGGCGGTGGCCAGACGGGCCGGTCCTTTGGCCAGTTCCTTGTCATTGCGGGCGGAGAGTCGACGAGTCCGGGCCAGGTCGGCGCCTTCGATGATCTCGCCGGCGCGGAGCAGGACGGCGCTCGCGGTGCCGTCGGGACCGCACACCAGGTTCATGCAGAACCACATGCCGTAGGTGAAGTAGACGTACACGTGTCCGGGCGGGCCGAACATGACGTCGTTGCGGGGGGTCCGACCGCGGTAGGCGTGGGAGCCGGGGTCGTTCCGACCGTCGTAGGCCTCGACCTCCGTCAGGCGGAGGGCGATCGGACCGTCCGGGGTGTCGCGCACGAGGACGCGGCCCAGGAGATCGGGGGCCACCTCGAGGACGGGCCGGTCGAAGAATTCCCTGGGCAGGGGCGTACGGTCAGGGCTCGCGATCATGCCGTCCGAGCGTAACGCAGCCGGGTCCGTGCGCGGGGTGGCCAGAGGGCGGCCGGCTTGCCAGGGTGTGGGACGCGGAACCGGCCACGGCCGGATCGCGTTTGTAGGGATCAAGGGTTCACACGCAAGCCTGGAGGAGAGACATGGCGTTCAAGAAGCTGCTCGCGAGCCTGGGGGCCGGCGGGGCTTCGGTCGAGACCGTGCTCAATGAGGTCAACGTCGTACCGGGGGGTGTCGTCCAGGGCGAGGTGCGGATCCAGGGCGGATCCGTCGACCAGGAGATCGAGGGGCTGTCCGTCGGGCTCCAGGCCAAGGTCGAGGTGGAGAGCGGCGACCAGGAGTACAAGCAGGACATCGAGTTCACCAAGGTGCGGCTCGGCGGTGCCTTCGAGCTGAAGGCCGGTGCCGTGCACGCGGTGCCGTTCGGGCTGGAGATCCCGTGGGAGACGCCGATCACCATGATCGACGGACAGGCGCTGCGCGGGATGAACATCGGCGTCACCACGGAGCTGGAGATCGCCCGTGCCGTGGACTCCGGTGACCTGGACCCGATCAACGTGCACCCGCTGCCGGCGCAGAAGGCGATCTTGGACGCGTTCATCGGGCTGGGCTTCCGGTTCAAGAACGCCGACATGGAGCGTGGCCACATCCGGGGTACGCGGCAGCAGCTGCCCTTCTACCAGGAGATCGAGTTCTTCCCGCCGCAGCAGTACCGGGGGCTGAACCAGGTCGAGCTGAGCTTCGTGGCCGACGCGCAGGCCATGGACGTCGTGCTCGAGATGGACAAGAAGCCGGGGCTGTTCAGCGAGGGCAGCGACACCTTCCGTTCCTTCAAGGTGGGGCTGAACGACTACCAGGGCACCGACTGGACTGCGTACCTCAACCAGTGGCTGTCCGAGGTCGGCAGCAAGCGCAACTGGTTCTGATGGATCTAGGCTCGGTCATCTCTGCACCAGACATTCAGGAGGTACCGAGGTGACCGAGCTGAAGCGGCGTCCGCTCCCCCATGACTTCCACCCGCCCGTGCCGTCGTTCACGGTCACGAGCGACGACGTCCAGGAGGGCGGGACGCTCAAGGACGCTCAGGTCCACGCGGCCGGCAACACCTCTCCGCAGCTGCGGTGGGAGGGCTTCCCCGCCGAGACCAAGAGCTTCGCCGTGACCTGCTACGACCCGGACGCCCCGACGGGCAGCGGGTTCTGGCACTGGGTGGTGTTCGACATCCCGGCGTCGGTGACCGAGCTGCCGGTGGGCGCGGGCAGCGGCACCTTCGAGGGGCTGCCCCAGGGTGCCGTGCAGGCGCGCAACGACTACGGCAGCAAGGACTTCGGCGGTGCCGCGCCGCCGCCCGGCGACGGGCCCCACCGGTATGTGTTCACGGTGTACGCCGTGGACCAGGAGAAGCTCGGCCCGGACGCGGAGGCGAGCCCGGCGTTCGTCGGGTTCAATCTGCGGTTCCACACGATCGGGCGCGCCCAGCTGATCGGTGAGTACGAGCTGCCCGCCGACAGCTGAGCGTTCCGAGCGTTCATGGAACGTTTGCCCGCCCCCGGTCTTGGAATGGATCAGGGGCGGGCATTTTTATTGCCAGGGGTGGCGGGGGGAGATCGTCGCCCCTGGAGCAGCGGATATTGCGTTGTCCATCTCGGCGTGCCCGGCCAGAGTTGATCCCAGCCCGCCACGGGGTGGGCCGGTGCACACGGGAGGTGGGCTGGTATGCGGGACACGCTGGTGCTGAACGCGAGCTTCGAGCCGTTGTCGACGGTGACGTTGAACCGAGCCGTCGTTCTGGTGCTTCAGGACAAGGCCGTCGTCGAGCAGGCCCACCCCGAACTGCGGATGCGCGGAGCCGCGCTCGACATACCTGCGCCACGGGTGATCAGGCTCTGCCAATACGTACGGGTGCCCTTTCGAAGACGCGCTCCCTGGTCGAGGCGGGGCGTCCTGGTCCGGGACCGGCACCGGTGCGCCTACTGCGGCCGGCGGGCGACGACCGTCGACCACGTGGTGCCGAGGTCGCACGGTGGGCAGGACTCATGGCTGAACACGGTGGCCTCCTGCGCGGAGGACAATCACCGCAAGGCGAACCGGACGCCGGAGCAGGCGGGGATGCCGTTGCTTCGGGAGCCGTTCGAGCCGACGCCCGCCGACGCGATGTTGCTGGCGCTGGCCCGGGACGACTTCGAGGCGCTGCCGGAGTGGTTGGTGCTGGACGCGGCGTGACGGCTGCGCCGCGCCCCCTTAGGGGCGCTAGTCGATCGTCGGCTTCTCTCGGCGTTCCTGGGCGGGGACGCTGGGGGTGCCGTTGCCTCCGCCGCCCAGGCCGCCGAGGTTGCCCATGGCTCCGGACAGGCCCTTGAGGGCGTCGCCGATCTCGCTGGGGACGATCCAGAGCTTGTTGGCGTCGCCCTCGGCGATCTTCGGGAGCATCTGGAGGTACTGGTAGGAGAGCAGTTTCTGGTCCGGGTCGCCGGCGTGGATGGCCTCGAAGACCGTGCGGACGGCCTGGGCCTCGCCCTCGGCGCGCAGGGCGGCGGCCTTGGCCTCACCTTCGGCGCGCAGGATCTGGGACTGCTTCTCGCCCTCGGCGCGCAGGATCTCGGACTGCCGGACACCTTCGGCCTGGAGGATGGCGGCGCGCTTGTCGCGGTCGGCGCGCATCTGCTTCTCCATCGAGTCCTGGATGGAGGTGGGCGGTTCGATCGCCTTGAGCTCGACGCGGTTGACGCGGATGCCCCACTTGCCGGTGGCCTCGTCGAGGACGCCGCGCAGGGCAGCGTTGATCTCCTCGCGGGAGGTCAGGGTCCGTTCCAGGTCCATGCCGCCGATGATGTTGCGCAGGGTGGTGACGGTGAGCTGCTCGATGGCCTGGATGTAGCTGGCGACCTCGTAGGTCGCGGCGCGGGCGTCGGTCACCTGGTAGTAGATGACGGTGTCGATGTTGACGACCAGGTTGTCCTGGGTGATGACCGGCTGCGGTGGGAAGGGGACGACCTGTTCACGCAGGTCGATGCGGTTGCGGATGGTGTCGATGAACGGGACCACGATGTTGAGGCCCGCGTTCAGGGTCCGCGTGTAGCGGCCGAAGCGCTCGACGATGGCGGCGCTGGCCTGCGGGATGACCTGGATGGTCTTGATCAGGGCGATGAAGACCAACACCACCAGGATGATCAAAACGATGATGACCGGTTCCATCGTGGTTGTCCGTCCCCTTCTCCGACCCTGACGACTGCTGATCTTACGGCTGTTGAGGATCTTGCTGGTCGAGTCTGACAGACCGTCGCACCGCTCGGGGCCCGTTCGGGCCACTTGCGCACGGCGGGGTCACATGATGATCGCCGTGGCCCCCTCGATGTCCACGACGTCGACTTCCTCACCCGCTTCGAAGGCGCGCCCGGTGTCCAGTGCGCGTGCCGACCAGATCTCGCCGGCGAGTTTGATCCGGCCGCCGGAGCCGTCGACCCGCTCCACGACGACGGCCTGTCTGCCCTTCAGGGCGTCGACTCCCGTGGCCAGTTGGGGCTGTTGGGAGCGATGCCGGGCGGCGACGGGCCGTACGACCGCGATGAGGGCGACCGATACGACGACGAAGACGAGGACCTGGACGACGAGGTCCGCGCCGAACCCGGAGGCCACGGCGGCGGCGACCGCCCCGACGGCGAACATCCCGAACTCCGGCATCGCGGTCACGACGAGCGGGATTCCGAGCGCTGCCGCGGCGACGAGCCACCACACCCATGCGTCGATGTCGTTCACGTGGTCATGGTAGGTCCGTCGGGCGGGCTGGGGACAGGGCGCACGGGGGGCGGGTCAGGACAGCGGCAGGCCCTGTGCGGTCCAGCGGTCGCCGTTCTGCTCGACGACCAGCGGGAGTCCGAAGCAGAGGGAGAGGTTGCGGGAGGTGAGTTCCAGCTCCAGCGGGCCGGCGGCCATGACCTTGCCCTGACGGATCATCAGGACGTGGGTGAAGCCCGGCGCGATCTCCTCGACGTGGTGGGTGACCATGATCATGGAGGGTGCGATGGGGTCGCGGGCGAGCCGGCCGAGGCGGCGGACGAGGTCCTCGCGGCCGCCGAGGTCGAGGCCGGCGGCCGGCTCGTCGAGGAGCAGCAGTTCGGGGTCGGTCATCAGGGCGCGGGCGATGAGGGTGCGCTTGCGCTCGCCCTCGGAGAGGGTGCCGAACTTCCGCTCCAGGTACTCGGTCATGCCGAGGCGGTCGAGGAAGGCGCGGGCGCGCTGCTCGTCGATGTCCTCGTAGTCCTCGTGCCAGCCCGCCGTCATGCCGTAGGCGGCGGTCAGTACGGTCTGCAGGACGGTCTGGCGCTTGGGCAGCTTGTCGGCCATGGCGATGCCGGCCACGCCGATGCGCGGGCGCAGCTCGAAGACGTCGGTGCCGGGCTTGCCGAGCGTCTCGCCGAGGATGGTGGCGGTGCCCTGGCTGGGGTAGAGGTAGCTGGACGCGACATTGAGGAGGGTGGTCTTGCCGGCGCCGTTGGGGCCGAGGATGACCCAGCGCTCGCCCTCCTTCACCGACCAGGAGACCTGGTCCACCAGAGCCCGGCCCTCGCGGACCACGGATACGTCCTGAAGCTCCAGAACATCGCTCATGAGCGCGTTGTCTCCCCTTGCATTGTGGCCGGTCTCGGCTGTCGCGTACGCCTTGGCTCGGGCCGCCGCGCCAGGTGGGCGCAGGCCCTCCAGGAAATCTACGCCACCGGTCGGCATGACCGTTCCATCGGTCCGGTCCTTAGGGTGGGGGCATGCTCTCGGAACCACGCGCAGGGCGCCTTGCCGCCTGGGGAAATGCACTTATTGCCGGATTGGTCTCGCCTGATGACGCCGCGGTGGCGATCGTCGGGGAGGACGCGGTGCACCGGGTGGAGGGGCTGCCCGGCGAACCTGCGCCCGTCGGTCTCACGCTGGCCCTCGGCCGGCTGCGGGCGCTCGGGGCGACGGGGCTGCGGGTCGCGCTGCCCGCGCCGGGGCATCCGCTGGGCCTGAGCGGGCCGCCGGACTTCAACGCGCGGGCGCTGCAGGCGGAGGAGGCCGTGGTCTGTCACGGTGCGGCGGTGGGGCTGGTGCCCGAGGTCTACGAGGCGGGGCCCGAGGGCGACGTGCACGTCGAGGTGGTCTGGCACTGCCTGCCGGTGCGGGAGGCGCCGCCCGCGGACGTGCCCTCGCTCGGGGAGGCGGAGCGGGAGCTGGCGGAGGCGCTGCGCGACGCGACCGAGGTGCTGACGCGGCTGGACGTGGCCGGGTCGGGGCCGGTGGCGGAGGCGGCGGTCGCGGCGTACCGGGCGCGGGCCGAGCGCGGTCGGGAGGTGCTGGCGCCGGGGTATCCGCCGCGGGCGGTGCGGGTGCTGGAGTTGGCGCAGCGGGTGGGGGCGCTGGTGTCGCTGGCGTATGAGAACGGTCACGGTGGGGCGGTGAGCGCGTCCGAGATGGCGGCGCGGGGGGAGGCGCTGCGGCCGGTGGAGCGGACGGCTCGGCGGGCGCTGGTCGCGGCGTACAACTCCGTTGTGGAGGAGCGTGGGCGGGGGATGCGGTGACCGTCCTCACCCTGTACCCGGCGCTGGTGTGGGCGACCTGGGGGCTCCGCCCCCAGACCCCCCTCTCGGCCTGAACGGCCTCGTCCTCAATCGCCGGACGGGCTGATCGGCGCCGATCGGCCTCCCAGCTGTCCGGGAGGCCGCGGGCATCGTGCTGCCCGGGTCAGCGGTTGAGGCCCAGGTTGCCGAAGGCCGGGTTCAGGACGCCGATGACGTTGACGCTGTTGCCGACGGCGTTGACCGGGATGTGGATCGGCGCCTGGACCAGGTTGCCGGAGGCGACGCCCGGGGAGCCGATGGCCTCGCCGTGGGCCTGGGACCCGTCGGTGGCGGAGGCCATCCCCGCGCCGGCGGCGATCAGCCCGCCGGCCACCATCGTCACGGCCGCTGCCTTCTTCAGGTTCTTCACTTACAAGCCCTCCTTGCGATCGCCGCGGCAGTCGCCGCGGCACGCACTGGAGAACGGCCGGCCCCCGCAAAGGATGCGCCATTCGGGGGACATTCCCACGACGGTATGAATCTCCGACCGGAAGGGAACCTTCCGTCAGCCGGTCACGCCGTGGCGCACGGCCCACAGCGCGGCCTGGGTGCGGTCCGCCAGGTCGAGCTTCATCAGGATGTTCGAGACGTGGGTCTTGACGGTCTTCTCGGAGAGCACCAGCGCCCGCGCGATCTCCCGGTTGGAGCGGCCGTCCGCGATCAGGCCCAGCACCTCGCGCTCGCGCTCCGTGAGCGAACCGCCCCTGCCCTGGCCGGAGTTGCCCTCGTCCTGGCTGAGCAGGGCGCCGGCCACCTCGGGCTGGAGCAGGATGTGGCCGGCGTGGACGGAGCGGATGGCACCGGCCAGTGCCTCGGGGTCGACGTCCTTGTAGACGTAACCCGCCGCGCCCGCGCGCAGGGCCGGGACGACGGTGCGCTGCTCGGTGAAGCTGGTGACGACCAGTACGCGCGCGTGGTTGTCCAGCTCGCGGAGTCTGCGCAGCGCGTCGACGCCGTCCATGCCCGGCATCTTGACGTCCATGAGGATCACGTCGGGTTTCAGTTCCTGGGCGCGGTCGACTCCTTCGGCGCCGTCGGCGGCCTCCCCGACCACCACGATGTCGTCCTGCACCTCCAGGAAGGTGCGCAGGCCCCGGCGGACCACCTGGTGATCGTCGACGAGCAGCACCTTGATTGCGTCAGCCACCGGGGACCTCCATCTCGATCGTGGTGCCCTGGCCGGGCGCGGACTGCACGGTGAGTCTTCCCCCGGTGCCGTTGGCCCGGTCGCGCATCGAGACCAGGCCGAGGTGGCGTCCCGCGCGGCGCACGGTGCGCGGGTCGAAGCCGCTGCCGTCGTCGGTGACCCGCAGTACGGCCCCGGTGCCCCTCCGGTGCAGGGTCACGTCCACGCGTGCCGCCCCGGAGTGGCGCAGGGCGTTGTGCAGCGCCTCCTGGGCGACGCGCAGCATCGCCTCCTCCTGGGCGGCGGGCAGGGCCTTGACCCCGTGTCCGGCGAAGGTCACGCGTGCGGTGTGGGCGCGGTCGAGGACCTGTATCTGAGTGCGCAGGGTGGCGACGAGGCCGTCCTCCTCCAGGGCGGCGGGGCGCAGCTCCACGACGGCGGCGCGCAGCTCGTCGGCGGCCTCCGCGGCGAGGGCGGCGACCTGCTGCAGCTCGCCCTTGGCCCGCGCGGGGTCGCGGTCGACCAGGGCGGTGGCGGCCTGGGCGGTCAGGCGCAGCGAGAAGAGCTTCTGGCTGACCGCGTCGTGCAGCTCGTGGGCGAGGCGGGAGCGCTCCTCGGCGATGGTCAGCTCGCGGCTGCGTTCGTACAGGCGCGCGTTGGTGAGGGCGATGGCGGCGTGCTGGGCGAGGATGCCGAGCAGTTCCTCGTCGTCCGGCGTGAAGCCGCAGGTGCCCTCGGGCCTGGGGACCGTAGGGTTCCCCTCCGCATCAGGGCACAGCTTGTTCGCCAGGAACAGGGCGCCGATGATCTCGTCGCCGTCGCGGATCGGCAGACCCAGGAAGTCGACGAGGTCGGGGTGGGCGGAGGGCCAGCCGCCGAAGCGGGGGTCCTCGCGGACGTCGGCGAGACGCTCGGGCGTGGCCTCGTGGAGCATGGCGGCGAGGATGCCGTGCTGGCGCGGGAGGGGGCCGATGGCCTTCCACTGCTCGTCGCTGACGCCGTCGACCACGAACTGGGCGAAGCCGCCGTGGTCGTCGGGGACGCCGAGGGCGGCGTACTGGGCGTCCAGCAGCTCGCGGGCGGAGGCGACGATCGTCTTGAGGACGTCGCGCACCTCCAGGTGCCTGCTCATGGCCAGCAGCGCGGAACTCACCGCGGCGAGGCCGGACCGGGGGCCGTGACTCATGTCCTCACGGTACCGGCGGGGATCGACAGGGGGATCGGACCTGTGACGGCCGCCGCCTAGGGCGGTGGGCCTAGGTCCGAGGTCCCGTCCCTCCGGCCTAGGGCGAAGGACCCCGCAGGGTTGGGGCCGGTGCCCGAGGCGGCGGGTGGGGCCCGGTTCCTACGTTGAGGATCACGCCGTACCGGACGGGTCGCGGCGGGGACGACGAGGGGACGTGTGTCATGCCGGTCGCGATCATCACGGGAGCGTCGAAGGGGCTGGGCCGAGCGCTCGCCGAGGCGTTGGCGGCTCGGGGCTGGGATCTGGTGCTGGACGCCCGGACCCCCGAGGTGCTCAAGGACACGGCGGCGGCGCTGGAGGCGTACGGCACGCGCGTGACGGCGCTGCCCGGGGACGTCACCGACCCCTGGCACCGGACCGGGCTGGTGACGGAGGCCGGGCGGCTGGGCGGGGTGGATCTGCTGGTCAGCAACGCGAGCGCGCTGGGTGCGGAGCCGCTGGTGCGGCTGGCGGAGCTGCCGACGGACGGGCTGCGGCGGGCCCTGGAGGTGAACGTGGTGGCCGCGCTCGGCCTGGTCAAGGAGGCGCTGCCGGCGCTGCGGGCGGCGCCGGCGGGCGCGGTGCTGACGATCAGCTCGGACGCGGCGGCCGAGGCGTACGAGACGTGGGGCGGCTACGGGGCGTCCAAGGCGGCGCTGGACCAGCTGGCGGCGGTGCTGGGCGTGGAGGAGCCGGGGCTGCGGGTCTGGGCGGTGGATCCGGGGGACATGGCCACGGACCTGTACGCGGCGGCCGTACCGGACGACGCCGATCCGAGGCCCGATCCGGTGGGTGTCGTTCCGGCTCTCCTGCGCTTGCTGGACGAGCGGCCGGCCAGCGGGCGCTACGGGGCTCCGGCCCTGCTGGAGGCGCGGTCATGACGGTGGCGCTGAAGGTGCCGGAGGAGCTGTCGGCACGGGTTCCGGCCGAGCAGCGGGGGCCGGGCCTGGACCGGGACGGCGTGCGGCTGCTGGTGTCGCGGGGCACCGAGGTGTCGCATCACGTCTTCGGTGAGCTTCCCGGGCTGCTGCGGGTCGGTGATCTGCTGGTGGTCAACACGTCTCCGACGCTGGCGGCCGCGGTCGACGGGTCGGTCGGGCACGCGCGTGTGGTGGTGCACTTCTCCACGCGCGGGGACGACGGCAGGTGGGCGGTGGAGCTGCGGGAGCCGGACGGGCGGGGCACCACGCGCGCGCGTGCGTGCGTGGCGAAGGGGACGGTGGTGCGGCTGCCCGGGGGTGGGCGGCTGGTGGCGGAGGAGCCGTTGAGCACCCGCGGGGACCGGTTGTGGTGGGCGCGGGTGTCGGGGGCGGAGGTGACCGCGGTGCTGCGGGAGCACGGGCGGCCCATCCGCTACTCGTACACGGAGCGGGACCAGCCGCTGTCCGTGTACCAGACGGTGTTCGCGCTGGCGACGCCCGACGGGACGGGCAGCGCGGAGATGCCGAGCGCGGCGCGGCCCTTCACGGCACGGCTGGTGACGGAGCTGGTGAGCCGCGGCGTGCAGTTCGCGCCCGTGACGCTGCACACGGGGGTGGCTTCGGCGGAGTCGCACGAACCGCCGTATCCGGAGCGGTTCTCGGTGCCCGGGGAGTCGGCGCGGCTGATCAACGCCGCGCGGGCCGCCGGGCGGCGGGTGGTGGCCGTGGGGACGACCGCCGTGCGGGCGGTGGAGTCGGCGGCCGGCGGTGACGGCGTCGTACGGGCCGGGGCGGGGTGGACGGATCTGGTCGTGACCCCGGAGCGCGGGGTGCGGGTGGTGGACGGCCTGCTGACCGGGCTGCACGAGCCCGAGGCCTCGCACCTGCTGATGCTGGAGGCGGTGGCGGGGCGGGCGGCGATCGACCTCGGGTACGACGCGGCGGTGCGGGGGCGCTACCTGTGGCACGAGTTCGGCGACGTGCATCTCCTCCTGCCGTAGGAGAGGGCCGCGCCGCCACTCACACAGTGCATTGCGCCAGCAACCAACGGTGAGAACGACGGGGGGTCGATGTGAGCCCGGGCATAGGGCACACGTCACGTACGAAGAGGAGTAGGAGTACGACTCGTCCGTTTTGAGCGGGGCAGATAGTCCAATCTGCCCCGTTTCGCCGTTCCCTGATCCACTACCTCGGATCGTACGTCACACCTTTGCCTCCGGATTTTGCGGCCGCTAAGAATTGCTCTCGTCGCTCAGCGCCGTGGGTTCTCCCCCACGGCGTTTGTGCCGGTAACACCCCCTGTCCCCACCGGACGAGAGCGACCTCCGCGCTATTCGAAGAGGTCTATCCCGCCATGCTCAAGAACATCCTTTCCCGTGGTCGCAGTCGTTCCATGACCCGCACCCAGAAGGTCGCCATAGCCGGTGTCGGCACGCTCGGCGCCGCCGCCGTCGCCCTCACCGCCGTGCCGGCCAGCGGCCAGACGACCACGAGCGAGGCCGCTCCGACGGCCAAGGTGGCGTACAGCACCAAGCAGATCCAGGACGTCCACGCCGGCGTCACCGGCCAGCTGGCCGGTGCCAGCCAGAAGGTCGCCACCATCGAGGCGAAGAAGGAGGCGGCCGCGAAGAAGGCCGCCGCCGAGAAGGCCGCGGCGAAGCAGGCCGCGAAGAAGGCCGCCGCCAAGCGCGAGGCGAAGGAGGCCGCCAGCCGGTCCGCCAAGCGCGCCGAGGTCAAGAAGTCCTACCCGAACAACCTCGACGGCTGGATCCGCGAGGCCCGGTCCATCATGAAGAAGCACGGCATCCCCGGCTCCTACGAGGGCATCCACCGCAACATCATGCGGGAGTCCTCCGGCAACCCGAAGGCCATCAACGACTGGGACATCAACGCCATCAACGGCATCCCGTCGAAGGGCCTGCTCCAGGTCATCCCGCCGACCTTCGAGGCCTACCACGTGGCCGGCACCTCGAAGAACATCTGGGACCCGGTCGCCAACATCGTGGCCGCGTGCAACTACGCCGCGGACAAGTACGGCACCATGGACAACGTCGACAGCGCGTACTGAGGCCGGCGCGGACCTCTTCGGACCGACGCCGACGCAGACGCCGATCGCACGCCGAAGGGCGGCACCCTCCTGACGGGGTGCCGCCCTTCGGGGCGTCTCGCCGCGGTCACCCGCGGTCACGCGTCACTTGCGCATGACCTCGGGCTCGTGCCGCCGCAGGAAGCGGGCCACGAAGAAGCCGCAGATCACGCCGAGGACGATCAGCGCGGCCATGTCCATGCCCCAGGCGCCCACGGTGTGCTCCCACAGCGGATCGGCCCCGGCGCCCTCCTCGGGCGGGCTGATCTTGTTGAAGTCCAGCGTGGCGCCGGCCGCGGCCACCGCCCAGCGCGAGGGCATCAGGTACGAGAACTGGTTGACGCCGACCGCGCCGTTCAGGGCGAAGAGGCAGCCGGTGAAGACGACCTGGATGATCGCGAACATGACCAGCAGCGGCATGGTCTTCTCGGCGGTCTTCACCAGCGCCGAGATGATCAGGCCGAACATCATCGAGGTGAAGCCCAGCGCCATGATCGGCAGCGACAGCTCGACCAGGGTCGCGCCGCCGAGGATCAGGCCCTCCTCGGGGATCTCCCGGTTGGCGAAGCCGATCACTCCCACCAGCAGGCCCTGGAGCACGGTGATCATGCCGAGCACGAAGACCTTGGACATCAGGTACGCGGACCGCGACAGGCCGGTCGCGCGTTCCCGCTCGTAGATCACCCGTTCCTTGATCAGCTCGCGGACCGAGTTCGCGGCGCCGGCGAAGCAGGCGCCCACCGCGAGGATCAGCAGGACCGTGGTGGCGGTGCCGTTCGGGATGATCCGGCCGCTCTGCGGATTGGGCGGGTTGGGCAGCAGGCCCTTGTCCGCGTCGATCAGCAGGCTCACCGCGCCCAGCACGGCCGGCAGGATCACCATCAGGGCGAGGAAGCCCTTGTCGGAGACGATCACCGAGACGTAGCGCCGCACCAGCGTGACGAACTGCGACATCCAGCCCTGCGGCTTCGGCGGCTTCATCGCCTGCATCGCCGGCACCGCTACGGACTGCGGCGCGACGGCGTCGATGTCCGCGGCGTACATCTGGTAGTGCTGCGAACCCTTCCAGCGACCCGCCCAGTCGTAGTCGCGATACTCCTCGAAGGCGGAGAAGACGTCGGCCCAGGTGTCGTAGCCGAAGAAGTTCAGCGCCTCCTCGGGCGGGCCGAAGTAGGCCACCGAGCCGCCCGGCGCCATCACCAGCAGCTTGTCGCAGATCGCCAGCTCGGCCACCGAGTGGGTGACGACGAGGACCGTGCGGCCGTCGTCGGCCAGCCCGCGCAGCAGCTGCATGACGTCGCGGTCCATGCCGGGGTCGAGTCCGGAGGTCGGCTCGTCCAGGAAGATCAGCGACGGCTTGGTGAGCAGCTCCAGGGCGACCGAGACGCGCTTGCGCTGGCCACCGGAGAGGGACGTGACCTTCTTGTCCTTGTGGATGTCCAGCTTCAGCTCGCGCAGCACCTCGTCGATGCGGGAGTCGCGCTCCGCGGCCGTGGTGTCGGCCGGGAAGCGGAGCTTCGCCGCGTACTTGAGGGCCTTCTTGACGGTCAGCTCCTTGTGCAGGATGTCGTCCTGCGGGACCAGACCGATGCGCTGGCGCAGCTCGGCGAACTGCTTGTACAGGTTCCGGTTGTCGTAGAGGACCTCGCCCTGGTCGGCCGGCCGGTAGCCGGTGAGCGCCTTGAGCAGGGTCGACTTGCCGGAGCCGGACGGTCCGATGACCGCGATCAGCGACTTCTCGGGTACGCCGAAGGAGACGTCCTTGAGGATCTGCTTGCCGCCGTCGACCGTGACGGTCAGGTGCCGGGCGGAGAAGGACACCTCACCGGTGTCGACGAACTCCTCGAGCCGGTCGCCGACGATCCGGAACGTCGAGTGGCCGACGCCGACGACGTCGGTCGGGCCGAGCAGCTGCGAACCGCCCTTGGCGATCGGCTGGCCGTTGACGTACGTGCCGTTGTGCGAGCCCAGGTCGCGGATCTCCATGCGCCCGTCGGGCGTCGCGTGGAACTCCGCGTGGTTGCGGGAGACCTGGAGGTCGGAGACGACCAGCTCGTTCTCCAGGGCACGGCCGATGCGCATCACACGGCCGAGCGAGAACTGGTGGAACGTGGTCGGGCTGCGGTCGCCGTAGACCGGCGGCGCCCCCGCCGCGCCACCGGAGCCCTGCTGCTGGGGGAAGTGCGGCGCCGCCTGCTGCGGCTGCTGCCAGCCGGCCTGCTGGGGCTGCTGGTGCGGCTGCCCGTGCTGCGGGGCCTGCTGGGGCGGCGACTGCTGTGCCGGGGCCTGCTGGGCCCAGCCGGCGTTCGCGCCCTGCGCCGCGTACGGCTGCTGCTGGGGCTGGGCCTGCGGCGTCTGCTGGGGCTGGGCCTGCGGCGTTGCGGCCGGGGCCTGTGCGCCGGTCAGCTCGACGCGCGGTCCGTCGTTCGCGTTGCCCAGGTTCAGCACGCTGCCGGCGCCGAGCTCCATCCGCTGGACCCGCTGCCCGTGCACGAACGTGCCGTTGGTGCTCCCGTGGTCCTCGACGACCCAACTGCGGCCGTCGAAAGTGATCGTGGCATGACGCCAGGACACCCTGGCGTCGTCAAAGACAAGCTCCCCCTGCGGATCGCGTCCGAGCGCGTATGACCGGGACGGATCGAGCGTCCAGGTCCGTCCGTTGGATTCCAGTACGAGTTCCGGCACTCCAAGCCCCACTGAGTTGTCCCCCGATGTACCCCCGTCGCGGGGAGTCTAGGGATGTCGAACATCGGGGGGAACTATTTCAGGCTCGGGCCCCTGACCGAAAGTCGGGCCTTGTGAAAACCGTGTAGGCAGCCATCGACCGCCCCCGTTGACGGGGTTGAAACCTGCGCGGAAAGTGGTAATCCACGCGAGGGGGACATGCGCGGCAACTCCGCCGCGCAGCGGATCGGGGGGTCTGCCATGAGCGCGTGCACGAGCGTCGGGTCCGAGGAGTATGCCCCCGGGGTGCCGTGGGGAGACGTGCTGCTGACCGCGATCGCCGCCGTGAGCTGGGCGTTGATCGGCATGGCGGGAACGGCGGCGCTCGGTCTGCACCTGCTGGACGCGGACGCGGCGGGCTCGCTGGGCCCGATGACGGCGGCGGTCGTGGCGCTGGGCGCGGGCGGTTCGGTGACACCCGACGGAGACATGTCGGTGTTCGGGCTGAAGGGGGCGCAGGCGTACTCGGCCATCGAGATCACGCCACTGGGCGTGAGCCTGGTCGGTGCGCTGCTGCTGTCGTTCTTCTTCCTGCGCTCCCTGCGCGGGGCCGGAGTTGCCGTCTCCCCCGCCGAACTCCTCGCACGCGCGGGCGCGGTGGTCGCCCTGTTCGTGGCGATGACCGGTGGTCTGGTCTGGGCGGGTCACGGCGTCATCACGATCGACGGCGGTGCGCTGGGGGTCGACGCGCTGCCCGGTGGCGGCGGTGGCGGCGTGGAGATTCCGGGGCTCGGGGACGTGGGTGACATCGGCGGGCTGCTCCCCGACCGGATCGGTGACCTCGTCGACGCCGAGGCCGCGGTGGGCATCAGCGTCGACACGGCGCCGACCCTGCTGGGCGGGCTGGCCTGGTCCGCCGGGGTCCTGCTGATCGCGCTGCTGGCCTCGCGCCGTACTCCGCTGCCGCGCGGGTGTGCGGCCGTGCACCGGGTGGTGCGGCCCGCCGTGTCCGCCGTGGTCACGGTGGCCCTGACCGCGGTGGCGGCCGGCGTCGCGGCGGCCGTGTACGCGGCGGTCGGCGACGACCATCCGCGGCGGATCGCGGGCGCCGCGCTCCTCGGTGCGCCGAACGGGGCCTGGCTCGGTGTCCCGGTCGGCCTGTCCGTGCCGTGGGACGGGCGGGCCACCGGCGAACTGGTCCGGGTTCTCCCCGCTCCGCTGGACGAGCTGCTGGGCGCGGGCGCGGACGATCCGGTCACGCTGGCGCGGCTGGCGGAATTGGACGGACGGGTGTGGCTGCTGGGGGTGGCGGCGGCCCTGATGATGTTGCTGGCCGGGATCCTGACGGCGGTACGGACGCCCGTGGCGCCCGGCGAGGGGCGCTCCCCCGCTTTCGTGGGGCGCTGCGCGCTGCGGCTCGGCCTCGTGACCGGGGCGGCACTGCCGCTGCTCTCCTGGCTGAGCGGGGTGTCCGTGGACGCCTCGCTGTCGGTGCTCGGCATCGATGCCTTCGGCGCGGGCCTCGACCTGCGCGCCCACCTCGGCACGGCCCTGCTGCTGGGCGCCCTGTGGGGTGCGGGGG
>NZ_QHJH01000155.1 GCF_003947455.1 Streptomyces sp. WAC 04229 | reverse complement strand
CGCACCACCACCCCCGTCCCGCCACGCCCTGCCCCAGGGAGCCTCGCCATGCCCGGAATATCCAGAAAGGCCGCCCTCGCGGTCGCCGCCTCCGCCTCCCTCGCCCTGCTCGCCACCGCCTGTACCGGCCAGGCCGACTCCGGCGCCTCCGACGACCCGAACGCCAGGACCACCCTCACCTTCTGGCACGGCTGGAGCGCCCCCGCCGAGGTGAAGGCCGTGCAGGCCAACGTCGACCGCTTCGAGAAGGCGCACCCCAACATCAAGGTGAAGGTCGTCGGCAACATCAACGACGACAAGCTCAACCAGGCCCTGCGCGCGGGGGGTTCGAGCGGGCCCGACGTGGTGTCCTCGTTCACCACGTCCAACATCGGCAAGTTCTGCTCGTCGGGCGCCTTCGCCGACCTGAAGCCCTTCATCGAGAAGTCGAAGCTCGACCTGGACGCGCTCATCCCGAAGCCGATGCTGGACTACACGCAGTTCGAAGGGGTGCGCTGCGCCCTGCCGCTGCTCGGCGACGCCTACGGCCTCTACTACGACAAGGACGCCTTCGCGGCGGCCGGCATCAAGGCCCCGCCCAAGACCTGGTCCGAGTTCGCCGAGGTGGCGAAGAAGCTGACCAAGCCGAAGGGCGACGGTTACGAGCAGCTCGGCTTCATGCCGAACTACCACGGCTACGAGACCGTCGTCGACCACTACATGTCCCAGTGGGACCACGCCTACTTCGACCAGGACGGCAAGTCGAGCGTCGCCGAGGACCCCGCCTTCGCGGAGATGTTCACGTACCAGAAGAAGCTCGTCGACGACCTCGGCGGCTTCGACAGGCTGGAGAAGTACCGCAACACCTTCGGCGACGAGTGGGGCGCCAAACACCCGTTCCACACCGGCCAGGTGGCGATGCAGCTCGACGGCGAGTGGCGGCTCGGAATGGCGAAGGACGCCGGGGTGGACTTCGAGATCGGCACCGCGCCGCTGCCCGTCGCCGACGACGAGGTGGACGAGTACGGCAAGGGGTTCCTGTCCGGCACCGTCATGGGCATCGCGCCGCAGAGCGAGAAGAAGAACGCCGCGTGGGAGCTGGTGAAGTACATGACGACCGACACCGGGGCCGTCGTCGCCTTCGCCAACGCCATCCGCAACGTGCCCTCCACGTTCCCCGCCCTGAAGTCCCCGGACCTCAGGACCGACCCCGCGTTCAAGACCTTCCTGGACATCGCCCAGCACCCCGAGTCGAACTCCCCGCCGGCCTCCGTCAACGGCTCCACGTACCAGCTGACGCTCCAGGACTTCGGGTACCAGTACGAGTCGGGCAAGGTGAAGGATCTCAAGGCCGGGCTGGAGAAGACCGCCGAGCAGATCGACCGCGACATCGAGCAGACGAAGTAGCGGACATGACCACGTCCATGACCGCGAACACCCTCCGCGCGAAGCGCCGTTCCTCGGCGCTGCGCACGCTGGCCTTCATGTCGCCGTGGCTCGTCGGGTTCGGCGTCTTCTTCGCCTATCCCCTGGTGTCCACCGTGTACTTCTCGCTGATGAGGTACGACGGCTTCGGGGTCCCGGAATTCCGGGGCCTGGACAACTGGGTGTACGTCTTCCGGGACTACCCCCTGTTCTGGCCGGCCCTGCGCAACACCCTGTGGCTGGTCGTGGTGATGGTGACCTGCCGGGTCGTGTTCGGGCTCGGGATCGGGCTGCTCATCACGAAGATCAGGACGGGGGCCGGGGGCTTCCGCACCCTCTTCTACCTCCCCTACCTCGCCCCGCCGGTCGCCGCGACGCTGGCCTTCGTCTTCCTCCTCAACCCCGGTACCGGGCCGGTCAACTCCGTCCTGGAGGGCCTGGGCGTCCCCGCGCCCGGCTGGTTCACCGACCCGGCCTGGTCCAAACCGGCGCTGACCGCGCTCGCGCTGTGGGGCGTGGGCGACCTCATGGTCATCTTCATGGCCGCGCTGCTCGACGTACCGAAGGAGCAGTACGAGGCAGCCGAGCTGGACGGGGCGTCGGCGTGGCAGCGGTTCCGGTTCGTGACGCTGCCGAACATCTCGCCGATCGTGCTGTTCGCCGTGGTCACCGGCGTGATCCAGACGATGCAGTACTACACGCAGCCGCTGGTCGCGGGGAAGGTCGCCTCCGGGATCATCGGCGGCTCCGGCCAGTCCTTCGAGCCGGGCTACCCGGACAAGTCGACCCTCACGCTCCCCCAGCTCGTCTACAACCTCGGCTTCCAGCGCTTCGACTACGGCTCCGCGTGCGTGGTCGCCCTCGTGCTGTTCGCGCTGGCCATGGCGTGCACGGCGCTGCTGATGCGCCGCCGGGGCGGACTGATCCAGGCAGGTGACCGATGACCCAGGTACTGGACCGGCCCGTGGTGGCCGGCACGACACCACCCACCGAACGGCGTGCCGCCCGCCGGCGCGTGCTGCTGGAGTGGATCGGCGTCCACGCCCTGGGCGTCGCCGCCGCCCTGTTCTTCACCCTGCCGTTCGTCTTCGTGGTGCTCACCTCGCTGATGAGCGACCAGCAGGCCCTCACCCGGGACCTGTGGCCGCACACCTGGGAGTGGGGCAACTACCGCACGGTCCTGGACACCCCCGGCTTCCTCACCTGGTGGCGGAACACGCTGCTCTACGCCGGTCTCGGCACCGCCCTGACCGTCGTCTCCTCGGTGCCCGTGGCCTACGCGCTGGCCAAGTTCCGCTTCCGGGGGCGGCATCTGTCCCTGATGCTGGTGATCTCGATGATGATGCTGCCCCCGCAGGTGATCATCATCCCGATGTACCTGTTCTGGGCGAAGCAGCTGGACCTGTCCGGCACCCTCTGGCCGCTGATCGTCCCGATGGCGTTCGGCGACGCGTTCTCCATCTTCCTGCTGCGCCAGTTCCTGCTGACCATCCCGGACGAGTACCTGGACGCGGCCAGGGTCGACGGCTGCGGGGAGCTGCGCACCCTGCTGAAGGTCGTCCTGCCGATGGCGAAACCCGGCATCGCGGCGGTGGCCCTCTTCCAGTTCTTCTACGCCTGGAACGACTACTTCGGCCCGCAGATCTACGCCTCCGAGAACCCCGGCGCCTGGACGCTGTCCTACGGCCTGGAGTCCTTCAAGGGCGCCCACCACACCGACTGGAACCTCACCATGGCCGCGACCGTGCTGGTCATGGCCCCCGTGATCCTCGTGTTCTTCTTCGCGCAGAAGGCGTTCGTCGAGGGCGTCACACTGACCGGAGTAAAGGGTTGATGACTGCATGAAACTCACCGTGGTCGGCGGCGGTTCGACCTACACGCCCGAACTGATCGACGGCTTCGCCCGGTTGCGGGACACCCTGCCGGTCGAAGAGCTGGTCCTCGTCGACCCGGCGGCGGACCGGCTGGAGCTGGTGGGCGGCCTCGCCCGCCGCATCCTCGCCCGGCAGGGACACGACGGCCGCGTCGTCACCACCTCCGACCTGGACGCGGCCGTGGAGGGCGCCGACGCCGTACTGCTCCAGTTGCGCGTCGGCGGCCAGGCGGCCCGCGAGCAGGACGAGACCTGGCCGCTGGAGTGCGGCTGCGTCGGCCAGGAGACGACCGGCGCGGGCGGCCTGGCCAAGGCGCTGCGCACGGTGCCGGTGGTGCTGGACATCGCCGAGCGGGTCCGGCGGGCCAACCCGGACGCCTGGATCATCGACTTCACCAACCCGGTCGGCATCGTGACCCGGGCCCTGCTCCAGGCGGGACACCGGGCGGTCGGCCTGTGCAACGTGGCGATCGGGCTCCAGCGCAAGTTCGCCGCCCTGCTCGGCGTGGCGCCCGCCGACGTCCACCTCGACCACGTGGGCCTCAACCACCTCACCTGGGAGACCGGCGTCCGGCTCGGCGGCCCCGAGGGCGAGGACGTCCTGCCCCGGCTGCTCGCCGAGCACGGGGACGCGGTCGCCGCCGACCTGCGCCTGCCCCTCCCCCTCCTGGACCGCCTCGGCGTCGTCCCCTCCTACTACCTGCGCTACTACTACGCGCACGACGAGGTCGTGGACGAACTGCGCACCAAGCCCTCGCGGGCCGCCGAGGTGGCGGAGATGGAGCGGCAACTGCTGGAGATGTACGGCGATCCGGCCCTGGACGAGAAGCCCGCCCTGCTCGCCAAGCGCGGCGGCGCCTACTACTCGGAGGCCGCCGTCGACCTGGCCGCCGCCCTGCTCGGCGGCGCCGGCTCCCCGTACCAGGTGGTCAACACGTACAACCGGGGCACGCTGCCCTTCCTGCCCGACGACGCCGTGATCGAGGTGCCGGCCGCGGTGGGCGCCAAGGGTGCCGCCCCGCTGCCGGTGGCCGCCGTGGACCCGCTGTACGCGGGCCTGATGGCGAACGTGACCGCGTACGAGGACCTCGCCCTGGACGCCGCCCTGCGCGGCGGCCGGGACCGGGTCTTCCGGGCGCTGCTCGCCCACCCCCTCGTCGGCCAGTACGGGTACGCCGAGCGGCTCACCGACCGGTTGATCGCACACAACCGGGAGCACCTGGCGTGGGCCTGACCGCGAGCGTCCTCGCCGTCGACGCGGGCAACAGCAAGACCGACGTCGCCGTGGTGACGGCGGACGGGGAGGTGCTGGCCACGGCCCGCGGCGGCCCCTTCCGGCCGCCCGCGGTGGGCGTCGAACGGGCCGTGGACACCCTGGCGGAGGCGGTGGCGCGGGCCTTCGCGGCGGCCGGTGTCGGCTCCGTCGAGCACGTGTCGGCATGCCTGGCCAACGCCGACCTGCCCGTGGAGGAGGAGGAACTGGCCGCCGCTCTGCACGCGCGCGCGTGGGGTGCGCGTGTCGACGTCCGCAACGACACCTTCGCGATCCTGCGGGCGGGTGTCGACGAGCCGCTCGGCGTCGCCGTCGTGTGCGGGGCCGGCGTCAACTGCGTCGGCA
This sequence comes from Streptomyces sp. WAC 04229, assembly GCF_003947455.1. Lineage (GTDB taxonomy): Bacteria > Actinomycetota > Actinomycetes > Streptomycetales > Streptomycetaceae > Streptomyces. The sequence continues at coordinate 11,366 of NZ_QHJH01000155.1, read as the reverse complement.
TGCGCCCCGACGGGCGCACCGCCCGCTTCCCGGCCATCGGGCGCCTGTCCGGCGACTGGGGCGGCGGCTGGGGGCTGGCCGAGGAGGCGCTGTGGCACGCGGCACGCGCGGAGGACGGCCGGGGCGGACCCACGGAACTGGCCCGGACGCTGCCGGCGCACTTCGGGCTCGACTCGATGTACGCCCTCATCGAGGCCCTGCACCTGCGGCACGTCGAGCCCGCCCGGCGCCACGAGCTGACCCCCGTGCTGTTCGCCACGGCGGCGGCGGGCGATCCGATCGCCCGGTCCGTCGTGGACCGGCAGGCCGACGAGGTGGTGGCGATGGCGACGGTCGCGCTGACCCGTCTGGACCTGCTCTGTGAGCCGGCACCGGTCCTGCTCGGCGGCAGCGTCCTGGCGGCGCGCCATCCGCAACTCGACGACCGGATACGGGAACTGCTGGCGGCCCGCGCCCCCAAGGCCGTCCCCACGGTGGTGACCGCGCGGCCGGTGCTGGGGGCGGCGCTGCTGGGTCTGGACCGGGTGGGCGCGGCGGCCGCGGCCCGTGCGCGGCTGCGGGAGCGCTTCGCGGCCTGACACCGCGCCGGACGGACGGCGGGACCGGCTCGGGGAACCGAACCGGTTCCGCCGGCGTGTTCATGGGCAGGGGTTGGTGCGTTGCACCCTGATCGGATCCGGATCGGGTGAAGGCCGGTGCGAATGTCGGGGCGGGCAGCGATACTTGCGGCGACGGATGACCATGGGGGAGGTCAGGAGTGACTCGACCGCCGAAGGGCAGCGCGGCACCGCAGGGCTCGGGCGTGCCCGCGCCGCCCGCCGTGCCGCCGCAGTCCGGCCCTCCGGCGCCCGAACGGGGCCCCTCCGGCGGCGCACCCGCGGCTCCCCCGCCGCCGCCCGCCCCGCCCCGGCGCACCGCCTTCGCGGAGGGCGTGGACCGGCTGCGCGCGGCGGCGGTCACCGAACCCGGGCGGCTGCGCATCATCGGCGCGCTGCTCGCCGCGCTGGTCGTCGCCTTCGGCGCCGTCACCGCCTGGCAGATGAACGACCGGTCCACCGCGGCCGACGACGTGCTGACCCGCAGCCAGCCCCTCAGCTCCGCCGCGGCCGGCATCTACCGCTCCCTGGCCGAGGCCAACACGGCGGCCTCCAGCGGCTTCCTCGCCGGCGGCCAGGAGACGAAGGACTCCCGCGACCGGTACGACAACGGCATCAGGGCCGCCGCCGAAGGGCTCGTCACCGCCGCCGCCAACTCCGACCCCGAGTCGCCGGCCGCGAAGACCATCGCCCGGCTGAACCGGCTGCTGCCCGAGTACAAGGGCCTGGTCGAGCGCGCCCGCACCTACAACCGGCAGGGCTTCCCGGTCGGCGGCGCCTACCTGCGCTACGCCAACGAGAAGATGCAGAAGGAGATGCTCCCCGCGGCGGAGGACCTCTACAAGACGGAGAACGGGCGGCTGAGCGCCGACTACGACGACGCCAAGCCCTACCCCTGGGCTGCGATCGCCCTCGGCGTCGTCGTGCTCGCCGCGCTGGCCTGGGCGCAGCAGCGCAACTACCGGCGCACCAACCGGGTCCTCAACCACGGCCTGGTCGCCGCCACCGCCACCGCCGCGATCGTCATGCTCTGGCTGGTCGTCGGCCACAGCGTCGCCCGGTCCAGCCTGACCGACTCCTACGAGCACGGCGTCCGCTCGCTGAACGCGCTCAACGAGGCCCGCATCGCCTCCCTCAAGGCCCGCGGCAACGAGAACCTCACGCTGGTGTCCCGCGGCGCGGAGACCACCAAGGTGGGCGAGAAGACGTACGACTCCTACGACCTGGCCTTCGGGAAGAACATGGACGCCCTCGGCGAGGCGCTCGCCGAGGCGCGAAGGCTCGCCGACGACCAGGCGGGCGAGTCCCCCGTGGACGCGGCGAACGGCAACATGACGGAGTGGAAGAAGCGCCACGCCTCGGCCCGCGAGCAGGACGACTACGGCAACTACCAGCAGGCACTGGACCTGGTGATAGGCGGCGAGGGCGCCACCGTCGAGTGCTTCGACGGCGTGGACGACTCGCTGGCCACCGCGCTCGCGCACGAGAAGGACGAGTTCGAGCGGTCGGCCGGCGACGGCCTGGACGCGATGACCCTCTTGCCCGAGGGCGCGGGGATACTGGCGGGACTGGGCGCGGCCGGCGCGCTGCTGGGCATCGGACGCAGGCTGTCGGAGTACCGGTGAGGCGGCGCGCGCGGCCGGCGGCCGGTGGGAAGGGGCACCCGTGAAAGGGGGCGTGAGGATGCGTGCGCGGCGATTGCGGACCGGGCTGAAGGGCTGGGGCGGGGTGGGCGCGATGGCCTTCGCCTGCGCCCTCGCGGTGCTGTTCGCCCTGCTCCTGCCGCTGGTCCGCTCGCACGGCGAGGGCGGCGGCGCCTACGACGGCCACGGCCTCGCCCACGGCGGCCAGGCCCGGGCCGCGCAGGAGTGCCCGGCCCCGGAGAAGCAGACCCTGGCCCCGTCCGCGGCCGACGGCCCCACCATCGACGAGATCCGCGGGCGCGAGGGTGAGAAGCGCAAGCTGATCGTCGGCGTCGACCAGAACAGCTACCGCTGGGGCTACCGCGACCCGAACAGCGGCGGCGACGCCGAGCTGGAGGGCTTCGACATCGACCTGGCGCACCGCATCGCCCAGGACATCCTCGGCGACGCGGACGCCGTGCAGTTCAAGGCCATACCCACCAACCAGCGCGAGCCGGCGATCCAGGACGGCCGGGTCGACATGGTGGTCCGCACCATGACCATCAACTGCGCCCGCCTGGAGAAGGTCGCCTTCTCCGCCCCCTACTTCCGCACCGGCCAGCAGCTGCTCGCCCCCAAGTCGTCCCCGATCACCGGGTACGACGACACGCTGGCCGGGCGGAGCATCTGCACGGCGGCCGGTTCCACCGCGCTGAGCACACTGGAGCAGGACCGGAAGGAGGGCCGGCTCGCCGCCGACGCCGACCTCGGCACCACCGTGCCCAACCAACTCGACTGCCTGGTGCGGCTCCAGCTCGGCGAAGTCGACGCGGTGGTCACCGACGGCGCGCTCGCCGCGAGCCAGGCCGCGCAGGACCCGACGGTGCAGCTGAAGGGCGACCCCTTCACCACCGAGTACTACGGCGTGGCGATGAAGAAGGACGCCGACGATCTGGTACGCCGGGTCAACCGGATCCTGGAGGAGTGGCGCGCCGACCGGACCGACGGCTGGCAGAACTCGTACGACGAGTGGCTGTCCCCGACCATGGGCGACGACCCGGCGCAGTCGGAGCCGCCGGCCCCGGAGTACCTGCGCAAGAGCTGAACGGCCGCCGCACACAGGCAGAGAGCACAAGTCCGCGACAGCGAGGGGTGATCGATGGGCGACACGGGACCCACCGGGCCGGTGATGGACCGGGACGAGGTGGACCGTGCGCTGGCGCGGCTCGGCGCGGAGCACGAGGCGGTGGAGACCTCGCTGCTCGCCCTCCAGGACCACGCGGGCCGCAGACTCCTCGAAGGCGCCGAGCTGACCGGCGTCACCGTCGAGCGCTGGAGCGCCGCGGAGGCGTCGATCACGCTGCTGTGGTCCTACTTCGACGCGTACACCGGCGCGCTGCGCACCGCCCGGGAGATCCGCTCCCGGCGCCGCTGGTCCAGCCGCGAGGACCTGGCGGAGCTGACGGAGCTGCTGCGCGGCGAGGCCGTCACCGTGGCCGGCGGTGCGGCGGCCCTCGCCCAGGCGCCCGCCCCGGACGGCGGTCCCGGACGGCTCAGCGAGCGCTATTCCCTGGCGGCGCTGGTGGAGCGGATGAACCAGCTGTACGCGACCTCCCTGGACATGGTGGTCGCCGCCGACGCGGTGTGGTCGGCGCTGCCCGCCCGGATCGATTTACTCGCCGCCGAGCTCCAGCGCACCCGCAAGCTCGCGCACTCCGTGGGCGTGCGCCCCGGCGAGCACCCGTCCGGCGACGACCTGGAGCGGATCACCCGCACCCTGACGCGGCTGCGCGAGCGGGTGGTGTCCGACCCGCTGGCCTTCTGGCTGCCCGCGGAGGGCAGTTCGGCGCCCGGCGGCGGCCGGCCCGACACGACGGTGTACGACCGTGAGGCGCGCGCCCTGGAGGAGGTGCGCCGCGAGATCGACGCCGTGCTGGCCGTCCGCCAGGACGCCGAGCAGCGCATCGTGCGGCTGCGGGACGTGCTCTCCCGCGCGGACCGCACGCTCGCCGAGGCGCGCACCGCGCGCGGCGAGGTGCTGGCGAAGATCGCCGCGACGGAGGTGCCGGTGGTCGGCGGACCGCCGATCGTGCTCCAGGAGCAGCTGGCGGCGGCCGCCGAGTACCGCAGGCACGCGCAGTGGCACCGGCTGTCCCCGCTCCTGGAGTCCCTGGAGGAGAAGGCCGAGGACGAACTGCTGCGCGCCCGCGAGTCGTTGACCGCGGTCACCGCCCCGCTGGCGGTCCGCGCCGAGCTGCGCGGACGGCTCGACGCCTACAAGGCCAAGGTGGCCCGCCTCGGCTTCGCCGAGGACCCGGAGCTGGCGGAGAAGTACGAGAAGGCGCGCCGCATGCTGTGGAGCGCGCCCTGCGACCTGCGCGTCGCCGAGCAGGCCGTGCTGCGCTACCAGCACGCGGCCGCGGAGACGCTGGGCTCCCCGCGGCGCGTGCCCGGACAGGGCGGGCCGGTGGACCGGACGGGGCCCGGCGTATGAGCGACGAGGGGGAGGCAGCGTCATGAGTGAGGCAGGGCGGACGTGTCAGCGTCCCGGCTGCGGCGGGACCTACGAGGACATGGGCGGCGGCGAGCTGTACTGCGACACCTGCGGCCTCGCGCCGGTCGTCGCGTCGAACGGCATGGTCGGCTCGACCCCGACGGGCGTCACCGGCGGCGGCCGGGGCTCGCGCGGTTCGGCGGGCAGCGCCGGTTCGCGCTCCGGCGCCCGCAGTTCGCGCACGTCGTCTCAGTCGTCTCAGTCGTCGCGTTCGTCTCGTTCGTCTCGTTCGTCGAGGTCCCGGCGCTCGGTGTCGGGGCGGCTTTCGCGAGCCGTGTCGGGTCGGTCCACGGGGCGTTCGGTGTCGGTGCGCAGTTCCGGTTCGGGCGCCGGCTCCACCGCGCGGGGGCGCCTGGGAGCCGGACTCGTCGAGGTCCCGGCGATCCCGCGGCCCGACCCGCGCGAGATGGTCATGGAGCGTCCGGAGGTGCCGGAGCGGAAGCGGTTCTGCTCGCGCTCGGACTGCGGGGGGCCGGTCGGGCGGGCCCGCGGCGAGCGGCCGGGCCGTACCGAGGGCTTCTGCACCAAGTGCGGCCATCCGTACTCGTTCGTGCCCAAGCTGAAGACCGGCGACGTCGTGCACGGCCAGTACGAGGTGGTGGGCTGCCTCGCGCACGGCGGTCTCGGCTGGATCTACCTCGCCGTCGACAAGGCCGTCTCCGACCGCTGGGTGGTCCTCAAAGGCCTGCTGGACACCGGCGACCAGGACGCGATGGAGGCGGCGATCTCCGAGCGGCGGTTCCTCGCCGAGATCGAGCACGCCAACATCGTGCGGATCTACAACTTCGTCGAGCACCTCGACCAGCGCACCGGCTCGCTCGACGGCTACATCGTCATGGAGTACGTGGGCGGCAAGTCGCTCAAGGAGATCGCCAACGCCCGCCGCACCCCGGCGGGCAGACGCGACCCGCTGCCGGTGGAGCAGGCCTGCGCGTACGGCATCGAGGCGCTGGAGGCGCTCGGCCACCTGCACAGCCGCAAGCTGCTGTACTGCGACTTCAAGGTCGACAACGCCATCCAGACCGAGGACCAGCTCAAGCTCATCGACATGGGCGCGGTCCGCCGCATGGACGACGACGAGTCGGCGATCTACGGCACGGTGGGGTACCAGGCGCCGGAGGTGGCCGACGTGGGCCCGTCGGTGGCCTCCGACCTGTACACCGTGGGACGCACCCTGGCCGTGCTGACGTTCGACTTCCAGGGGTACACCACCGTCTACGCCGACTCGCTGCCCGACCCCGACACCATCGAGGTGTTCCGGCAGTACGAGTCCTTCTACCGGCTGCTGGTGCGCGCCACCGACCCGGACCCGGCCCGCAGGTTCGCCTCCGCGCAGGAGATGGCGGAGCAGCTGACGGGTGTGCTGCGCGAGGTGGTCTCGCTCCAGACCGGGCGGGCCCGGCCCGCGCTCTCCACGCTCTTCGGGCCCGAGGTCCGGGTGACGGACACGGAGCTGTTCCCCCGGCTGGACGGGGAGGTGTCGCGGCTGGGCGCCCGGACGACGGTCCGCGCGCGAGGGCGCGGCACCGGCGCGGGGGTGCCCCTGCCGGGCGGCCCGGGGTCCGCGCCCGCGCTGCCGGGCGGTACGGGACCGGCGGTGGGAGCGCCGGGCGGGACGGTCGCGGGGGCCACGCCGGGCGCCGCCACCGGCGGCGTGACGGGCCCGGCCGCCGGCGGGGGCGCGAGCGCGTCGCTGCCGGGCGCGGTGAGCGCGGTCGGCGGGCTCGACGGCGCCACCTCCGGGCTGGTCGAGGACGCCGACGCGCCCACCGCGTCCCTCGCCCTGCCGGTGCCCCGGGTCGACGCGGGCGACCCCAACGCCGGCTTCCTGGCCGGGCTCATGGCGTCCGCGCCGGGCGAGCTGCTGACCGCGCTGGCCGCCGCCCCGGCGCCGTCGACCGAGACCCGGCTGCGGCAGGTCAGGGCCCGGCTGGAGAACGGCGACGCGCCCGGCGCGCTGACGGCCCTGGAGACGCTGGAGGGCGAACGGCCCGACGACTGGCGGGTGGTCTGGTACCGCGGGCTGGCCGCCCTGGTGACCGGGGGACACGAGGACGCCGCGCTGGCCTTCGACGCGATCTACGACGCCTTCCCCGGCGAGACCGCGCCCAAGCTGGCGCTCGGCCTGTGCGCGGAGGTGCTGGGACAGCTCGACAACGCCGCCGAGTACTACCGCCTGGTGTGGTCGACCGACCCGAGCCATGTGAGCGCCGCGTTCGGCCTGGCCCGGGTGCAGCTGGCCGGCGGCGACCGGACCGGTGCCGTACGGACGCTGGAGTCGGTGCCGGAGTCGTCGGTGCACTGCACGGCCGCACGGGTCGCGGCCGTCCGGGCCCGGCTGCGGCGGCGTACGGCGGGCGCCGGCGACGTGGTCTTCCTGGACGACCTGACGGCCGCCGCCCGGCAGGTCGAGGCGCTGGACGTGTACGGTCTGGATCCGGCGCGGCGCGAGCAACTGTCGGCCGAGGTCCTCGGTTGCGCGCTGGACTGGGTACTCTCCGGAGGTCGGGGTTCCGTCCCTCCCGCCGCCGGAGGACGGACGCTGCTCGGCAGCGCCCTGGACGAACGCGGCCTGCGCTTCGGCCTGGAGCGTTCGTACCGCACGCTGGCCCGGCTGGCGCGGGACGGCGAGGAGAGGATCGACCTGGTGGAACGTGCAAATCGTTACCGCCCCCGGACGTGGGTGTAGTTGATGTCGCAGATGCCCCAGCAGGCCGCTGTGTCCAAGTGCCCGAGCTGCGAGGAACCCCTCGAGTCGGGTGACCGCTTCTGCGGTGCGTGCGGATACGACCTGTCCGCCGTGCCCCCGCGGCCCGATGACCACCCGACCGTCGCCGTCGGCGGCGCGGTGCCCGCCCCGGCGCCCGCGCCGGACGGCGTGGACTGGCCCGCGGCCCGGGACTCGGACGGCAACGGCCGTCCGGTCCCCGTGCACGCGGCCGCCGAACTGCCGGGCACCGACTCGGGCGGCTCGCCGCTGCCGCCGCCCCCGGCTGCCCCACCGGTCCCGTCGGCGCCGCCCGCGCCCGGTGTGCGCTTCGACCGGCCCCGCGAACCCGAGGAGTACCCGTTGCAGGCGCCCGACCCGAGGCTGACCGCCTCAGCGGCGCCGCACGCAGAGCAGGGAGCCGAACCGGCCGCGCCCGCCGCCCCGGCAGCGGCTGAGGCCGCCGGTGGCAAGGTGTGCGTGGCCTGCCGAGCGGGCCGCGTCGACGACGACGGCTACTGCGAGAACTGCGGGCACGCCCAGCCCCGCGAACGCGACCACATGGAGCAGGAGTCGGGCCCCGTCGCGGCGGTCAGCGACCGCGGCCTGCGCCACCACCGCAACGAGGACGCGTTCTCGGTGGGCTGCACCGCGCTGCCCGACGGCGCCCCGGCGAGCGTCGCGATCGTCTGCGACGGCGTGTCCTCCGCGACCCGCCCCGACGACGCCTCGCTCGCCGCGTCCCGGGCGGCCGGCGAGCTGCTGATGACCGCCCTGCCGCGCGGCACGCACCCCCAACAGGCCATGCATGACGCCATCCTCGCCGCCTCGCACGCCGTGAACGCGCTGGCCGACGAGCCCGCCACCGCCCGCGAGCAGGGCCCCCACCAGAACGCGCCCGCCTGCACCCTGGTCGGCGCCGTGGTCACCGCCGGCCTGCTGGTCGTCGGCTGGGTCGGCGACAGCCGCGTCTACTGGGTGCCGGCCGACCGCACCACCCCGCCCGCCCGGCTCACCGAGGACGACTCGTGGGCCGCGCAGATGGTCGCCGCAGGTCTGATGAACGAGGCCGAGGCGTACGCCGACGAACGCGCCCACGCGATCACCGGCTGGCTGGGCGCCGACGCCTACGAACTGGAGCCGCACACCGCGTCCTTCAAGCCGGACCGCCCCGGCGTCGTCGTGGTCTGCACGGACGGCCTGTGGAACTACGCGGAGTCCGCCGAGGAGATGGCCGACGCCATGCCCCTCGACGCCGCCGCCCGCCCGCTGCACGGCGCACGCGTCCTGGTCGGCCACGCCCTGGACGGCGGGGGCCACGACAACGTAACAGTGGCCCTCGTGCCGTTCCCGGCCGTGCCGCAGGGGGCAGGATCGGCCTGAGGCCCCCGCACGGGTAGGGGTACGCGCGCGGGGCGGCCTCGCGGGCCGCGGGGGCGGCCCGTGCCAGCAGCCAACGCCCCACTCGCGTGGGGACGTAGAGGGGGATGCGATCCGGCATGGCCAATTTCTCGAAGTCGAACGTGCCGCAGTTCGCGGTGGACGTCTACCAGAACGAGTACCTGCCCGAGGGCGGCACCGAGGTCAACGCCATCGTGACGGTCACCGCGACCGGTGGCGGCACGGTCGGGAGCGCGGTCGCCGCGCCCCACCTGTACTCGCCGGGCCAGGGTCCGTCGGCGGCCGTGGCGTTGCTGGTCGACTGCTCGGGCTCGATGGACTACCCGCCGACCAAGATGCGCAACGCCCGTGACGCGACGGCCGCCGCGATCGACACCCTGCGCGACGGCGTGCACTTCGCGGTGGTCGGCGGCACCCACGTGGCCAAGGAGGTCTACCCGGGCGGCGGGCGGCTCGCGGTCGCCGACGCCACCACCCGGGCGCAGGCGAAGCAGGCGCTGCGCAGCCTCGGCGCGGGCGGCGGCACCGCCATCGGCACCTGGCTGCGGCTGGCCGACCGGCTGCTGTCCACCGCGGACGTCGCCATCCGGCACGCCATCCTGCTCACCGACGGCCGCAACGAGCACGAGTCGCCGGAGGACCTCAAGGCGGCGCTCGACGCGTGCGCCGGTCGGTTCACCTGTGACGCACGCGGCGTGGGCACCGACTGGGAAGTGAAAGAAGTCACAGGGATCGCCTCCGCCCTGCTCGGCACGGCCGACATCGTCGCCGATCCGGCGGGGCTGGCCGCCGACTTCACGCAGATGATGGAGACGGCCATGGGCAAGGAGGTCGCGGACGTCGCGCTGCGCCTGTGGACCCCGGTCGGCACCACCGTGAAGTTCGTCAAGCAGGTCGCGCCCACGGTCGAGGAGCTGACCGGCCGCCGCTCCGAGGCGGGACCGCGGGCCGGGGACTACCCCACCGGTTCCTGGGGCGACGAGTCCCGCGACTACCACGTCTGCGTGCAGGTACCCGCCGCTGAGCTGGGGCGGGAGATGCTGGCCGCCCGCGTCTCGCTGGTCATCCCGGAGCCCGGCGGCACGGTTCAGAGCCTCGGCGCGCAGGGTCTCGTACGGGCCGTGTGGACGGACGACATGACCGCCTCCACGTCCATCAACCCGCAGGTCGCCCACTACACCGGGCAGGCCGAACTGGCCCAAGCCATCCAGCAGGGGCTGGATCTGCGCAAAGCGGGCGACATCGACGGAGCAACGGCGAAACTGGGCCGCGCGGTTCAGCTCGCGGGGGTATCCGGAAACGGCGATACGGCGAAACTGCTTGCGAAGGTGGTGGACGTGGTGGACGCGGCGGCGGGTACTGTGCGACTGAAAGCGAAGGTGGAGGAGGCCGACGAGATGACTCTCGAGACGCGGTCGACCAAGACCGTTCGTGTGAAGAAGTGACGCAGGACCATCCGCGCGACACGCCCGCAAGAGAGGGAAGCCCCGACATGCCGACCTGCCCGAACGGACACCAGTCGGGTTCCGACGACTGGTGCGAGGTCTGCGGTCACCGCATGGCCGGTGCCGTGCCGCCGCCTCCGCCGCCACCGCCCCCCGGCGGCGGCTACGGCTTCCCGCCGCCCGGCGGTCCGGGCGGTGGTCCCGGCGGCCCCGGCGGCGAGCCGCAGCTGTGCCCTCAGTGCCGTACGCCCCGGGAGGGCGGCGCGCCCTTCTGCGAGGAGTGCCGGTGGAACTTCCTCACCAACACGGCCACCTCGTACACCCCGGCCGCCCCGCGCCCGCCGGCCTCCGGCGGCCCGGCCCCCTTCCAGCAGCCGCCGGGCGGTCCGTCGTACGGCGGCGGTGACGCGTACGGCTACCAGGGCTCACGCCCGTCCCAGATGAACCGCCCCGCCGAGCCGATCCCGCCGAGCCCGCCGTTCGGCGGCGACCCGTCGGGGCGCGGGGGCCCGGGCGGACCGGGTGGCGGTCCCGGCGCGCCAGGCAGCCCCGGTGGACCTGGCGGCCCGGGGGGTGGTCCTGGCGGCCCGGGCGGTGGTCCTGGCGGGCCCGGCGGTGGTCCTGGCGGGCCGAACGGCCCCTCGGGCCCGTTCGGTCCCGGTGGACCTGGCGGTCCCGGTGGACCTGGCGGTCCCGGTGGACCTGGCGGTCCCGGTGGACCTGGTGGTCCCGGTGGTCCCGGCGGCCCGAACGGCCCCACGGGCCCGTTCCCTGGCGGTCCCGGCGGCCCGGGTCGCCCCGATGGTCCTGGCGAGCAGAACGGTCCCGGTGGTTTCGGGAACCAGGGCGGCCCCAATGGCCCCGGCGGTTTCGGTGGCCAGGGCGGCCCCAATGGTCCTCATGGTCCCGGCAGCCCGGGCGGCCCCGGTGGTTTCGGCGGTCCCGGTGGTCCCAACGGCCCCGGTCGCCCTGGCGGCCCTGGCGGGCCCAACGGCCCCGGTGGCCCCGGTGGCCAGAACGCGCCCTCCGGCCCCCCGGCCC
>NZ_QHJH01000154.1 GCF_003947455.1 Streptomyces sp. WAC 04229 | reverse complement strand
CCGTCCTCGGCACCATGCTCGAACTCGGCGCCGACAGCGAGGCCGAGCACCGTGCCGTCGGCGCCTACGCCGCCGCCCGGGCCGACGTGGTCGTCGCGGTCGGCGAGGGGGCCCGCCCCATCGCCGAGGGCGCGGGAGGCCGAACGGTGACCCCCGCCGACAACAACGCAGCCCTCGCCTGGCTGCGCAGCCACCTCACCACCGGCGACGTCGTCCTCGTCAAAGCCTCCCGCGGCGCCCGCCTCGACGAAATCGCCGCCGCACTCACGTAGCACGCCGCCGGCACGGCAACCACTCGTCCTCGTTGCCGACGCCCGCGTGCCGCCGCGCCACCCGGACGCGTCCGACTCACGATGGACCTCAACGGCCATTGCGCTTACGCTAGTTGCAGACCAGGCGTGCGATACACCACAGTTGGCGTGTGACGGCTGTCAACTGCGTTCACAGCTGCTGCGGTCGTCCGCTGTACCAGAGCGTAGCTTGAACGCCAGAACGGAGACGGCCATGGACGGCGAGCGCGGTCCGGCGAGACGCACGCTGGCCGACAAACTGGAGCACCTGTTCCGGACGGTCGTCCCACCCGGACGTGAGCCCTACGGCACGGAGGAAGTGGCCCAGGCCATCACGGCGAGCGGAGTGCCGATCTCCGGCAGCTATGTCTGGCTGCTGCGCAAAGGCCAGCGCGACAACCCCACCATCCGGCATCTGCAGGCCATCGCGAACTTCTTCGGCGTGCCCGCGGCGTACTTCTTCGACGACCAGGTGGCGGCGGACGTCGACGCGGACCTGGGGCTGCTCGTCGCGCTCAAGGGGGCGGGCGTGCAGAACGTCGCACTGAGAGCGGCCGGCCTGTCGTCCAAGAGCCTGCACTCGATCGGCGAGGTGATCGAACGCGTCCGTGAACTGGAGGGTCTGCAGCAGAACGCGCCGGATCACCGCCCGGCCGAACGAGGCCGCCCGGACGGCACGTCGCCGTCCTCACCCGGGGGCGCGGCGCCCGACGAGGGGAACGGAGTGGGAGCGTGAAGCTGCGCGGCTTACGGCGGCGGTGCAAGGCTCTCATCCGCGACCTGGACATACAGCGCCCGTTCGACGTGCACACGCTGATCCAGAGCGTTGCACAGCGGCGGGGCCGTCCCATTCAGCTGGTGGCGATCGCGATGCCGGCGGGCAGTGCCTGCGGACTGTTCGTGTCCACGGCCGGCACCGACTACATCTTCTATGAGAAACACGCCAGTCCGCTCCATCAGGAGCACATCATCGTCCATGAGCTCGGCCATCTTCTGTGCGGCCATGTCCGCCTCACTGATGTGAACAACGACATCTCGCGCCTGCTCATGCCCACCTTGAGCCCGAACATGATCGAACGAGTGCTGCAGCGCACCTACTACAACACCCCGGAAGAAAAAGAGGCGGAAATGATTGCCTCGCTGATTCTCCAGGGTGTCGACCGGTCGCCGTCAGGACCAGAACGGTCCGAGCCAGAGGCCGACGAGGCCGTACGTAGGGTGCAACGCCTGTTAGTGGACTGAAGGCGACCCGGTCGCCGCCCCACCTGCCTACGGAGTTTCTGTGACCGGAGCCAAGAGTGTCTTATACCCTTTACTCGCCGCCTTGTGCTGCGCAGCGTTCCTGTACAAGTGTCACTTCCTGAGGCCGGGCCGACGTGAACCAGGGCTGTTCGCGCTGCTGACCGCTCTCTTCCTGAAGGGACTGGCCTTCGCGCTCGCCACCCCCGCGGTGTCCCTGGCCGTCGACGAGCAGCTGGGCATATCCGACGTCACAGCGCTGGCCATACACGTATTCGGGGGCGTGGCCTTCAGCGCCGTAGTACTCGTCGTTCTCCTGTTCTGGGCGCACCCGCCCGAACAGGCGTGGCCGAAGGCCCGATGGCGCATCGGTACCACCGTGATCATGATGCTGGCCATGCTGGTGCTGTGGATCACGGCCTCGTCCGGGTCGGAGGCACGCTCGACACACTATCTCCTGCAGAACGTCCACCGGCCCGTGGTCGCCGCCTATTCGCTCATCTACGTGGGCTTCCTGCTGGTGGCACTCGTCGAGATCGCCCGCCTGTGCTGGAAATACGCCGAAGTCGCGGGAGAGCCATGGCTGCGGCGCGGTCTGCGCCTGACCGCGGTAGGCGCGGCAATCTATTCGGTCAATTTCATCAACCGAACGTCGGCCATAGTCAGCGTACACCTCGACCTCCACCCACTGGAATGGGAGTGGGTGACGGTGCTGGGCGCAGGGATCGGCATCCCGCTCATCGTCGGTGGCCTCACCATGCCGTCCTGGGGGCCCCGTCTGTCGACCCAGCGCATGTGGTGGAACAGTTACCGCACCTACCGCAGCCTTTCCCCCCTGTGGCGTGCCATGCATCAAGAACTTCCCGAGATCGTGCTGCATTCTCCGGCTTCGATCTCAGCGAACCTGAACTACCGTTTGTACCGCCGGGCCATCGAGATCCGTGACGGACAGATCGCGCTGCGCCCCTACATGAATCCTGAAACGGCAGCGCGGACAGCAAAACTGGGCGGGGAGGCCGGACTGGCCGGCAACGACCTTCGAGCGGTGGTCGAAGCGGCCCAGCTGAAGGAGGCGCTCAGAGCCAAGATGAACAAAAGCCCCCTTGCGGCCGAGAGCGCCGGGCAGGGCAGTCCTGCTCCGTCCGAACTGTATGGCGGCGACGATCTGGTCAGCGAGGCCGTCTGGCTGTCCCAGATCGCACAAGCCTTCGAGCACTCACCGATTGTCGCGGCATCGGTGAACGGCCGCCGCGGTTAGCGGCCGCTGGTGGCGGACAGCAGCAGCCGGTGCCGGAAGAATGGGGCGGTCCGTGCTGCGCGGCTGGTCTGTTGTTCCGATGCCGGTGCCGGTCCCCGCAAGCCACAGCGTTGGTGAGGCCGGGCACAATCGCCGCCGGCCACGACGCCGACCTCGTCGCGGTGCCCGGCAACCCCCTGCGGGACCTGAGCACTCTGCTCGACGTACGCGCTGTGATCCGGGCGGGACGGGCGGCCCGGGAGCGCACCGCCGGCGCCTCCCTCCTCCTGCGCCCGGCGCTGCGGTCCCAGGACCCTCACCGTCCGCCCCGGCAGCCTGACTGACCGGCAGTCGGGCACACCACCCCACCCTCATCAACTCACGTAAGAGTCCGTGGTGTTGACACATACATCTCCGTTGACCCCTGTCACACGGGACTGTAATGTCGCAAGCGATCCACTGGGGCACCGGAAGTGAGTTGGCCACAACATCACGGGACCCCGACTCATGCGAGCCCGGCGCCTTCGGCCCGGGCTTTGAGCAGTGCGGCCTTCTTGTCGACTGCCTGAGGGCGGCAGAAGCGCCTGATGACGCATCGCTACGACCGGCGGCAGCCGGAGAGTGGACGTGAATATCCGGACAGTGATCATTTGCGTATACGGCTCCCTTTGCACCTCCTCCGTGCCATAGACACCGATCGGGTAAGCAGTGGCAACGATGAGTCCTGTACCGCACCGCAACGTCGACGAAGAAGATCTTCGAAAGGGAGAGTTCAGGTGGATACGACGCACGTCGACATGGTCGCTCTCCCTGTCGCCGAAATCGACCTGTCCCAACTCTCCTCCGTGTCCTCGCCGCGCACGTCGGGCGAGGACCCGGAGCACGTCGAGACACTCTTGTCGACACAGGGAGAGCTACCGCCCATTCTCGTTCACCGGCCCACGATGCAGGTGGTCGACGGCCTGCACCGCTTGAAGGTGGCGCGGCTCAGAGGCGATACGAAAATCGTGGCGAGGCTCGTCGACGGCACCGAAGCGGACGCTTTCGTCCTGGCGGTCGAGGCGAACATACGGCATGGTCTGCCGCTCTCGCTCGCCGATCGCAAGCGTGCTGCCGTGCACATCATCGGGACGCATCCGCACTGGTCCGATCGGCGGGTCGCCGCGGCGACCGGCATCTCGGCCGGCACGGTGGCCGACCTGCGCAGGCGCGGCGGAGACAGCGGAACCGAGGCAAGGGTCGGCAGGGACGGGCGCATCCGTCCGGCCGACGGTTCGGGACGCAGGAGGCACGCTGCCGAGCTCATCCGCAGCAATCCGGGCCTCTCACTGCGGCAGGTCGCCAAGAAGGTCGGCATCTCCCCGGAGACGGTCCGGGATGTGCGAGGCCGGCTGGAACGGGGTGAGAGCCCGGTCCCGGACGGGAGCCTGAGGTTACGGTCCGAGCCGCATCCCCTGCATCGCACGGAACCGGCCTTCGGCCGCACCGTGGACAGAGACCGTCTCGTGATGCTGGAGCGCCTCAAGGCCGACCCGGCGTTGCGGCTGAGCGAGACCGGCCGGATTCTGCTGCGCATGCTCGCCATGCACTCCCTCGACGGGCAGGAGTGGGAAAGAATCCTGCAGCGCATCCCGCCGCATTTGTACGGCGTGATCGCCGAGTTGGCCAGAGAGCACGCCCGGGTCTGGAGCGGGTTCGCGGATCGCCTGGAGAACTGGGTGACCACTCTGGCCGCGGAATGACCGCCGCCGGCAGGCGCGCCCCTCACCGAGCCTGCAGCACACCGCGGACTTCCCGGGCCGTGGACGGCCGGCCGGCGTCGGGGCGGTACTCGAAGTGCCACCACTCATTGTCGTAGATGCGGTAGAGGCCGTGGCGGGCGCCGTGCTCCTCCAGCCAACGCGCGCCCTCGTACGGGCGCACATCCAGGGCGGTGCCCCTGACGTGCCTGGATTCCGCCGGGGGCAGTACGAGCATCCGGGCCGCGGCCGGTGAGCCGACGCGGCGCACCTCGTCGTCGAACAGCCGTTGCTGGACGAGGGGATCGCGGTATCCCGACGTGAGGCCGATGAGCTGCCCATGACGCCACAGCGCCTCAGCGCGTGCAGCGGTGAACGCCGCCCTGGCACCCTCGGTGAGCCCGGTGAGATCCTCGGCGGGAAATCGGATCCCCAACGCCCAATCGCAGGCCGCTTCGCGGGCGCGCCCGGGATCGCGGACCAGCGCAACAGGGAGCCGGAGAACGGCGAGCGCCATGGCGAGTACGGCGAACAGCCGGTCACGGGGCCGAAGCGGGACGACGTGGGGTTCATTCATGCCTCCATTTGAAGGGGCGTGATGTTGTCGGCCCGTATCCGGTTTTCGATATGCCGGCGATATACCGGCGACAGGCACCGGCTCGGAACAGCAGGCCCGGCGGCGGACATCCCCGGATCCACCCGCGCGGAAAGCGACGCCGTCGCCCCGCGCTTGGACGAGAGGCTCAAGGAGACGTCGCTGTATATGATCTGATCACGCTTCGAGGGCCGGCCGGCCATGGTGACCGAGGCGAGGGCGACTGCCCTAGCGGGCGTCGCCCTCGACGGCCGGGCCGGCCCATCTCCGCACCGAGGACGAGAACGGCCTGCCCAACAGCGCGCGACGCCGCTCCACGCCGGCCGATGACCGACGAGAGCTGCGCGCCGATCGGGCCACCGCACCGCAGACAGCCCGTCCGGCGTACCCGCCGGACCGCCCGCACGGCGTACCCGCCCGGAACCGCACTGCCGCAATGGGAGGCGCTGTTCGCCGGCCCCCCCGGGAGGCATGTCCGATCGCCGGGCGCCCGTATGACCGTGCCGTTTCTGGGAGCCCTCATGTCCGACACCCCACCAGGAACTCGCACCGCCACGCTCGACCGCGGTGCCACCGTAGGGCTGACCGGCCTGCCCGGTGCGGGCCCCACCTCGGTCACGGCCGGGGACGCCAGGGGCCCGTACACCCGGCAGGCGCCGGGACGGCCGACGGACCCGACCGGCGTCGACGACCCGTACCCGACGCCCGGCACGCCCGCAGCACGCCTGGACACCCGCGCAGGTCCGCTCACCGCATCTGCGGGCGCGGTCCACGCGGACCCGGCGGAACGGGGGCTGGCATGAGCGACGACTTCGACCTCGAACACCTCGATGTCCTGGAGTCCGAGACGGTCCACGTATTGCGCGAGGTGGCCGGGGAGTTCGAACGGCCGGTGATGCTGTTCTCCGGCGGCAAGGACTCCATCGTCATGCTGCACCTGGCGCTGAAGGCTCTGGCCCCCGCCCCGCTGCCCTTCACGCTCCTGCACGTCGACACCGGGCACAACTTCCCGGAGGTGCTGAAGTACCGCGACCGGGTGGTCGCGGAACACAACCTGCGCCTGGACGTGGCATCGGTGCAGCAGTTCATCGACAGCGGCAGACTGCGCGAGCGCCCGGACGGCACCCGCAACCCGCTGCAGACGGTGCCCCTGCTGCACGCCATCGAGACCGCGCGGTTCGACGCCGTCCTCGGCGGCGGGCGACGCGACGAGGAGAAGGCCCGCGCCAAGGAGCGGGTGTTCAGCCTGCGTGACGAGTTCGGCGGCTGGGACCCGCGCCGGCAGCGCCCGGAGCTGTGGCACCTGTACAACGGGCGGCACGCCCCCGGCGAGCACGTCCGCGTCTTCCCGCTGTCCAACTTCACCGAGCTGGACATCTGGCAGTACATCGCCCGTGAGAACATCCAGCTCCCGTCGCTCTACTACGCGCACAAGCGTGAGGTGTTCCGCCGCGACGGGATGTGGCTGGCCGCCGGCGACTGGGGCGGCCCGCGCCACGGCGAGACCACCGAGACCCGCCTCGTCCGCTACCGCACCGTCGGCGACATGTCCTGCACCGGTGCCGTCGACTCCCGTGCCGACACCGTCGAGAAGATCGTGACCGAGATCGCCGCCTCCCGGCTGACCGAGCGCGGAGCCACCCGCGCCGACGACCGCCTCTCGGAGACAGCGATGGAAGACCGCAAGCGCGAAGGCTACTTCTGACCATGAACGGCATCTCACTTCTGCGCCTGGCCACCGCCGGAAGCGTGGACGACGGCAAGTCCACGCTGGTCGGCCGGCTGCTGCACGATTCCAAGTCGGTCCTCGCCGACCAGCTCCAGACGATCGAGCGCGCCTCCAGGAGCCGCGGAAGACCGGGCCTGGACCTTGCGCTGCTCACGGACGGCCTGCGCGCCGAGCGCGAACAGGGCATCACCATCGATGTCGCCTACCGCTACTTCGCCACCGCTGCCCGGCGCTTCATCCTCGCCGACACCCCCGGCCACGTGCAGTACACCCGCAACATGGTCACCGGCGCCTCCACGGCCGAACTCGCGATCATCCTGATCGACGCCCGTGCAGGCGTAGTGGAGCAGACCCGCCGGCACGCCGCCATCGCCGGCCTGCTGCGCGTCCCGCACGTGGTCCTCGCCGTCAACAAAATGGACCTCGTCGCCTACGACGAGGGTGTCTTCGCCGCGGTCGTCGCCGACTTCGTCGACTGCGCCACCCGCCTGGGGGTACCCGCGGTGACGGCGATCCCCGTCTGCGCACTCCACGGCGACAACGTCGTCGAGCCCAGCGCCCGGATGAGCTGGTTCGCCGGCCCCACCGTGCTGGAGCACCTGGAGTCCGTGCACATCGACCACGACCCGCGCCGTCGAGTGGCCCGCTTCCCCGTTCAGTACGTCATCCGGCCGCAGACCGCGGAGCACCCCGACTACCGCGGCTACGCCGGAAAGATCGCATCCGGCCTCTTCCACGTCGGGCAGCAGGTCACCGTCCTGCCCTCGGGACGTACCACCACGATCGCCGCGATCGACCTCCTCGGCGAGCCCGCCGAGACCGCCTGGGCCCCGCAGTCGATCACGATGCGCCTCACGGACGACCTGGACGCCTGCCGGGGCGACGTGATCGCCCCGTCCGACCAGCCGCCACCGCTGACCAACGAGATCACCGCCACGGTGTGCCACCTCGCGGACACACCGCTCACCGCCGGCGACCGGGTACTGCTGCGCCACGGCACGCGTACGGTCACCGCCAAGATCAAGGCCATCGACTCCCGCCTCACCCTGGAGGACCTGTCCCAGCAGCCGGACCCGGGGCGACTCGTGGTCAATGACATCGGTGAAGTGGTGCTCCGCACCGCGGAGCCGGTGCCGGTCGACGACTACGCCGCTTCCCGCCGCACCGGATCGTTCATCCTGATAGATCCGGCCGACGGCGCCACGCTCACCGCCGGCATGGCAACCCCCACCCTCGGGCGCAGACGCTGACGTCCCCACGTCCAAGTGCCGGAAGTCTGCAGTTGGACCCACTCGTGGACATCGACCCGACTCAGCACGATGGAGACCGCCGGCTTGCACGTGCGTCCGGCCGGTTGTGAGCGCCGGAGAAACGGTGTCGGACAACAACGAGGAGCGGATGCACCATGTCGAAGAACGGCCGGTTCACCTCCACGGCGACGCTGTCCGCCCACCCCGACCGCATGCGCGTCAAGGTGGGTGCAGCGGGCAGGGAGGAAGGCCTCCCACTCTCCCTGGACATGCTGCTCATCCTGGACATCATGCTCCACGAGCATGATCTCGCAGCGGCGGAAGCCCAGTTCACCGCGGTGCGGAGCACCCCGCTGGCAGCCGACGCGCAAGCCGCCGTCGACGACCTCAGCTACAGCGGGGACACCTGCTCGGTACACGCCCGGCGTGGCTCACTGACCGTGCGCGACGACCAGAAGATGGTCCGGGCAGCGGACCTGACCGCACAGAGCCGTTCGACCCGGCAGGTGCTGCGGGCGCTGGGAATGCAGCGGAACCTGAGCCACGATCCCAAACCCCCGAATTTCCGCGGACTCTGCACAACACTGCGGGAACACGGCCTCCTGGTACCGGCAGTCGGTGAGATCGACTGGGGCCAGCTGCGCAGGCTGACACCGATCTGCCCGGACTTCGGGATATCCCGGGGCACCCCGATCGACCGTCACTACCTGAACCAGTTCATCGCCGAAATCCGCGATCTCGTTCAAGGAGACACCGTGGAGATCGGCGGAAACGACGGCAACAAGGACGTCTACGGTTTCACCCGGACGTCCGGATACCGCGGCCTGGACATCACAGAGGCCCCGGGAGTCTCTCTGGTCGGTGACGCGGCGGATCCGGGAATCATCCCGGCAAACTCCCTCGACTCCGTCATCGCCTTCAACGTCCTGGAGCACACCGCACGCCCGTGGCAGGTGGTCGACAACATGCGGCACTGGCTGCGCGAGGGCGGAAGGGCGTACTGCATGGTTCCCAGCGCCCAACGGCTGCACGGCGCGCCCGAGGACTACTGGCGACCACTCCCGGCAGCGTTGCGGGAGATGTTCGGCGCCTGGTCCGAACAGACCGTGTACCAGTACGGCAATCCGCTGAGTGTCGTCGCGTCGCTCATGGGGGTCGCAGCCGAAGAACTCGACGCCCCGGAACTGAGCACATACCACCCGGGCTATCCAGTGGCCAGTTGCGTCGTCGCAAGGAAGTGAGGGCCCGGGCCCGGCTGCCCCGCGCCGCGGCGGTCGTGCGGCACCGGCACCACAAGTGCGTCCAAGTGCCCGAGTTCTTCAGTTGGACCCACTCGTGGACATCGACGTGATTCAGCACGATTGGGCTTCGCTGACTTCGTGCGTTGTATGAGAGGGGCACCTGCGTGGAGATGGTGTTGCGCTTCCAGGGCATGAAGAAGAGTGACGACGACCCCGATCCCTGGCAGACCGCGATACACCCGGGGACGGTGCGCAGAGTCCTCGCCTACTTTCGCCCGCACATCCGCACGGTGGCGCTCTTCATCGCCGTCGCCGTATTGGAGGCGCTCGCCGTCGCCGCAGTTCCTCTGCTGCTGAAGGAGCTCGTCGACAACGGCATCGTCAAGAACGACCGCGGGGTCGTGGTGTCGACGGCATGTCTGGCCGCGGGACTCGCCGTGCTGGGCGCGGTGCTGTCGCTGGTGTCCGCCTACATCTCCGGGCGGATCGGGCAGGGCGTCACCCACGACCTCCGGGTGCAGGCGCTCGACCACGTCCGGCGCCAGCCGCTCGCGTTCTTCACCCGCACCCAGACGGGGGTCCTGGTCGGCCGGCTGCACACCGAACTGGTCATGGTGCAGCAGCAGTTCACCGGTTTGCTGATGGCGGCCACCAGTGCGGTCATGGCCCTGGTGGTGCTGGCCGAGCTGTTCTACCTGTCGTGGCTCGTCGGCGTCATCACGCTGGCGCTGGTTCCGCTGTTCATCGTGCCCTGGCTGTACGTGGGGCGGCAGATACAGCGGCGCACCCGACGCCAGATGGACGAGAACGCCGGCCTCGGCGGACGGCTCCAGGAGCGGTTCAACGTCCAAGGGGCGATGCTCTCCAAGCTCTTCGGCCGTCCGAACGAGGAGATGGCCGAATTCGCGGACCGTGCCAGGAGGATCCGCACGATCGGCGTGAACCTCTCCGTCTGGGGCCGGGGTGCCTTCGTCATGATGACGCTGATGGCCTCGCTCGCCACAGCGGTCGTCTACGGGGTCGGTGGCGGGCTCGTGCTCGCCGGGACGTTCCAGCTCGGCACGCTGATCGCCCTCGCCACCCTGCTCCAGCGACTGTTCGGGCCGATCACCCAGCTGTCCGGGATGCAGCAGATCGCGCAGTCCATCGTGGTGAGCTTCTCCCGGGTCTTCGAACTGCTCGACCTGAAGCCGTTGATCGAGGAGAGCCCCGATGCGGTCGCACTCGAGAAAGGCGTGCCCCCGGACATCGAGTTCGAGCATGTGTCGTTCCGCTATCCCACCGCGGACGAGGTCTCACTGGCGTCCCTGGAACATCTGCGGACCGATCGCGAGCGCGGGGAAGTGACGCCGGAGGTCCTGCGCGACGTGAGCTTCCACGTACGGGCCGGAACCCTCACCGCGCTCGTCGGCCCCTCCGGCGCGGGCAAGAGCACCATCACACACCTGGTGTCCCGGCTGTACGACGCGAACTCCGGGACCGTCCGCGTCGGCGGACACGACCTGCGCGACCTCACCTTCGACTCGCTCCGCGAAGCGGTAGGGGTGGTCAGCCAGGACGCCTACCTGTTCCACGACACGATCCGGGAGAACCTTCTCTACGCCCGCCCGAACGCCACCGAGGACGAGCTGATCGAGGCGTGCAAAGGGGCCCAGATCTGGGACCTGATCGCCTCCCTCCCCAGCGGGCTCGACACCGTCTCGGGCGATCGCGGCTACCGCATGTCGGGCGGGGAGAAGCAACGGCTGGCCATCGCCCGGCTGCTGCTGAAGGCACCCTCGATCGTCGTGCTGGACGAAGCCACCGCGCACCTGGACTCCGAGTCGGAGGCCGCCGTCCAGCGGGCACTCGAGATCGCCCTGCGCAGCCGCACCTCGCTGGTGATCGCCCACCGGTTGTCCACGATCCGTGAGGCCAACCAGATTCTCGTGATCGACGACGGACACGTCCGCGAACACGGGACGCACGAGGAGCTGCTGGCCGCGGATGGCCTGTACGCCGAGCTCTACCGCACGCAGTTCGCCACGCCGCACGACAACGGCGCCGAGCCCGCCGGACTCGGGACCGGGCTCGGACCAAACGACGCACTCCGGCCCGTGCCCCAGGTGGTCCGTGAAGGAGAACGATGAATTCCCAAGCGCAAGCCACACCGACGGTGCTGCAGCTGTTCGCCTCGCACGTGGACCGGACACCCGATGCCGTGGCCGTCGTCGACGGTGACCGGGTTCTGACCTACCGGCAACTCGATCAGCTCGCGGGCCGGCTGGCCGGGCGCCTGGCTGGTCGGGGCATCCGCCGCGGCGACCGCGTCGCGGTCATGATGGAACGTTCCGCCGACCTGCTGGTCGCGCTGCTCGCGGTATGGAAGGCGGGGGCGGTGTACGTGCCCGTGGACACCGCCTGCCCGGCGCGGCGGGTGGCGTTCATGATGGCGGACGCAGAGGTGTCCCTGACGGTGTGCCCGGCCGCGGCGCGCGACCGCCTGCCGGACGGGACCGAGTCGATCGAACCGGCCGAGCCCCTCGAGGCGGACCCCGTCACGGACGAGGCCACGAGCGAGGCGCCGGCGGTCACGGTGCGCCCGGGCGACCAGGCCTACGTGATGTACACCTCCGGCTCGACGGGCACCCCGAAGGGGGTGGCCGTCCCGCATCGGAGCCTGGTGGAACTGGTGGAGGCTCCCGGCTGGGCGATGGAGCCCGACGACGCGGTCCTCATGCACGCGCCGTACGCCTTCGACGCTTCCATGTTCGAGATCTGGGTGCCGCTGGCCTGGGGCGCCCGGGTGATGATCGCCGGGCCGGGGCCGGTGGATGCCCAGCGCCTGCGGGAACTGATCGCGGCCGGGTTGACGAGGGCGTATCTGACCGCCGGGAACTTCCGCGCGGTGGCGGAGGAGTCGCCGGAGTCGTTCGCAGGGCTCCGTGAGGTGCAGACCGGTGGCGACCTGGTGCCCGCGCACGCGGTGCACAAGGTGCGGGAAGCCTGCCCCCGGGCGCGGATCCGGCACCTGTACGGCCCGACCGAAGCGACGGTGTGGGCGACGTGGCATGTGCTCGAACCGGGTGACGCGATGGGGCCGACGCTGCCGATCGGACGGTCCCTTCCGGGCCGCCGGGCCCAGGTGCTCGACGCGTCGCTGCGGCCCGTTCGACCGGGTGTGGTCGGTGAGCTGTACCTGTGCGGTGCCGGTCTGGCGGACGGCTACCTGAACCGGCCGGGTCTGACGGCGGAGCGGTTCGTGGCGGATCCGTACGCACCCGACAGCACCTGCGAGGAGGAGGGTGGCGGCCGGCCGACGGGCGGGCGGATGTACCGGACCGGGGACCTCGCCCAGTGGACCGAGGACGGTGAGCTGCTGTTCGCGGGCCGGGTCGATCACCAGGTGAAGATCCGCGGGTACCGGATCGAGCCCGGCGAGATCGAGGCGGCGCTGACGGCTCAGCCGGGCGTACACGACGCCGTCCTCGTGGCGGTCGACGGGCGCCCGATCGGTTACGTGGTGGCGGACGGGGACGCGGATCCCGCCCTCATCCGTGAGCGCCTGGGGACGGTACTGCCGCAGTACATGGTTCCGGCCGCGGTGATCGTGATGGACGCGCTGCCACTGACCGGCAACGGCAAGGTGGACCGAGCGGCGTTGCCCGCGCCCACGTTCGCGGCGAGCGCGGCCGGCCGCGAACCCGTGACCGAGGCGGAGCGCGTCCTGTGCGCTCTGTTCGCCGAGATGCTCGGCCTGGGGCGGGTCGGTGCCGACGACGGCCTGATCCAGCTGGGCGGAGATTCGATCGTCGCGATGCGCCTGGCGGCACGTGCGTTCAAAGCCGGGCTGCTGGTCACACCGGCCCAGATCCTCAAGGAGCAGACCCCCGCACGGCTGGCGGCCGTGGCGCGTGCCGTACCGGCGGACCGTCCCGTCGACCGGCCGCTGATCGCTCTGAGCGCCCAGGACGAGGCGGAGTTGGCGACCGCCCATCCGGAGGCGGAGGAGGTCTGGCCGCTGGCACCGCTCCAGGAGGGACTGGTCTTCCAGTCGACCCTCGACGACCAGGGCCCCGACGGTCGGGGCCGCGCCGGCCAGGGGCGCGACATCTACCAGGTGCACTGGCTCGTGGAGCTGAACGGACCGCTGGACGCGGCCCGGCTGCGGGCCACGTGGGAAGCGGTTTTCGCCCGGCACCCCCAGCTGCGGCCGAGCTTTTATCGACTCCCGTCGGGCAAGACCGTGCAGATCGTCCACCGGCACGTCACCTTGCCGTGGCGGGAGGTGGATCTGACGGGTGCGGGCGATGCCGAGGCGGCCGTCGACGCCCTGGTCGAACGGGAACAGGAGAACCGGTTCGATCTCGCCGAGGCTCCGCTGGCCCGGCTGGTGCTGATGCGGATCGCGCAGGACCGCCACCGCCTGCTGGTCGTCATCCACCACACCCTGATCGACGGCTGGTCGGTGGCGGTCATCCTCAACGAGGTGGCCGAGGCGTACACGGCCGGCGGGCAGCTTCCCGAACGGGCGGGTTCGGCCTCCTACCGGGATTACCTGGCGTGGCTGGACCGGCAGGACAAGGATGCGGCACGTGCGGCCTGGCGGGCGGAGCTGTCCGGCCTGGACGAGCCCGCGCTGGTCGCGACGGCGGTCCCCGCGGCCGACTACGACCACCGCGTCGTCCACCTGTCGACGGATCTGCACACCCGGCTGACGCGGCTGGCCCGCGACCACGGGCTGACGCTGAACACGGTGGTACAGGGTGCGTGGGCGATGGTCCTGGCGCGACTTCTGCGGCGGACCGATGTGGTCTTCGGCGCCACGGTCGCCTGCCGGCCCGCGGTCCTCCCGGGTGTGGAGTCGATGCCGGGCCTCATGATGAACACGGTGCCGGTCCGGGTGCCGCTGGAGGGCGGGCAGCCGGTTGTGGACATGCTCGCCGGGTTGCAGCACCGGCAGGCGGCCCTGATCCCGCATCAGCATCTGGGGCTGCCGGAGATCCAGAAGACGGCCGGCTCCGGCGCGGCGTTCGACACGTTGCTGGTGTTCGAGAACTATCCGCGCGACTTCGCGGGCCGGTTCACGTATCTGGGCACGGTCGAGGGGACCCACTATCCGCTGACCCTCGGCATCATCCCGGGAGATCATTTTAGGATCCAGCTCAGCTACTGGCGCGGGCAGATCCGGGAGAGCGTTGCCGAGTCGGCTCTGCGGTGGTTCGTCGATGCGCTCGCCGCGCTGGTCGCCGATCCGTCCGCACCGGTGGGGCGGGTCGCCGTGGCCGCGGGCGGTGCGCATGACGCCGGCCCGGCGCTGGTGGCGGGGCAGCCGTTGCCCGCCTTGGTCGGGCGGGTGGTGACGCAACGGCCCAACGACGTGGCGGTGGTGGACGGCGAGGGGGAGCTGTCGTTCGGGGAGTTGTGGGACCGGGCGGTGGGACTGGCCGCCGTGCTGCGGGCTCGCGGGGTCGGGCC
The DNA here is from genome assembly GCF_003947455.1 of Streptomyces sp. WAC 04229. Classification (GTDB taxonomy): domain Bacteria; phylum Actinomycetota; class Actinomycetes; order Streptomycetales; family Streptomycetaceae; genus Streptomyces. The sequence continues at coordinate 1,632 of NZ_QHJH01000154.1, read as the reverse complement.
GGAACGCCGGGTGGGCGTGGTCGTGGAGCGGTCGTCGTGGTGGCTGGTCGCCATCCTGGGCGTGTCCTTGGCGGGCGGCGCGTTCGTCCCGGTGGATCCGGCGTATCCGGCCGAACGTGTGAAGTGGATGCTCGGCGACGCCGATCCGGTGGCGGTGGTGTGTGCGGGAACGACACGGCCGGCGGTGCCAAAGGAGTTCACCAACCGGCTGGTGGTGGTCGACGAGGCCGATCTGGCGGAGGGCTCGCAGGCGGAGCTGCCGCAGACGGGTCCGGGTGACGCGGCGTATGTGATGTACACGTCGGGCTCGACGGGCGTTCCGAAGGGGGTCGTCGTCTCCCACGCGGGGCTCGGCAATCTGGCGGCGGCGCAGATCGACCGGTTCGGTGTGTCGCCGTCGTCACGGGTCCTGCAGTTCGCGGCGCTGGGCTTCGACGCCATGGTGTCGGAGGTGCTGATGGCCCTGCTGTCGGGGGCGACGCTGGTCATGGCGCCGGCGCGGGACCTGCCGCCCCAGGTGACGCTGGCCGAGGCGCTGGAACGGTGGCAGATCACACACGTGACGGTTCCGCCGTCGGTGCTGGGCACGGCCGACGCCTTGCCGGACACACTGCAGACGGTGGTGGTGGCGGGTGAGGCCTGTCCGCCGAGCCTGGTGGACCGCTGGTCCCGGGGACGGCGGCTGATCGACGCCTATGGCCCGGCCGAGGCCACGGTGTGCGCGGCGATGAGCACGCCGTTGGCGCCGGGCCGGGACGTGGTCCCGGTCGGGACGCCGATCCCGGGGGGCCGTTGTTATGTGCTCGACGCGTTCCTGCTTCCGTTGCCGCCGGGGATCGCGGGTGAGCTGTACGTGGCCGGAATCGGGCTGGCACGCGGCTATCTGGGCCGCGCGGGGCTGACGGCGGAGCGGTTCCTGGCTGATCCGTTCGCCCCCGGCGAGCGGATGTACCGGACAGGGGATCTGGCGTACTGGACGAGCCAGGGTGACTTGGTGTTCGCCGGGCGCGCCGATGACCAGGTCAAGGTCCGTGGATTCCGGATCGAACCCGGCGAGATCGAGTCTGCCCTGTCCGACCACCCACAGGTCTCCGGGGCCGCGGTGACCGTCCGCGCGGACCGACTCCTTGCCTACGTCTCACCGGGCGACGTCGACCCGGGGGCGGTGCGCGAAAGGCTTGCCTCCCGGTTGCCTCAGCACATGGTGCCCGCGGTGGTGACCGCGCTGGACGCACTGCCGATGACGGCGAACGGGAAGATCGATCGGGGCGCCCTGCCCGATCCCGACTTCGCCGCCGCGACCGCGGGACGGGAGCCGGCCACGGAGGCCGAGCGGGTGGTGTGCGCCCTGTTCGCCGAGACGCTCGGTCTCGAGCGGGTCGGTGCAGACGACAGTTTCTTCGAGCTGGGCGGGGATTCGATCCTCTCGATGCAGCTGGCGTCGCGGGCGCGGCATGCCGGTTGGACGTTCACCTCTCGGGACGTCTTCGCGTGCAGGACGCCCGAGCAGCTCGCCCGGCTGGCGGCACCGTCGCCGCCCGCCCGCACCGGGGGTGCTCACGCGGCCGACGGTGCGGGCCACGTCGCGTGGACGCCGGTCATGCGGATGCTGGGGGACGGGGTGGCGGGGGC
>NZ_QHJH01000153.1 GCF_003947455.1 Streptomyces sp. WAC 04229 | reverse complement strand
TCCCAGGGCGCCGCCCCGCCCGGCCAGCCGAAGAAGGCCGCCACCGCCGCCTGGATCGGCAGCGCGCTGGAGTACTACGACTTCTTCATCTACGGCAGCGCCGCCGCGCTGATCTTCCCCGAGGTCTTCTTCGACGAGTCCGACCCGGCCACCGCGACCCTGCTGTCGCTGGCGACCTTCGGCGTCGCGTACGCCGCCCGCCCGGTCGGCGCGTTCTTCCTGGGCCACATCGGCGACCGCATGGGCCGCAAGAAGATCATGGTCTTCACGCTGATCCTGATGGGCGTCTCGACGTTCCTCATCGGCTGTCTGCCCACGCGCGACCAGGTCGGCACCCTCGCCCCGGTCCTGCTGGTGCTGTGCCGGATCCTGCAGGGCATATCGGCGGCGGGCGAGCAGGCCAGCGCCAACTCGATGACCCTGGAACACGCGCCGGGGCACAAACGCGGCTTCTTCACCAGCTTCACCCTCAGCGGCACCCAGGGCGGGCAGCTCCTCGCCACCCTGGTCTTCCTGCCCGTCGCCGCGCTCCCCGAGGAACACCTGCTGTCCTGGGGCTGGCGGGTGCCGTTCTGGCTGAGCGTGGTGGTCGCGGTCGTCGGCTACGTCATCCGCCGCAAGCTCGACGAGACCCCGGCCTTCGAGCAGCAGGCGGCCACGGAGGGCGTCGTGAAGATGCCGCTCGCGGTGCTGGCCCGGGACCACTGGGCGGACGTCCTGCGGGTGGTCGCGGGCGCGCTCATCGCCTCGGTCAGCACCATCTTCACGGTCTGGGCGCTGGCGTACGCCACGAGCGACTCGGTCGGCATGTCCCGTACCGCGATGCTGTGGGTGGGCGCCCTCGCCAATGTCGTGGCGCTCGGCGCGATCCCGCTGTGGGCGACGCTGTCCGACCGGATCGGACGGCGTCCGGTGTACCTGATCGGCGCGGCCGGCAGCGCGGTGACGATGTTCCTGTACCTGTGGGCGATCTCCACCGGCTCCTACCCGCTGACGTTCCTGCTGGGCATCATCGCCTTCGGTGTGGTCTACAGCGCCGCGAACGGCGTGTGGCCGGCCTTCTACGGCGAGATGTTCTCCACCCGGGTCCGCCTGTCGGGCGTGGCGATCGGCACCCAGATCGGCTTCGCGGTGGCCGGGTTCGCGGTGACCTTCGCGGCGCAGATCGCCGGTCCGGACGGCGACGACTGGTTCGCGGTGGCGCTGTTCACGGCCGCGCTGTGCGTTCCGCCGGTGATCGCCGCGCTCACGGCCCGCGAGACCCACGAGGTGCCGACGGAGCGGCTCGGCGAGCGGGCGGGCCGCGAGGCGGCCGAACCGGAGACGGTCACGGCCTGACCGCTCTCGGCGGATCACGAGTTCCGAAGGGGGGTACGCGGGGTATGCCGGACGGGTCTTCGACGAACGACCGAGGAGAACGATGGCGATGCCACCCCTGCGGCAGGAGACCGACGCGGGCGCGGCCGGGCTGGACGCCGAGGCGCTGGACCGGCTCGACCTGCACTTCGCCCGGCAGGTGGACGAGGGACGGCTGCCCGGCTTCCTGGTGGCCGTCGCCCGCGGCGGACGCGTCGCGCATCTGACGGTGCACGGCCTGCGGGACCTCGCGGCCGGTCTGCCGGTGACGGCCGGCACCCTGTGGCGGATCTACTCCATGACCAAGCCGGTCACGTCCGTCGCCGTGCTGACGCTGGTGGAGGAGGGCCGGCTGTCCCTGGACGACCCGGTGGCCCGGTACCTGCCGGCCTTCGCCGAGCCGCGGGTGTACGTCCGGGGATCCGGTGACGGCACCGTCACCCGGCCCGCCGAGGGTCCGGTCCTGGTCCGGCACCTGATGACCCACACGGCAGGGCTGACCTTCGGCTTCTACCACTCCCACGCCGTGGACGGGCTGTACCGGGCGGCCGGTCTGGAGTCGTCGGTGCGGCCGGGCGCGGGCCTGGCCGAGACCGTCGACCTGTACGCGAGCCTGCCGCTCCAGTTCGAGCCGGGCACCGAGTGGAACTACTCGGTGGCCAGCAACGTCCTGGGGCGGCTGGTCGAGGTGGTGTCCGGACAGCCGCTCGACGAGTTCTTCGCCGCCCGGATCTTCGGCCCGCTCGGCATGGCGGACACCGGCTTCCACGTCACCGACGAGCAGGCGGAGCGGCTGGCCGAGCTGTACGGCGAGACGGACGACGGCTCCATCGAGCCGGTGCCCGGCCTCCCGCTGCGGGGCCGGCCGCGGTTCCTGTCGGGCAGCGGCGGCCTGGTCTCCTCCGCGTACGACGTGCACCGCTTCGCCGAGATGCTGCGGCGCCGCGGCGCACTCGACGGCGTCCGGGTGCTCGCCCCCGAGACGGTGGACCTGATGACCCGCAACCACCTCCCCGGCGGCGCCGACCTGCGTGCCCTCGGCAGCCGTCCCGCGCACGACCGGCCCGGCAACGACGGCGTCGGCTTCGGCCTCGGCGTCTCGGTGGTGACCGACCCGAGCCGCACGCAGTGGCCCTCCGGCCCGGGCACCTACGGCTGGAGCGGGGTGGCCACGACCACCTTCTGGGTCGACCCGGGCCGTGACCTGACGGTGCAGTTCATGACCCAGGTGCGGCCCCGGTCCTCGCACACCGTGTATCCCGACCTGAAGCGGCTCGTGCACGAGGCCCTCGCGGACTGAACCGGCCGCCGGGCTCACGACGTCAGATGGGCCAGCGCGTCCAGGTGGGGCAGGTGGTGGTCGAGGCGTTCCCGCTTGGTCCGCAGATAGGTGATGTTGCTCTCGCACGGCGGGATCAGCAGCGGCACCTGCTCGGCGACCTGGATGCCGTGCCGCACCAACGCCTCCAGCTTGCGGGGGTTGTTGGACATCAGGCGCACCGACCGCACCCCGAGGTCGCCCAGGATGCGGGCGGCGACGCCGTAGTCCCGGGCGTCCACCGGCAGGCCAAGGGCGAGGTTCGCCTCCACCGTGTCCAGGCCCTCCGCCTGCAACGCCATCGCGCGGAGCTTGGCGAGGAGCCCGATGCCGCGTCCCTCGTGGCCGCGCAGGTAGACGACGACACCGCTGCCCGCGGCGGCCACCGACCGCAGCGCGGAGGCCAGTTGGTCGCCGCACTCGCAGTGCTGGGAGCCGAAGGCGTCGCCCGTGAGGCATTCCGAGTGCAGCCGGGTGAGCACACCCTCGGCGCCCAGGTCGCCGTAGACGAGCGCCACTTGCTCATCGCCGCGGTCGTGGTCGAAATAGCCGAAAGCGCGGAATTCCCCGTGCACGGTGGGCAGCGGCGTCACCACGACGCGTTCCACGTCCGTGCGCTGCGATGCCTTCTTGCCGAGTACACCAATTTTTTCTGTCATGATTCTCGCGTTCCTCAACAGATCTCTCAGCGGATCTCTCAGCAGATCTCTCAACAGGTTGCCCAACAGACACGAAAGGCCGTGCGGGATGGATGCTTCACTTGTGCCGGCGGACACCTCGGAGGACGTGCGCAGGCGGGGCGCCGAACTTCCCCGGCAGGTCGCGGTGTTGCCGGTGGGCAGCTTCGAGCAGCACGGCCCGTACCTGCCGCTGGCGACCGACACGCTCGTCGCCTGCGCCGTCGCCCGGGAGATCGCCGCCGCGTACCCGGTGCACCTGCTCCCGCCGGTGACCATCGGCTGCTCTCACGAGCACGCGGACTGGCCGGGAACCGTCAGCATCTCCTCGGCGACCCTCCACGCGGTGGTCGGGGACATAGCCTCCTCGCTGCGCCGCTCCGGTGTCGAGGCCCTGGTCGTGGTCAACGGGCACGGCGGTAACTACGTACTGGGCAACGTCGTCCAGGAGTCCTCCGCGCGCGGCGAGCGGATGGCGCTGTTCCCGGCCGCGGAGGACTGGGAGGCGGCTCGGCAGCGGGCGGGGGTGGCCACCTCGCTGCTCTCCGACATGCACGCGGGGGAAATCGAGACCTCCATTCTTCTGCACGCGCACCCCGAATCGGTCCGGCCCGGTTACGAGACCGCCGACTTCCTCGCTGACGACCGGCGTCATCTGCTCTCCCTCGGCATGTCCGCCTATACCGATTCCGGTGTCATCGGGCGCCCTTCGCTGGGTTCGGCGGAAAAGGGGAAGGAACTGCTGGCGAGCCTCGCGGATTCCTTCGGGACGTATTTCTCTTTCCTGACCGCGGATCGGACCGCCGATCCGACCGCCGAGAAGAGGCCGGGGCGCCCGTAGGAGCCGTCGGGGCGCGCGAACCGGCGGACGACGAGGACGACGACACCGGGCAGGCTCGCCACGAAGCTGAGCACCCCGTACACCACGGCCACGCCCAGCCCGGTGCCCGCGCCGAGCCCGGCCGCGCCGAACGCCCAGGCCGTGACGCCCTCGCGGGGACCCCAGCCGCCGACGTTCAGCGGCAGCCCCATGGCGAGCAGCGCGAGCACGGCCAGCGGGGTGAGTTCGGCGACGGTGGCGCCACTGCCGGCCACCCGGGCGGCGAGCCCGAACATCACCAGGTGCCCGGCGAGTACGACGACGGACGACACCGCGACGCCCGGCAGGTTTCGCCGGGAGAGCAGCCCCTGGCGCGCCTCGCCGAGCGTCGCCCGCAGGGCCCGCCCGCGGCGCGCCGGCGCCCGGTTCATGCGCAGGGCGACGAGCACGGCCAACGCGCCCAGCACGGCCAGCGTGACGAGCGGGGCGGCACGCCGGACCTCGCCCAGCACCGGGGAGGGCAGCGTGAGCAGCACGACGACGCCGACACCGATCAACGCGAGCTGTCCGGCGACCCGTTCGAGGACGACGGCCCGCACGCCGCGGCCCAGGTCGCCGGCGCTCCGCCCGTGGTGCACCGCGCGGTGCACGTCGCCCAGGACGCCGCCGGGGAGGGCGGCGTTGAGGAACAGGGCGCGGTAGTAGTCGGCGACGGCCGGTCCGAGGGGCAGCCGGATGCGCAGTCCCCGGGCCACCAGGGCCCAGCGCCAGGCGCTGAACACGGTGGTGACCAGCCCGATACCGAGCGCCGCGAGCACGGTCGGCGCGTCGATCCGGCGCAGCCCGTCCAGGAAGACGCCGGTGCCCATCCGCCACAGGAGTACGGCGAGGATGGCGGTGCCCGCCACGGTCCCGAGGTGGGCGCGCAGGGTGCCGCGGGCGTGGGCGGGCGGCAGGGGGTCGCCGGTGGAGGCGTCCGCCCGGGGCGGTGTGCGACGCAGGTCCGCCGGTACGGTCGGAGCGCTCACGAGGCCCCGCCCGTCGGCCGGCACAGCGCCAGCAGGTCGGTGTGGTGGACCACCACGCGCAGGGTGCCGTCCGCGCAGGCGGCGAGGCGCTCGTCCAGGTACGCCTCGGCCCGTTCGCGCAGCTCGGGGCGCTGTTCCACGGCCGCGCCGACCCAGCCCCGCAGCCACTGCGCGGTGAGTGCGGCCTCGTCGGGGCCCAGCCGCCAGGGGCTGGAGTGCGCCCGCACCGTGGCGCCGTGCGCGGCGAAGGCGTCGGTCGCCGCGGTGACCGCGTCCGGGCCGAGCAGTCCGGTACGCCGCTGGTGGTCGTTGAACGCCTCGGCGATCTCGGCGTCCAGGGGGTGCGCGGGGGTGAGGTCGACGCGTCCGGCGACGGACAGGGTCAGCAGGGCCGCACAGCCGGCCGCGGCACAGGCGGCGGCGAGGGTGCCGACCTCCTCGGTGGTCAGGACGTCGAGGAGCGCGGACGCCGTCACCAGGTCGGCGCCGGACAGCGCGTCCGGGGTGAGGCGGGCGAGGTCCCCGCGCAGCGTCTCGACGGTGACGCGGCTGCCGTCGGCGGCCGAGCGCGGGGCGCCGACGGCGGCGAAGTGCAGCAGGTAGGGGTCGCGGTCGTGCAGCACCCAGTGCTGGGCGCCGTCGAGCCGCGGGGCGAGCCAGCGTCCCATCGAGCCGGTGCCGCAGCCCAGGTCGTGCACGACCAGTCCACCGGTCCGTCCCGGCGGTCCCGCGAGGTGGGTCCGCAGCGGATCGAGCAGGTCGTACGCCCGCGCGGCGGCGTCGGCGGGCTCGCGCAGCCGCAGCCATTCGGGGGCGTAGCGCGGCGGGTCGTCGGGGTGCGGGGCGTCGTGCGCGGGGGCCTCGCGCAGGCGCAGGGTGGCGCGTTCGGCCGGGGCGGCGGCGGTGGCCCGGGCCGTGGACCCGCCGGTGGGGCCCGCGCCGGGGATGACACCGGTCGTGGACTCGCTCATGCCGTCCCCCCGGGTTCGCCGGGCAGCCGGTGCAGGACGCCGGCCAGGCTCTGGGCCGTACTCGCCCAGCCGTTCAGCGCGGCGCGGCGGCCCCGGGCGGCGCTCTTCAGCCGGCGTCGTACGTCGGCCTCGCCGAACCAGCCGCGCAGCTCGGCGGCGAGCGCGGCCGGGTCCTCCGGCGGGACGAGGATGCCGGGCACCCCTCCGTCGGGCGCGCGTCCGACCGCCTCCGGGAGGCCGCCGACGTCCGTGGCGAGCACGGGGATACCGCGCGCGAGGGCCTCGGTCACCGCCATGCCGTACGTCTCGGCGTACGAGGTGAGGACCATCAGGTCGGCGGTGGCGTAGGTGGCGTCCAGTTCGGCGCCCGACCTGGGTCCGGCGAGCACCAGCCGGCCCGTCAGGCCGTGCCGCGCGACGAGGTCCCGCAAGTGTTCGACGTACTCGGGGTCGTGGCCGAGGCCGCCGACGCACACGCAGCTCCACGGCAGGTCGGACACCGCCGCCAGGGCCTCCACCAGCCGGTGCTGGCCCTTGCGCGGGGTGACGGCGGCGACGCACACCAGCCGGGAGACGCCGTCGGTGCCGGGCGCGAGGGGCGCGATGTCGGCGCCGGGCGCCGCGACGTGGACACGGCCCGGGTCGAGACCGTGGTGGGAGACGAGCCGCCGCACCGCCCAGTCGCTGGTGGCGACGACGGCCGGCACGGCCCGCAGCACCGCGCGCTCACGGGCGTCCAGTTCGGCCGCGAGGGCGAGGTCGAGGCCGGTCTCGTCGCCGAGCGGGAGGTGGACGAGGACCGCCATGCGCAGCCGCTCGGCCTCCGGGACGACGATCTCCGGCACCCCGCAGGCGACCAGGCCGTCGAGCAGGACGACCGCGCCGTCCGGCAACCGGCGCAGGACACGGGTGAGTTCCGCGCGGGCGGTGTCGTCCGGCCGGGGCCAGTCACCGTCGACGGGCAGCCCCCGTACCCGCCAGCCGAAGCCGGGCAGGTCGAGCCGCACCCGCCGGTCGTAGGCGTTGCCGCCGCTCGGCGCGGCCGGATCGTCGATCCCGCCCGGTACGACGAAGTGCACGGAGCGCAGGGACATGGGGATGATCCCGTCGTTCCTCGCGGACGTGGCCCCCGCGGCGATGCGGGCGGGGATCTGGGTGGGGACGTAGGTGAGGCGGGTGCGCCCCGCCGCCTCGACGGAGGTGTCGGTCACAGCGCACGCTCGTAACTCGCCCAGGCGACGTGCGACTCGTGCAGGGTCACGGTGAGACCGGCCAGGCCCCTGGCCCCCTCGCCGAGGGCGCCTTTGTGGACGCGCTCGGCGAGCCGGTCGGCGACGACCTTGGCCAGGAACTCGGTGGAGGTGTTGACGCCGGCGAAGTCGGGCTCGTTGTCGAGGTTGCGGTAGTTCAGCTCGCTGACGACGGCGCCCAGTTCGCGCGTGGCCAGTCCGATGTCGACGACGATGTTGTCCTCGTCCAGCTGCTCGCGCCGGAAGGTGGCGTCCACCAGGAACGTCGCTCCGTGCAGGCGCTGTGCGGGCCCGAAGACGTCGCCGCGGAAGCTGTGGGCGATCATGATGTGATCGCGGACGGTGATGCTGAACAACGGACGACCCTCCAGGTGTGGCACGTCTGATCCCCCGCCGATCGCCGCGCGGGGTGCCGTCTATTACGGCTGGAGGTCTTCCCTTGTTCAGCGGCCCGTACGTCTTTTCTCAAGGTCAGGCGAGGTCGGGCGAGGCCGGCCCGAGGGTCAGGCGCCGGCGCCCTCCCCGTCGTACCGGATGCGGTGGCACAGGGCCGGGATCTCGCCGGAGGCCAGCCGGGGCAGCACGTCAGGCAGTTCGGCGAACGCGGACTCGCCGGTGACGAGGGCGTCCAGCGCCGGGTCGGCGAGCAGGTCGAGGGCGAGGGCGAGCCGGTCGGCGTAGGTGCGGTTGGCGCCGCGGGCCGGGGAGACGGTGCCGACCTGGCTGCTGCGCAGGGTCAGGCGCCGGGAGTGGAAGGCCTCGCCGAGCGGGAGGGCGACGCGCCGGTCGCCGTACCAGCTCAGTTCGAGGACGGTGCCCTCGGGCCGCAGCAGCTCCAGTGACCGGGCGAGCCCGGCTTCGGTCGCGCTGGCGTGTACGACCAGGTCGCGGTCGCCGAGCGCGTCGGCCGGGGACGCGAAGCCCACGCCGAGCGCTTCGGCGGCCTTCGCACGGGCCGGGTCGGCGTCGACCAGTTCGACCCGGACGCCGGGGAAGCGGGCCAGCAGGGCGGCCACGGAGCAGCCGACCATGCCGCCGCCGACCACCGCGACGCGGTCGCCGACCAGCGGCGCCGCGTCCCAGAGGGCGTTGACGGCGGTCTCCACGGTGCCGGCGAGCACGGCCCGCGCGGCGGGCACCGCCGGCGGCACCGGCGTGACGGCGGCGGCGGGGACGACGTAGCGCGTCTGGTGCGGGTAGAGGCAGAAGACGGTACGCCCGACGAGCGCGTCCGGTCCCTCCTCGACCACGCCGACGTTGAGGTAGCCGTACTTCACCGGTCCGGGGAAGTCGCCCTCCTGGAACGGCGCGCGCATCGCCGCGTACTGGTTCTCGGGCACCCGGCCGGCGAAGACGAGGGTCTCGGTGCCCCGGCTCACACCGCTGTGGAGGGTGCGCACCAGTACCTCGTCCGCACCGGGTTCCGGCAGCTCCACCTCGCGGATCGTGCCCCGGCCGGGCGCGTCGAGCCAGAACGCGCGTGCCCTGCGTGTCATCGGATGTCCTCCTGAACGATCGGGAAGCCGCCCACGTACCGAGGGATGCACAGCCGCGCACAAGGTAGCGGCGTTGATCGACTCTGTCACACGGCCGGAGGGTGTTCGGTGGCCCTGAACAACACGTACGACGCTTACGACGCCAGGGGGTGCCGTTTGGATCTGGCCGGCTCCGGGCAAGGGCGCCCTGCAACCGGCCCGAGCGGGCCCCGCGACCCCGGCAAGATCCAAACGGGACCCCCCAGGCCCGTTCAGCAGGAGACCGCGGTGGGGGCGGGCGCGCAGATCCTGCTGCTGGCGCTGCTCGGCACGGCGATCGGGATGGGCACGGCGGGCTGGCTGACCGGCCTCGCCTTCGCGTTCGCGACCTGGGCGGTGCTGGCACGGGCCCTGCACCGGTCCCGGCCGGCGTCGTTCGGCCCGGCCAACCGGGTCACCCTGGGCCGGGCCACGCTGGTCGGCGGGGTGGCGGCGCTGGTCGCGGACTCCTTCCGCAGCGCGCCGCCCGTCTCCCTCCTCGTCGGCCTCACCGCCGTGGCTCTGATCCTGGACGGCGTGGACGGAAAGGTGGCCCGCCGCACCGGCACGTCCTCGCAGCTGGGCGCCCGCTTCGACATGGAGGTCGACGCGTTCCTCATCCTGGTCCTCAGTGTGTACGTCGCGATGGACCTGGGCCCGTGGGTGCTGCTGATCGGCGCCATGCGCTACGTGTTCGTCGCCGCGGCCCGGGTGTGGCCGTGGCTGACCGCCCCGCTGCCCCCGAGCACGGCCCGCAAGACGGTGGCCGCGCTCCAGGGCGTACTCCTCCTGGTGGCGGGCGCGGACCTGCTCCCGCGCCCGGTGAACGCGGGGGTGGTGGCCTTGGCCCTGACCCTCCTGGTCTGGTCGTTCGGCCGGGACGTGCTGTGGCTGCGGCAGACCGCGCGGACCCGGCGCACGCCCGTACGCCGCGCGGTACCGGAGCTCGCGGCACGGTGAAGGCCGAGGGCCGCCGGTGGGTGCGCGGATGTGGCGCCCACCCCGCGCCCCGGCCCGGGGCTCAGTCCCGTCGCGGCAGCAACCCCACGGCCACCAGCGGAACGGCGGCCAGCACCAGCCACGGGACCGTGGCCGACAACCCCGTGTCCAGCCCCGTGTCCAGCAGGAGGCCGGTCGCGGAGCTGCCCGCGAGGACGATGAGGCCGGACACCGAGGACAGGGCCCCCGTGTACAGCCCGAGCCGCCCGTCCTCGGCGAGGTCCGGCACCCAGGCGCGGGCGACGGGCGCGACCAGCATCTGCCCGAGGGTGAGCAGGACGACGAACCCGGCGGCGGGCGCCAGACCGCCCACCCCCGTCCACCCGGCGGGCCGGGCGAGCGCGACGGCGGCGAACCCGGCCGCGATCAGCCCGAGCCCCGCCACCATCGACCGGCGCGGCGCCAGCCGCTCCCCCGCCCACCGGGTCACCGGCAACTGCGCGCCCACCACGAGCAGCGAGGAGAGCGCGAACAGCCAGGCCAGCGGCGCCTGCGAACCGACGGCCCGCTCCACCTCGGCGGGCAGGGCGAGGTAGAGCTGGTTGTAGGCGAGCAGATAGGCGCCGTACGCGCAGCACAGCGCGAGGAAGCGGCGGTTGCGCAGGAGCAGCCGCGCGCCGCCGCCGAACCGGACGCGCGCCCGCCCGGGAAGGTGCTGCGGCAGCAGCCAGGCGTGTCCCGCGAGGACGAGCACGAAGACGCCGGCCCCGGCGAGGCACGCCGTACGGAAGTCGACCGCGAGCAGCAGGGCGCCCAGCAGCGGCCCGACGAACGCCCCGGCCTGCCCGGCGACGGTGAACAGCGCGAGCACCCGCGTCCGGTCCCCGTTCCCCGCCTCCTCCCACACCACGGCCTGGCGGGCGACCTCGGACTCGACGGCGGGCGAGAACAGCGCGGCGGCGAACCCGATGAGCAGCACCGCGCCGACCACGGCCCAGGTCCGCTCGGCGAATCCGAGCCACCCGAACCCGGCGATCCGCAGCACGCACCCGGCGAGCACCACGGGCCGGATGCCATACCGGTCGGCGAGCGCCCCGCCGACCACGAACAGCCCCTGCTGGCTGAAGGTCCGCAGCCCGAGCACGAACCCGACCAGCCACCCCGCCATGCCGACGGACCGCCCCAAGTGCTCGGCGAGGAAGGGCAGGACGGCGAAGAACCCGATGTTGAAGGCGAGTTGGGTGAGGATGAGCAGCCGCAGCAGGGGGGAGAGCGGGGCACCCCGGCCGGTGGCCCCCATCGGTGCCCGGCGGCTGGAGAGGGAGATCATCGGAGTACGGCCGGTTCCTTCCTCCTGGCGGGCCGCTCACCGGCGACCGCCGCCGAACGGGGAAGGCGGGGCCGGCGCAGCCCGCCGGCCGCGGTGACGGCCAGCGCGCCGAGCAGGGCGAGGACGGCGGCGGGGGCGAGGACGGCCCAGGGGGCACGCTCGGCGTAGGGCTGGTTCTCGGCGAGGAGGAGTCCCCACTCGGGCGACGGCGGCTGGGCGCCGAGCCCGAGGAAGCCGATCGAGGCGAGCGCGAGGGCGACGCCGGGCAGCCGGAGCAGGGCGTGCCGCAGGACCGGTGGCAGCACGGCGGGCAGCAGTTCGCGCCGCAGCAGGTACCCGCGCCCCGCGCCCAGCCCTCTGGTGGCGGTGATGTGCAGGGTGGCGCGCTCCTGCCGCAGCAGCGCGGCGGTGTGGGTGGCGAGCGGCGCCCAGGCGACGGCGCCGACGGCGAGGGCGGGCGTGGCCGCCCCGCTGCCCGCGACGGCGGTGACGAGGAGGGCGACGAGTACGGGCGGTACGGCGTTGACGGTGTCGACGAGCGGCGCGGACACGCGGGGTACGAGCCCGAGGAGAACGCCCGCGAGCAGCGCGGCGGCGGTGATGGCGGAGGCGAGGAGCAGCGTGTCCAGCGCCCCGTGGCCGACGCGGGCGAGCAGGTCGCGGCCGAGGGCGTCGGTGCCGAAGGGGTGGTCGAGGGAGGGGGCCCGCAGCTTCTGCCCGGTGTCGAGGGCCAGCGGGTCCCGGGCCAGTCCGAGCCCGACGACGGCGGCCAGGACGGCGGCGTAGAGGAGGGGCGGCAGTGCCCGGGCCGGCGGGGCGGGCCGGTGCAGGGAGGACAGGGCGCCGTCGCGCAGGGCGGGCCCGGTGAGCAGGCGGGCCGCGAGCCGCGTGGCACCGCTGGCGAGCGCGGCGAGGAGCACGAGGGCGAGAGTGCCGGCCTGGAGGACGGGAAGGTCCTGGGCGAGGGCGGCCTGGAGCGTGGTGCGTCCGAGCCCCGGAATGTCGAAGACCTGCTCGACGGCGACGGCACCGCCGGTCAGTCCGACGACGAACAGCCCGAGGTTGGGCAGCAGCGCGGGCACGCAGCGCCGTACGGCCTGGCGGGCGATCGACCGTCCGGTGAGTCCGCGGGCGGCAGCGGCCAGCGCCCACGGTTCGCCGAACGCGCCGGGCAGCAGGTCGTCGAGCAGCCGCCCGAGCACGGCCCCGGCGGGCAGCCCGAGGGCGAGCGCGGGCAGCACGGTCCACTGGAACCCGTACCACCCCAGCGCGGGCAGCCACCCCAGCTGCACCCCGACGACGGTGGCGAGCACGGACGCGACGAGGAACTCGGGCAGCGAGGCGAGGACCGCGGACGCGGCCCCGCCGACGCGCCGTCCGTCGAGCCGCCGCCGGGCGCCCAGCCGGAGCGTACGGGCGCAGACGAGCCCGGCGGTCACGGCGGCGACCAGCAACGCGACGCCCATGAGCAGGAGCGAGGCACCAAGGGCCTGGAGCACACCGGGCAGCACGTCCCCGCCGGAGATCCACGACTCCCCCGCGTCACCGCGCACCAGCCCCCCGAGCCAGCCGCCGAGTACGTGCAGCGGCCCGCCGTCGAGCCCGATCTGGTGCCGGATGTCGGCGAGCACCTCGGGCGTCGGCTCCCGCTCGGCGGACCGCGCCTTGAGGACGGTGTACGCCGGGTCGGTGTGCGTGAGCCACGGCAACAGCCCGATCCCGCAGACGAGCCCGCCCGCGAGCACGACCCGCCACGCCAGGGTGGCCACCCGCCGCCGCACGGTTCAGCGCCGGGTGCCGGTGCCGACGAGGGTGCGCTCGTACGGGTCGAGGACGACGCCCTGCACAGAGGCGGCGACGCCGGTGATGATCCGCTGGTGGACGAGCGGGACGACGGCGTCGCTGCCGAGGATGCGCGCCTCGGCGGCCATGGCGGCGTCCTGCCGCTTCGCGGTGTCGGCGATCTTCTCCGCGTCGGCGACGGCGCGGTCGACGCCTTTGTCGCAGAGCTGGGCGATGTTGTAGCCGCCGTCGCAGGTGTAGTCGCTCGCGAGGACGGCGACGGGGTCGCCGGTGTCGAGCAGGGTGTTGCGGGCGAGCACGAAGGCGTCGAACTTGCCGTCGAGGGCGTCGCCTTCGAGCCGCGAGTACTCCCGCACGGTCAGCTCGACCTTGAACCCGGTCTTCTCCAGCTGCTGCTTGACGACCTGGGCGACCTCGGGCAGCTCGGGCCGGTTGTCGTAGGTGGCGAGCTTGATGGTCTCGCCGCCCGGCTTCTTGGCGTCCGCCCTCCCCGCAGGCGCGGTCCGCTTCCCCTCGGCCCAGGTCACGGCGGGCCCGTAGACGCCGGCCCCGGGGTCGCCGTACCCCTCGTAGACGTCCTTGGCGAACACGGAGGTGTCGAGCCCGGCCCTGGCGGCGGCGCGCAGGCCCGCGTCCTCGAAGGTGCCGGACGAGGCGTTGAGCAACAGGCTGGTGGAGCGGGTGGTCGCGGTGTCGCGCCGCGTCTTCTCGTCGAGACTCGCCGCCTGGGCGACGGGAACGGCCTCGGCGATGTCCAGCTCACCGGTCCGCAGGGCGTTGGCGCGGGCGGTGCCGTCGGCGATGAAGCGGGCGTCGATGCCGGAGGCCTGGGCGCGGCCGCCCCAGTAGTCGTCGAACCGGTCGAGGGAGGCGGAGGTGGCGCCGTTCACCTTGGTCAGTTCGAAGGGCCCGGTGGCGTTGCCGACGGGGTCGACGCGGCCGTCCTTCGCGTACGCCTCCTTGGACAGGATGGCGAGGCTGGGGCTGGAGAGCCGCAGCGGCAGTACGGGATCGGGCTCGTCGGTGGTGATCCGCACGACGCGCTCACCGCTCCCCTTGGCGGTGAGGGTGACACCGGCGAGGGCGGCCGGGGCGGGCTCGGCGTCGGTGGCCCGGGCGAGGGAGTCGGCGACGGCGGCGGGCGTGACGTCGGTCCCGTCCTGGAAGGTGGCGTCCCGGAGGCTGAACTCCCACGCCTTGTCCCCGTCCCTGCGCCAGGACTCGGCGAGCGCGGGGGCGGCGGAGCCGTTGGCGTCGAGCGAGGTGAGCCCCTCGGTCACGCCGAGCCGGCTGAGGAGGGTGGCGTCGGCGCCGTAGGGCGAGAGGTTCTCGGCGGGCGGAAAGGCGAGCGCGACACGGAGCCGGGCCCCGTCCCCGCCCTTGCCACCACCACCGGTCCCGGGGTCAGAGGTGCCGCTCCCGGAGGCGAAGCAGCTCGATATGAGCGGGATGAGCAGGAGCGGGGCGAGCAGCCGGGGGCGGGCGTCGGTGCGCGCAGGACAGGAGCCTACATGGAAACGATTTTCACCCTTGACTCACCCCAGGGGAACGTCGAAGTGCACGATCCCCTGCCCACCGCCCGCATCTTCCCGCTCGTCGTGCACGACCTTGGCGAGCGACCGCCAGAAGGGCTCGGCACCGGTGACGGCGGGGTCGGTGTGCAGGTAGACGGCGCGATATCCCCCGTCGGCGACGGCGAACGCCATCAACTCATCGACAAGTCGACGCGCGAGCCCACGCCGCCGATGCTCGGGCCGCACGTACACGCGCCGCAGCTGCGCGGTCACCCCGGAGGGGTAGCGCTCGGCGACGTGCGCGGGGTTCGGCGGGTGCGCGGGGCCACGGGAGTCGAGGGCACCGGTGGCGACGACCTCACCCTCCGCATCGACGGCGACGAGAAGCGTGTGCCGCGCGGGGTCCACGTAGGCCCCGGCGAGGTCGATGATGTCGCCGTGCCAGCGGGGGACGTAGCCGGTGCCGAAGTCGCGGTAGACGGTGTCGAGCATGACGGCTCGGGCGGGGGCCAGATCAGTCGGGGTGGCCGGGCGGATACTGTAGTCGGTGATGCGCACTTGCATATCATATGCAGTAGGATTTCCCGGCCAGCCCCACGGGGTGCCGGACGGCAGCTGACCGCTGCCTTAAACGTTCTTTCAGCCAGCCCCGCAGGCCGTCGGGTGCGATATGCACAAAGGGCTGGCAGAATCCATGCGTTGATCTAACGTGACGTCATGACGACGAAGCCTCTGCCACACCTCACTCCAACCGGTACGTGCTGGTGCGGTTGCATGAAGAAAGTGGGAGCGGGATCCTTCTTCGCCCCCGGTCATGACATGGTCGCGGAGGCAGCCCTTCTGGCAGTCGAATACGGCTCGTCTGTTGCCCAACTGCTCCACGGTCACGGATACGGACCAGGGCACTCTGTGAGCGCGCGGGCCGTGTCCACCGGCGTGTGGCGGAAGTGTCCGTCATGTGACTACGTCGGCGCGCCGACGAGCATCGCGAACCACGCGAAGAAGGCGCACTCCGTCCCCGTCCCCGAACAGGCCTGAGGAGCGTCGCTGTGACGGGAGACACCTCCAGCCAGCGTGCCGATCTCGAGAAGGCGGTACGTACGTACGGCGGCTTCTGGGACACCGAGCGAGGTCTGCGAACCCTGCGTGACGCCGGACACGAACCCCAGGAGAAGCACACCCGGAGAATTTTGCGCGACTTCGCGGGCGAAGGCCTGTTGGTGAAGGTGGAGGACCGGCCCGTCCGCTACCGCACTCCGCAGACGGGCTGACCCGACGACGCCGCCCCCGATGGAGTGCCGACGTCAGCGGCGACGTCCTGTCGGTCCGGCCGGGTTGGGTGTGCGGGGATTGAAGAACCAGAGCCCCTGGGAATGGGTGGCGCCCAGCACTCGGCCCGATTCCAGGAGCCAGGTATTGGCCCTCTGGAAGGGGGCGAAGTTGTCGTTGGAGACGATCACGGCCCCGATTTCGTCGGCGATGCTGATGACCAGAGCGTCTCCGCGGCCCTCGGTGCCCGCCGGAGGCTGTACCACGGTCCCGTTGGCGATGGCTTCCTCGACAAGAGGACGCTCCTCAGCGGCCACATCGTGCCGGAGAGTCGCGTCAACGACAACGTGGACATCCCTGTCCGCATTCTTGAACCGAAGGGCCTTGATCGCGGCCTGCAGGGCCTGCCAACTTGGCCGACCGCCTGCGGACACCGAGCCGAGGAGGGTAGCCGGGCGGACACCGTCTTCGAGGACGACCTCGACAGCTACCTCGAGGACAGCTGGCCTGCTTGGAACGCCCGTCGCCTTGCACTGATCGCGCAGGGCGAGGGCTATGTGGAAGGCAAGCACGGGCCGACGTACGCGGAGGCTGCACGCACCGCCGGGGGTGAACCGAAGCTGCTGCACGCACTGCTGGAAAACGTGAAGGCCATGGCGGGGCAGTCGGCGCCTCACGCCTAGGGCGATTCGTTTGGATCACTCCCGCTCAGCGAGGTTGCCTGTGATGATGTCCGTGTGACTAACCGCGTCAGCGCTCTGATCTCGGCCTTCGGCGTTCTTGCCAGCACGGTGTTGCTCGCCGGC